>DGKN01000094.1:6757-12996 GCA_002387005.1 Propionibacteriaceae bacterium UBA4569
GGCGAGCCTCGGGGCACGCGCGGCACGCGTCCAACCATTGCGGGAGTTTGCGGACGCGGGCGTGGAACTGTTCCTGGGCAGTGATGCGCCGGTGGTTCCATTGTCGCCGTGGGCAACGGTCGCCGAAGCGATGACCGCCGAACACCCGTCCCAACGGCTGACGCTGTCCGAAGCACTGCTTGCGTCCACGAATGGCGTCCACACGCTGCAGCCGGGCAGCCCGGCCGACCTCATGGTCCTGGACGAGAACCCCTTCGACGTTGACGTCAACCGGCTGGCCGGATTCACGTCCGCGCTCACGCTCGTCGCTGGGGCGACGACCCACCCGAGCCGGGCCTGAGGCTCAGGCGTCGACGAAGTTGCGCAACCGGACGGCGACCTGGTTGTCGAGTCCTTCCACCAGCTCGGCCATCTCGGCCACTGGCCGCGACCCGATGCCGCCCCAGTCGGAAGCCAGCACCTCATCGCCCACCACGCGGTGCCGGTTGGTGGCCCGGCCGTCGACGTACAGCACCACCTCGTCCGCCTCGTGGACGAGGGTCGCGGGGGCCGTCGCGCCCGTCTCCTCGTCCAATCGGGTGAAGGCCATCTCCCGGTCGCCGGACTGCAGCAGACGATGGACCAACAGCCACTCGGCGTGGCTGGGCACGGTCTCGCCGGGGTCGGAGGCCTCGTGCTCGCGCTCGAGGAAGGTCTCCCCATCGTGGTGAACGTAGTGCGTCCAGCTGAAGGGGTCGTCGCTGTCGAACTCGACCCGGTTCTCGACGTGGTGCAGCAGCCCCGGCTCGGTGAAGCAGGTCAGCGTCGCGAGGCTCGTCGGGCTCACCCTGCGCACGAGCACGCCGGTCTTCACCCCACCGCGGGTGTGGAGACTCTNNAGGACAAGGTCTTCGTCGGCCATGGCTCGATCCTGACACAGACCTGGCCGGTTGCTGTAGGCGTCCGACTCAGAAGCCCAGCCGGTTGAGGAACTTCGGGTCGCGCTGCCAGTCCTTGAGCACCTTGACCTTGAGGTCGAGGTGCACGGGCGTGCCGAGCAGGGCGCTGATCTGCTGGCGGGCACGGGTGCCGACGTCCTTGATGTGCTCGCCCTTGTGGCCGATCAGGATGCCCTTCTGCGACTCCCGCTCAACGATCATGGACGCGAAGACGTCCAGCAGCGGACGGTCTTCGGGACAGCCCTCACGCAGGCCCATCTCGTCGATCTCGACGCTGATGGAGTGCGGCAGCTCGTCCCGAACGCCCTCCAGCGCGGCCTCGCGGATGAGCTCCTTGACCAGGGTCTCGGTGGGCTCGTCGGTGACCTCGCCCTCTGGGTAGAGCATCGGACCATACGGCAGCAGCTTCACCAGCTCGTCGGCGACGACGTCGACCTGCTCGCCGGAGACAGCCGAGCACGGGATGATCGCCTCCCATCGAACCCCGAGGCTCTCCTCGAGCTTGGCGATGTCCATCAGGTGCCCGCGCAGCCGCTCGGAGCTGACCATGTCGGTCTTGGTGGCAAGGGCCACCAGCTTCGGGGCCCTCGGGAGCTTGGCGATCTCGCTGACCAGAAAGGTGTCGCCGGGGCCGATGTGCTGGTTCGCGGGCAGGCAGACACCGATCACGTCGACGGTCCCCCAGGTCTCGTGCACCAGCGCGTTGAGGCGCTGGCCGAGCAAGGTGCGGGGCTTGTGCAGGCCGGGGGTGTCGATCAGCACCAGCTGCGCGTCCGGTCGGGTCACGATGCCGCGGATGGTGTGGCGGGTGGTCTGTGGCTTCGAGCTCGCGATGGCGATCTTGCTACCCACCAGGGCATTGGTCAGCGTCGATTTGCCCGCATTCGGCCGTCCGACGAAGCACGCGAAGCCCGACCGGAAGGTCTTGTCGCCGGTCCAGTCGACGTCGGACGCGCCGTTTGGCCCCACTCCAAAGTCGAGGGCGTCAGGATCGAAGTCGTCGTCCATCAGCTCAGCGAGGGTGGGCATCCGGTTCGGCAATTTGTCCTGCTCACTCATGGCTCTCCTCGACGGTCTCGTCCTCGTCCGCATCCTCTGGGACGCGACTGACCAGGCAGGTCTCGATCTGGTGGCGGCGGCCCCCGGCGGTCTCGGCGACGATCCGCAGGCCCTCATAGTCGACGGTGCTGCCCGGGATCGGCACCATGTTCAGCACCTTGGCCATCACGCCGCCGACCGAGTCGACGTCCTCGTCGTCCAGATCCATCCCGAACAGGTCGCCGAGCTCCTCGACATTGAGCCGTGCAGCGACGCGGAAGACACCTGGCTCGACCTCCTGGGTGGGGATCGGCGGGTGGTCGTCCTCGTCGTAGATCTCGCCGACGATCTCCTCCAGGATGTCCTCGATCGAGGCGACGCCGGCGGTGCCGCCGAACTCGTCCACGACGATGACGACGTGGTTGCGCTGGGTCTGCATCTCGCGCAGCAACTCGCTCACCGGCTTGGAGTCGGGGACGAAGTGCGGCGCACGCATGATCGACTCGACGGTCTCGGTCTTCTCGGCGCCGGGGTTGTCGAAGGTGCGCTTGACCAGGTCCTTCAGGTACAGGATGCCCAGCACGTCGTCGAGGCCCTCGCCCACGACGGGGATCCGGCTGAAACCCGACCGCAGGGCCAGCGACAGGCCCTGACGCAGGTTGCGGGAACGGTCTACGAACACGACGTCGGTGCGCGGCACCATCACCTCGCGGACGATCGTGTCGCCCAGCTCGAAGACCGAGTGGATCATCTCCCGCTCTTCGGAGTCGATCACGGCGCTGGCCTCGGCCTGGTCGACCAGGTCGCGCAGTTCGGCCTCGGAGGCGAAGGGGCCGTCGGTGTAGCCCTTGCCGGGGGTCAGCGCGTTGCCGATCAGGATCATCAGGCTGGCGACGGGCCCGAAGACGGTGGTGAGCAGGCTCAGCAGCCCCCCCAGGGAGAGCAGTACCTTGTCAGCCTTCTGGCGCCCGATGGTGCGCGGTGCGACGCCCCACAGGATGAAGCTCACCAGCACCATCACGCCTGCGGTCAGCAGCGCCTGCTGCCACTCGCTGCGGAAGTGGTCGTAGACGACCATGCCGACCAGCACGATGGAGACGATCTCGAAGGTGGTGCGCAGGAAGAGCGCTGTGTTCACATAGGGCGCGGGATCATCGGCCATCTGCTTGGCGCGGCGAGCGCCTGAGCGCCCCTCCTCGACCAAGACCTCTGCGCGTCCCCTGGACATGTTCGCCAGGGCAGCGTCCGCTGCCGACAGCAGGCCGGCGAGCAGGGCACAGACGAGGGCGATCGAGAGCTCGATCCATTGGTGCTGGGCCATCTCAGTCGGCCTTGCGCTGGTTCCACGCCGCGATGATCCGGTCGTTCAGGCCGAACATGACGGCCTTGTCCTCCGGCTCGGCGTGGTCGTGCCCCAACAGGTGCAGCAGGCCGTGGACGAGCAGGTACTCGGCCTCCTCGTGGGGACGACGGCCGTTCTCGGCCGCCTGGCGTTGCGTGACCGCCGGGCACAGGACGATGTCACCGAGCAGTCCGCGCGGCGGCTCCTCGTCCTGGATCGGCGCACGCATCTCGTCCATGGGGAAGCTGAGGACGTCGGTGGGTCCGGGCAGGTCCATGAAGCGCACGTGGTAGTTCTCCATCGTGGCCTCGTCGACCAGCAGGATCGACAGGTCACTCTGCGGGTGGATCCGCAGCTCGTCGAGAGCGAAGGCCGCCAGGCGCACCAGCCCCTGCTCGTCTGCGATCATCCCGGACTCGTTGTTGATGTCGATCACTTGCGCTGCTCCCGGTCTGGCCGTGCGGAATCGTGCCTGCCCTGTTCGTGGCGGCCCTGTTCGTGGCGGCCGAACGCCCGTCGGGCCGCGCGGTTGACCTGCACGGGGGGCTCGTCGGTGCTCTCGAACTGGTCATAGGCGGCGACGATGCGCCCCACCAGACGGTGGCGAACCACGTCGCGCGCGGTCAGGTTGCAGAAGGCGATGTCCTCGACGCCGTCCAGGATCTGCTGCACACCGCGCAAGCCGGAGGGCTGGCCGTTGGGAAGGTCGATCTGGGTCACGTCACCGGTCACCACGATCTTGGAACCGAAGCCCAGACGGGTGAGGAACATCTTCATCTGCTCCATGGACGTGTTCTGGGCCTCGTCCAGGATGATGAAGGCGTCGTTGAGTGTCCGTCCGCGCATGTAGGCCAGGGGCGCCACCTCGATCGTCCCGGCCGTCAACAGCTTCGGGACCGCCTCGGGTTCCATCATGTCGTGGAGCGCGTCGTAGAGCGGGCGCAGGTAGGGGTCGATCTTGTCGTTCAGGGTGCCGGGCAGGAAGCCCAGCCGCTCACCGGCCTCGATCGCGGGACGGGTCAGGATGATGCGGCTGACCTCCTTGCGCTGCAGCGCCTGGACGGCCTTCGCAACGGCCAGGTAGGTCTTGCCGGTACCGGCCGGGCCGATCCCGAAGACGATCGTGTGGGCGTCGATCGCGTCCACATAGCGCTTCTGGTTCAGCGTCTTGGGACGGATGGTCTTGCCCCGGTTGGACAGGATGTTGGCGGTGAGCACCTCGGAGGGGTGCTCGTCGGAGGAGGTCATCCCGACGATCCGCTCGACGTCGGCGCTGGTCAGGCCCTGGCCCGTGCGCAGGATCGTGATCATCTCGACGAAGACGTCGTGGGCCAGCGCGATGTCGGCGGCACTGCCGGTGAGAGTGATCTCGTTGCCGCGAACCATCAGGTCGGCGTCGAGCTGACCTTCGAGCAGGCGCAGGAACTCGTCGCGGGGGCCGAGCACGTTGACCATGGGGATCGACGCGGGCACCTCAAGGCGGCGCGTGGCGGGCAGGCGCGAGATGCGCCGTTCGGCACCTCGGGCGTCATCTCCGGCGGGGACGGACTGTTCAGGTGTTGTCATCGCGGATGAGTCTACGGGCAGGCGCCGACAGTTCACCCGGGCATTTCTCCCACGGCGCGAATTCTTGTCCGGGTCGCAGTGTTTGCCCCGGCCCCTCCGTGGCTCGCTGTGTTGGGGAGCGGCGATTGGGAGTGTCAGTGCACCCCACTACGTTGGTCCCATGAGCGTCACCGTCGAACTCGAACCCCTCGTCGAACCTGCCGTCGAACTGGCCGAAACCTGGGCCCTGGCCACCGCCGCCGGGGAGACCGCCCGGGAGAAGGCCACCGCCGGTCAGCTGGCCCAACTCGTCGCCGATCCGGCGGGCCTGGCCCTGGCCGTTCGCTTCGTGGACCGGGTCGCACGGCCCGAGGACATCACNNCTGTCCGGGTTGGGCGTGCGTGAGGCGAACTTCCTCGGTCGTGTGGACCGCTCCCTGCTGGGCGCCGGGGCACTTGCCGCGCGGGTGTCACCGCAGGTCGTCGTCCCAGCCGCACGCCGGCGCCTGCGCCAACTGGTGGGCCACCTGGTCGTCGACGCCGACGACGCAGCCCTCACCAAGCACCTCGAACAGGCCCGCAGTGAAGGCTTTCGACTGAACATCAACCTGTTGGGCGAGGCCGTTCTGGGTGAGAAGGAGGCCGCGAGCCGCACCCAGCGCACCCAGGCGCTGCTGGAACGCGATGACGTCGACTATGTCTCGATCAAGGTCAGCTCCCTGGTCAGCCAGATCGTCACCTGGGACCTCGAGGGCACCGTCGCCCGCTGTCTGGACCGGCTCCGCCCGCTCTACCGCACCGCGATGGCCGCGACCCCGCACAAGTTCGTCAACCTCGACATGGAGGAGTNNACCTCGACCTCACGCTGGCGGTGTTCGAGGCGATGCTCTCCGAGCCCGAGTTCAAGGACCTCTCGGCTGGCGTCGTCCTGCAGGCCTACCTGCCCGACGCCATGCCCGCCCTGGAAAGGGTGATCGACTTCTCCGCCCGTCGGGTCGCCGAGGGTGGGGCGCCGCTGAAGGTGCGGCTGGTCAAGGGCGCCAACCTGGCGATGGAAGCGGTGGACGCCGAACTGCACGGCTGGGAGCAGGCGCCCTACCCGTCCAAGGATGAGACCGACGCCAACTACATCCGCTGCCTCGAGCGCGTGCTCCGTCCGGAGGTGGGCAACTCCCTGCGCGTCGGCGTGGCCTCGCACAACCTCTTCGATCTGGCACTTGCACACCTGCTGGCCACCACCCGCGACATCACCGAGATGATGGACGTCGAGATGCTGCAGGGCATGAGCCCCTCCCAGGCCCGCACCGTGCGCGACACCGTCGGAGAGGTGATCCTCTACACCCCGGTCGTGGCACCCAAGGACTTCGACGTGGCCG
>DGKN01000230.1:0-2436 GCA_002387005.1 Propionibacteriaceae bacterium UBA4569
CCTGCTGGGCCTGTGCCGCAGCCTGCTGTTGGGCGAGCTCCCGCTGGGCGCGTGCGCGCGCTGCCTGCTCCTTGGCCACCTGCCCCTGCTCCCGGCGCTCCTGATGCAGGGCCTGGCGCTCGGCCCAGACGTGGCGGTCGACGTAGACCTGGCCGGAGCACGCGGCGATGGCGGCCATCACGGTGTCGGTCGCGGCGCGCAGGACGAGTTCCCGGTCGGGCAGGGAGGCGAAGCGGGACAGGTCCTGGGCCTCGCCGAAGACGATCGTCGATCCCAGTACCCGTCCGGAATCCACGATGACGCCGGCGGGGATCACCGGGACGCCCTTCTCCAGCGCCAGTTCGGCGACGTCCGTGGTGCCACGATAGAGACGCCCGTCCGGGGATCGTCGTGCCTCGGGGAAGAGCCCCAACAGCTCACCCTTTGCCAGGATTCGGCGGGCGGGTTCGAGCTGGTCGGCGGGCTCGCGACGGGCCACCCGTGAGAGCAGGCCACGCACGCGAGCGGGCTCCGTGCCCACGAAGGTGATCCGGCGCCCGGCCACCAGGTTGGTCAGGAGGCCGTCGACGACCGAGACGTGGTTGAAGGCGACGATCGCCGCCCCTGCGGCGGGCAGGTTCTCGATACCCTCGACCTGGCCCACGATCGCCTCGCGGACCTTGTCGAAGCGTCCTGCCTCGGGCTGGCTGTCAGGCACCGGTCTGGACCTCCTCGTCGATGGGTGCCCCCGGGAAGGGCAGCACCCGCTCACTCACCTCGGAGCCCACGAGGTCTCCGTGCTTCACACTCGCACCGTAGACGTCCACGTACTCCTGGCCAGACAACCGCTGCACCTGGGCCATCACCTGATTGGTGAGCCGGCGCAGGGTCTGCTGGTCGGTTTCGTTGCCTGAGGGGGCCTGCAAGCACATCGGCTCACCAATGACGATCCTGGCGCCGCGCATGTAGCGCACGCCCAGCGGACCGCGGCGCAGTGCGGTGTCGACCATACCGACCGGGACGACGGGAGCACCTGAGGCCAGCGCGATCCGCGCGACGCCCGTCTTGCCCTTGTAGAGACGTCCATCAGGTGAGCGGGTACCTTCGGGGAAGATTCCGACGACGTGGCCCTCCCGCAACGCCTGCAGGACTGGTTCCAGGCCCTCGGCGCTGGCGCGCCCCCCAGTTCGGTCCAGCGGCACCTGACCCACCGCACGTAGGAACCACGCGACGACGCGTGACCTGATCCCTTGGTCACCTCGGAAGAGCTCAGCCTTCGCGGGGAAGACCATCTGGCGAGGCAGGCTGGCCGGCACCAGGAAGGTGTCGCCGGCGCCCAGGTGGTTGGCGGCCAGCAACACTCCCCCGCTGGCGGGCAGGTTTTCCAGCCCGTCGACCTGTGGACGACAGAAGACCTTGACGTAGGGCACGAACAGGACGTGCTTGAACAGCTGGTACCACACCGGCGCTTCCTCCTTGCGGGGCAACACTACGGGAGCGGGACTGCTCGCGGCTGGGAAGCCACGACGCGCCCGCGTAGCATGGGGGCGTACTCGATCGGGCGGGTGCACGGACACGGGGGGTCAGCGATGAACGACGATCGCGACGTCGACGCGCGCTTCTGCGAGATCATCGGGGCGGAATTCGGCACGCCGGTGCCCCGGGCGCCGCTCCAGGCCCCCGCGGCACACCAAGCTCCCACCAGTGACTTCAACCTGCAGGACGCGCTGGACGAGGCGGAACCCTCCGATTCGCACTGGTCGCGCCACACCCCTGACACGCCGCCGCCCATGACCCGGCCGCGCAGCGCAGTGCTGCTGGGCATCGTGTTGATGGGTGGTGGGCTGCTGGTCACCGTGCTCGGCTTGTTCGGAGCGAACTTCAGCCGCGCCATTACTTGGGCGGGCATCATCGCCTCGCTCGTGGGCCTGGCCACACTGTTGATGTCGACTCCCCGCCGCCGGATCGATCCCTGGGACGACGGCGCTCGACTCTGAGCCTTGCCACGCCGCGGGCTGCTACCGGCCCGAAGGTTGCTGGCCCAGTGAGGCGTCCATCAGCTCCATCAGCGTCCGATGGCGACGTGGACGAGCACGTTTGCGCCGCGGCCAGAAGCCGCTACGCGGGCCCACGCCGGGCGGCTCNNTGCGGAACTGCGCCAGGACCAACTGTGCGGGCGGACGGAAGCCACGGCCTGTCAGGAAGCGGTCGAAGGCGGCCTGCGCTGGCGCCAGCACCAGATCACCGGCCGCGCTGACGCCGCCGCCGATCACGAACAGGTCCGGGTCAAGTGCCGCGGCGAGGTTGGCCAGGCCTCGGCCGAGCCAGATGCCGACGTCGGCGATCAGTTCGGTGGCCATCGGGTCGCCGGCCATGGCGGCGGCGGTCACGTCGGGGCCGGTCAGGGCTTCCACGTCGCCATCCACGGCCTGCAGGAGCGCCTGCGCCCGCGGAGAC
>DGKN01000230.1:2483-6244 GCA_002387005.1 Propionibacteriaceae bacterium UBA4569
TAACTCGGCCCACGCCGCGGCATTGGCGTCGTTGTCGACGATCACGGGGGCATCAATGCGCTGGCTGAGGCGTTCCTTCAGGGGTTCGTTGCGCCAGGCCAGGTGCGGGGAGAAGCGGACGATCGCCTGATCGGTGTCGACCCAGCCGGCGGCGCCGATGCCCACCGCCCCCGATGGATGGGTGCGGTCCAGTTCCTGGACCACCTGGACGATCGCATCCTCGACCGCCTCCGGCGAATGCGTGGGGCTCGGGATCTGCAGTCGGCGCAGGATCTGGCCGTCCTCGCTGACCACACCGGCGGCCACCTTGGTGCCGCCGATGTCGATGCCGATGCTCAGCATGCGCTGCTTCCTCCAGGACGGGCCGGGCCGGGGCCTGCACTGCCACGCCCGGAGCTTGTGGGATGGCCTGATCCTAGGCTCGCAGGCGCTGGCCCCACAAACACCCCGAGTCTGTGTCGGCGCCGCGCCGGCTGGGCATCAGCCGCAGCGGCGGCACCAGCCCCTGCCCCGCCAGGGCAGCCACCGCGTCAGCCTCCTCGTGGGTGAGTTCCGGCATCTCGGGGGCGCCCAGCAGCGCGGAGACCACGCAGTTTGCGCAGGCGGGCCCGGCATTGCGGCCCCCGCCGCAGTCGATGGTGAGCTTGTCCATGCCCACCATGCTTGGCGCAACCTCCGACAGCTTTCTCGAATCCATTTCGAACAAAGACCCGCCTGGTCGTCGGCAGGGCGCCGGGAGTGTCGGAGCCGCCGCCTAGCGTCACTGCCATGCCGACGACCGCCGCCTATCGAGCCGACCAGCCGTCCTTCGACGACCTGGGAACCCCCCTGTCGCAGATCACCTTCTGCGTCGTCGACCTGGAGACCACCGGCAGCGGACCGGAGGCGCAGATCACCGAGATCGGGGCGGTCAAGGTGTGTGGCGGCGAGGTGGTGGGCGAGTACCAGACGCTGGTCAACCCCGGTGGCCACATCCCCGCCGTGATCGCCGTCCTCACCGGCATCACCAATGCGATGGTCGCCACCCAGCCGCGGATCGCCCAGGTGCTGCCCAGCTTCTTGGAGTTCGCCCGCGGCACCGTACTGGTCGCCCACAATGCCGGCTTCGACATCGGCTTCCTCAAGCGGGCCTGCGCCGAGCATGGCCAGTCGTGGCAGGCCAATGCGGTGGTCGACACGGTCGCCCTGGCCCGGCAGGTGCTGTTACGTGACGAGGTGCCCAACTGCAAGTTGTCCACCCTCGCGGCGCACTTCGGCGCCACCACGGTGCCCAACCACCGGGCCCTGTCCGACGCCCGCGCCACCGTCGACGTGCTGCACGCCCTGGTGGAGCGGGTGGGCAACCTGGGCGTCGACACTCTGGAAGACCTCACCGAGTTCACCCACCGGGTCTCCCCCCAGCGACGCGCCAAGCGTGCTTGGGCGAAGGAGCTGCCCACCGGCCCCGGCGTCTACTGCTTCTACGCCGACCAGCCGGACGGGTCGGGTGGGATGCGGCGCGAGATCCTCTACGTCGGCAAGTCCAAGTCCATCCGCACCCGCGTGCGCGCCTACTTCACTGCGTCCGAGAAGCGCGGACGGATGGAGGAGATGGTCCGGGTGGCGAGCGGCGTCGAGGCCCACCCGTGCGTCACCCCCCTCGAGGCAGAGGTGCGCGAGCTGCGGATGATCGCGGCCCACTCCCCCCGCTACAACCGACGCTCCCGCAACCAAGACCGGCTGCTGTGGGTGAAACTGACCAAGGAGGCCTTCCCACGCCTGTCGGTGGTCCGACGGGTCGGTGACGACGGCTGCCACTACTGGGGCCCCTTCTCATCCCGGCAGGCCGCCGACGACGCCCTGCTGGCGATCTACGACGCCTTCCCGATCCGCCAGTGCACCCAGCGGCTCTCCGCGAGACGCCCGGCGGCCGGATGCGCCTTGGGTGAGATGGGGCGCTGCCTGGCTCCCTGCCAGCTGGGCGAGCAGGTGGTCCGTTACGCCGACCTGATCGATCGGCTGCGTTCCTCACTCGGGGAGGACGTCCGCCCTGTGCTGGGGACGGTGGGGGTGAGGTTGCGGCGACTCGTCGACCAGCAGCGCTATGAGGAGGNNCGCCTCCGTGCGGCACCAACGGGTACGGTCCATCGCCAGGCTGCCACAACTGGTCGCAGCGCAGTGGGACGGACAGGGCTGGCAGATCCACGTGGTCCGCCATGGACGCCTCGCCGCGGCCGCTCGTGCCCGGCCGGGCGAGGTTCCGCAGGCGGTCGCCCGCGAGGCCGTCTCCCGCGCCGAGACCGTGTTGGCCCCGGTGGGCGGTTGGCCCGCGGGATCGGTCGAGGAGTGCGAGCGGATCGCCGCCTGGCTCGAGACCCCCGGTGTCCGGCTGATGGAGGTGGACGGAGAGTGGTCCTGGCCGATCCACGTCGGTCTCGGCCAGGGCGACCTGGCCCGGCTCACCGTCGGTGCGGCCCAGCCCGTCCTGGCCGGTTGAGCGAGCTTCAGTCGCNNGATGGAGAAGGTGGCGTCCAAGTCGCGCGAGGAGTAGGCGCGGAAGGCGATGTGGGTCTCGGTGTCAAGGACGCCGGGAACCTTGTTGAGGTGGTCGGAGATGACCTCGGCGACCGCCTCGGTGTCTCGCACCCGCACCATCGCGATCAGGTCGACCTGGCCGGTGACCGAGTAGACCTCGGAGACGCCGTCAAGGGCGGCGATCTGTTCGGCCACCTCTGGAATGCGGGCCACATCGGCCTTCACGAAGACAATCGCGGTGATCATGCCCGCATCCTATGGCGCGACCAGCCCAGGGGCGACGCGGTGAGCCGTCGCGCTGGGACGAGCTGCGAAGACAACGTGAGGAGACGACGGTGCCCGGGAGCGCGTGGCTCCCGGGCACCGTCTGGGTGGTTCTGGTCGTGCTGTGGGCTCTGGGCCTCAGGCGATCTCGACCGACTCGATGACGACGGGCTCGACCGGGCGGTCCATCGGGCCGGTGGGGACGCTGACGATCTCGTCGACGACGGCGCGCGAGGCCTCGTCTGCGACCTCACCGAAGATGGTGTGACGGTTGGTCAGGTGGCGGGTGTTGGGCGCCGACACCGTGATGAAGAACTGCGAGCCGNNGCAGCCGCCCTGGATCATGAACTCGGGGATGATGCGGTGGAAGGTGAGCCCGTCGTAGAAGTTGCCCGTGGTGGGCTGGCCCGTCTTCGGGTCCGTGTACTCCTTGGTGCCCGTCGCGAGGCCCACGAAATTCTCGACCGTCTTGGGGGCCTGGTCTTCGAACAGGTTGATGACGATGTCGCCGTGGTTCGTGTGCAGCGTTGCGGTGTTGGCCACTGTCTCTTGCCTAACTGTGTTCCGGGCCCGAGGGCCGATGGCTTGACCCCATGAGCCTAGCGCGCCGCGCTGGGACCTCACGCAGCCGAGGTCGCCGACGCCGTTCGCTGTCAGCCAAGGGTGCACTCACGCCCTGTTGGAGCGCTGCGCAGCGCAGGTAGCGTGGTGGGCGCATGCTCGACCACGAGCTTGACGACATCGAAATCACTGGAGGAAATGTGTCCCGCCAGAAGGATGACAACCAGGCCGTCGAGTACGACTCGGCCGCCGACCACAGCATCATCGAGAACGTGCTGAAGGCGATCGGGCCGCTGCTCGCCACCGCCGCGGTGAAGGCAGCCACCACCCGCGACAAGACGAGCGCCACGGTCGCCGGGGTGCGGGCCGCGGCAGTGTCCGACGACTCGTCCGAGGTGTCCATCCCCCTCGCCGAGCAGGCA
>DGKN01000212.1 GCA_002387005.1 Propionibacteriaceae bacterium UBA4569
GCGGCCGCCTCACAGGCGTCCACCCGCGCGGCGGGATGCTGCTTGTCGTGGCGAAGGACGATCTGCATCGCCCACGGGACCTCATGGTCGGCGGGAATCTGCTCGAAGAAGTCCTCAGTGCTCTCGGTCACCGGTTCACGATAGGCGCGACGCCCAGCACGCGCTCCAGGATGGACGAGGACGGGACGAAGGGTTCGGCCCAACTTCGGGAATCCGTGGAGACGGAGCGGTTGTCCCCCACCACGAACCAGTGCTCCGGGGGCACCGTCCACGTCTGGACGAAAGCACCCGGGACGCGAGGANNGCCCGGCGACAAGGCGTTTGACCAGCCGGGGACCGGCGCCGAGGTGCAACGCCACGACGTCCCCGCGGCGGGCACGGCCCCCGACGGGCAGGGTCATGACGACCCTGCCGTCCGCAAGCGATGGTTCCATCGAGTGACCCCGGACCAGCAGCAGCGGCCGCCAGCGACGAGGCCGACCCGTGACCTCAGTGCGCATGGACGTTCTGGTTGCCGTGGTCGTGATGGGCATCCCCGTGGCCGTGGTCGTGGTCTTCCCCCTCGGCGTACTTGAAGTAGGAGACATAGGCGGCGACGAAGTCACGTCCGGCGGCAACGTCGTTCGGGTCGAAGCCACGCTTCGACCTGGCCACCTCGAAGCGGCGGACGAGTTCGTCGCGGCGGCCGGCGGGAACCAGGGCGCGCAGCGGCTCGGGGTCGCCGGTGTCCAGGGCCCGGTCGGCGGCCACGACGACGGGTTCGATGTGTGCCCCAGTGGGGGCGATGCCCGTGAATCCCACCCCTTCGGCCATCCGGTGCACCCGGACGAGGGTTTCGAGGAAGAGTCGGTCGGCGATCACGCTGGCCTCCGGGCTGAGCGTGCGGACGCGCTGGCCCAGCTCGAACACGGCCCGCACCTCGGGCTCGCCGCTGGCCGGGATCCACTTGAGGGCGTGGTTGAGGTTCCCGGTCTCCAGGGCGCGACGCCCGTCGGTGACGGCGGGACCGTCGGTGGTGTCGCAGTGAGCCTCGGCGACGGGGATGAGGCGCTTCAGGTGGCTGATGAGGTTGGACATCTTTCTGGGTTCCTTTCGGTTGCTGGTGACACCCAAGCTAGGAGCGACTGGGCGCCGCCGCCTTGTCACATGACAAGTGCCCGGGTGCGGCATCTGTCAGGCTGGAACCATGCGCGACTTGCCCGTGGTCCAGCCCGTGGTACACACCTGCGTGCGCCACGTTCCGGTCTTTGCGCGGCTGCCGCAGGACGAACAGGACGCGATCGGTGCCCTGGCCCGGCCACTGGGCGTCCGGGCGGGGGACTTGGTCTTCCATGCCGGTCACCGCACGGCGCGGCTGTTCGTCGTCCACCACGGAGCGCTCCGGGTCGAACGCACCACCGCCGGTGGACAACGGCGTTTGCTGCAGTTGGCCGAGGCAGGCAGCGTCGTCGGCGAACACGCCTTCCTGACTGGTGTACGGCCCGACGTGGAGGTGCAGGCCGTCACGGACGCCGAGGTGTGCGTGTTGCGTCATGACGACCTGGCCCAGCTCGTGTCGGCCAGGCCCCGGATCGCGCTGGCGCTGCTGCGCTCTGTCACCGGACGGCTGGAGGACGCGGAACGGCGGCTGGGCCTGTTGGCGCTGGAGGTGCCGCAACGGGTCGGTACCTTCCTGCTGGACCAGCCCGTGGAGCCGGGTTCCGATCCTGGCCGGGCGACGGTGAGGTTGCCCTGGCCCAAACGCGACGTCGCCGCCTATCTGGGGACCACCCCGGCTTCTTTCAGCCGGGCGCTGCAGTTGCTCAGCCGGCGCGGCGCCATTGCCGTGGACGGTGACTTGGTGCACCTGTTGGACGTCGAGGCACTCGAGGGCTGAGGAACTCGGTCGCCGGGTGACCAGCCTCGGCAGGCCACTGCGGGATCGACTCGGTGGCCCTGGGTGCAGTCGAAGTTGATGGCGAGCTCGTCACCCAGGGGCGGTGTGAGCTGGCCTGCTTGGCCCCCATCAGCGGGAAGGGGCAGACCTCGCCGCCGGTTCCAGGATGTGGTTTGCCGTGGTGGTTCTCCTTGGTGTGTACGGAATGCGGTTGGGTGTGGCGTTGATCGGACGGGTTGATGGGTCAGTGGTGCCGGTGTCTACGGAGCATGGGTCTTCCCCTTCTCGGGGTGTGGATGAATCCATCGGTGGCATGTCCGATGGACATGCGAGCTCGCGTCCATGACGCGGACGATGCCGATGGCGCGCCGCGTCCCCACCGGTGCGGGAGTGGTGCATTGGGGCGTGGCCCCGGGCCGTGTCGGGGCCTTCGGGAGCCCGTGAACGTTTGGCGAACTGGCACCCTGCCGCTTGCCACGATGCGCTTCGATCAGCGACCGTTGGCAGTGACCTGCGGCCCTCCCCACGGTGCCGTGGAAACCATCCGTGAACNNTCTTAGCCACCGCCGCCGGAACCGCCGACGCAGCCACCAAGACCAACCCCGGCTCGAAGGCCCCGGTTGCGTGCACCGACCACACCGCCCAGCTGTCGCTGCTGAGCTTCAACGACTTCCACGGACGCATCGCCACCGCGAGCCCCGACACCGTCGCCTTCTTCGGGACGATCGAGAAGGAGCGCGCCGCCGCTGGCGAGGGCAACAGCCTCGTGCTGAGCCAGGGCGACAACATCGGCGCCTCGCTGTTCGCATCCGCCGTGCAGGACGACAACCCCACGATCGACATGCTGAACGCGATGGACATCGACTCGTCCACGATCGGCAACCACGAGTTCGACAAGGGCTTCGCCGACCTGACCGGTCGCGTCGAGACCCGCTCCGACTTCGGCTACCTGTCGGCCAACCTGTACAGGACGGGCACGACCGACCCCTACTTCCAGCCCTTTGAGATCTTCGACCGTTCGAGCGTGAAGGTGGCCGTGATCGGCGCCGTGACCGGTGACCTGAAGTCGCTGGTGGCCCCGGACGTGTTCAACAACGTCGACCTGGTCGACCCGGTCAAGGCCGTCAACCGCTACGCCGCCCTGCTGAGCGACGGCAACCCCTCCAACGGTGAGGCCGACGTCATCATCGCGTCGTACCACGAGGGTGCCGCGATCAGCGAGCCCAAGACGCTGGCCGACGCCACCGCCTACGAGGCCTTCGACTCGATTGTCAACGAGACCTCCCCCGAGGTGGACGCGATCCTCACCGCGCACACCCACCAGAGCTACGCCTACACTGCCCCGGTCCCCGGCACCGACCGCACCCGTCCGGTGGTCGAGTCGGGCTCCTACGCCGCGCTGGTCGGCAAGACCGTCCTGACCATCGACACCACGCCCGTCACCACGACCAGCAAGGGCAAGGGTAAGAGCAAGGGCAAGGGCAAGGGCAAGACCATGGGCGAAGGCCTCGCTGGCACCGTGTGCTCCTTCACCACCGCGAACCTGAAGCCGGTCGCCAGCACGCAGGTCGCCGGTCTGGTGGCGCAGTACCCGCGCCTGGCCGAGGTGCAAAAGCTCAACACCGACGCGATCGCACAGGCGAAGATCGTCGGCGAGCGCGTCATCGCGTCCTCGACCGCCCCGATCACCCGCGGTGTGAACGCCGATGGGACGCTGGACAACCGCGCCGTGGAGTCCACCGCGTCCGACCTGGTCGCGCAGATGTTCTACGACACGCTGAGCAATGGCGACGCCGACTTCATCGGTGTGCAGAACCCCGGTGGCACCCGCGCCGACCTGCCCGCCGGTGACATCACCTACGCCGCCGCCGCGGCCGTGCTGCCCTTCGCCAACACGCTGATGACCACGCAGATCACCGGCGCGCAGGTGAAGACGATGTTGGAGCAGCAGTGGCAGACCAACGCCGATGGCACCATCCCATCGCGCGCCTACCTGCAGCTGGGCCTGTCCGAGAACGTCACCTACACCTACGACGAGACCCGTCCGATCGGTGACCGGATCACCTCGATCTCGGTCAATGGTGCGCCGATCGACGCGGCCAAGCGGTACACGGTGGGTTCGGGCAACTTCCTGATCACCGGTGGCGACAACTTCCGCGTGCTGGCCCAGGGCCAGAACACGCGCGACACGGGCGCCTCGGACCTTGCCGCGTGGGTCGACTGGCTGACCGCGCAGGGCACCGTCTCCCCCGACTTCGCCCGTCAGGCCGTCTCGGTACAGGCTCCGACCACGCTGACCCGCGGCACCGCCGCCACCTACACGGTGGGCGTCCCGGCCGGTCTGCAGGCCGACACCCTCGACATGAAGTCGACCGGTGCCGTGGCGAACACCTCGCTGGTCGCCACCATGGGAGGCGTCGAGGTCGGCACCGCGTCCGTCACCAACGGCCAGGCCACCATCACGGTGACCGTCCCGGCCACGGTCGCCGCCGGTTCGGCCACTCTGGTGCTCACCGCCCAGCCGTCCGGCACCACAGTCACCCTCCCGGTGACGATCGCCTGACCCGCTCGCACCGAACACATCGACTCGCACTGAACACAGCGACCCCCGGACGACTGGGCCGGTTCCAACCGTCCTGCTCCGGGGGTCGTTGCGTGTTGTGCATGCGCGANNCCACGGCATGACCCAGCAATGCGCACCAGTCAGTAGACCTCAACCTGCGAAAGGTGGGTGGCGGCCGTCGCGCGCAACCGCAGGCCAGTGATCGGGGCCGGTGGCAGCAGGTAGGCGCGGGTCTGGTCCGGGTGCTGGGGGGCCTTCGGGACGACGCCCGTCGGCACCCAGCAGCCGTCCGACTGGACCTCGACCGTGAGCGCTGGTGCGGCGGCCCCGGGGGTGGTCAGCGTCAGGAAGGACGGCGTGAACTCCTCGCGCCAGTGGAGTTCGACGACCTCCTCGGGCGCGAGCTCCACCGAGCGCTTGCCCCGGTCGTCCATCAGGCACGGATGCCCGACCAGCTCCGCGTCCCCGCACCTGTCACCCTGCCAGGAGCGCAGTGAGCCGTCCGGTGTCCGACTGGCGGAGAAGGGGCGCGTGCCACGCCCCCAATCGCTCGGCTCGGGCCCCAGATCGAACTCCAGCAGGCAGTCGCCCTGCATCACCGCCACCGGGATTGTCACCGCGTCCCACGGCTTCCCGTTGACGCGCAGCGACTGGATGTAGCGGTGTTCAACGCCATTGGCTCGCACCTCGAGCCGAGTGCCGTTCGACCGCGTGAAGGCGAAGCGCTCGAACAGCGGGCTGGTGATTGCCCATTCGCCACCACCCACGAACAGCGGGAAGAGCCCCATCGCGAGGCAGAGCCAATAGCCGGACATCTCGCCGTTGTCCTCATCGCCGGGATAGCCCTGGCCGATCTCGGACCCGACGAACTGCTTGTCCAGCAGCTCGCGCGTCAGNNGGTCTTCCACGGCTGGCCCGCGTGCAGGTACATGAACGGGATGTGGTGCGCCGGCTGGTTCGAGATCGCGAGCTGCCCGAGCCCCGCGGCCTGCGCCTCGTTCATCTCCTGGGTGTTGTAGGTGTAGCTGCCGTACATGCTGGGACGGGTGACAGCGGGCGTGGTCTGCATCTCGTCGATCGCGGCGGCCAGGGCGTCCTCACCTCCCAGCAGTGCGGCCAGCCCCGCGCCGTCGTGGGGCGCGTGGATCCGCTGCCCCCAAGCGGAGGTCTCGGTGTAGTCATGGCCCCACTGGGCGGGGTCGAAGTCCTTCGGGTCGACGCGCCAGCTGCCGTCGGGCTTGCGTCCGAGGTAGAAGCCGGTGCGGGTGTCGAGGCACAGCTGGTGGGCCAGTGCTCGATTGGCGAACCAGACGGCGTTCGCGGCGAACTCGTCGTGGCGGGCGAGGAGTTCCGCTTCGGCGGACCCTTGGGCAGGCTCGGGGAACGATCGAGCTGCCAGGCGCGCAGACCACAGGCCGATGCCAGCGTCGCAGTTGGCATTGTCCATGGTCCAGGCCAGGCCCTCCTCGGTGTCGGTGTCGACGTAGCCGACGAACCGCGCGCGACCGATCCCCTTGCGCCCGGTCAGCACGTCGTCCGATGGCCGGGTGGCATTGAGCAGGGCCGAGTCGTAGGCGTCCAACTCGTCGCGCAGGCAGGCGAAGGTGCCCTGGATCGAGGCGTCCGGGAAGACTGCGGCCGAGCTCGTGCCCGGCATGCAGTCCACGTAACCGGGCGCCGACCAGCGGGCCATCCAGCCGCCGTCGCGGTACTGCTGCAGGATGCCGGTCAACAGTTCCGGCGCCTTCTCGGGTGTCAGCAGCGAGTACAGCGGCCAGCAGGTTCGGAAGGTGTCCCAGTAGCCGTTGTTGACGCTCAACATCCCGTCCACCAGCTCGCAGGCGGTGTGGGACGGCGTGTGCAGCCCGCCCCGACGGAAAGGGGACGCATAGGCCCAACGCCCCTCGGGGTGCCCGTCATCGACCAGCCACTCGTGGTGGTCGTTGGGCCAGGAGTACAGCGCCGCCAGGTTCGACCAGGCATTCGTCCGGTCGTCGAGGGTGCCGCCGTCGATCTCCAGCCGTCCCAGCAACTCGCGCCAGGTCTGCTGCCCGCGCCCGGCGATGTCGTCGAAGCTCGCGTCGCCGACCTCGCGGCGCAGGTTCTCCCGCGCCTGGTCGACCCCGATGAAGCTCATCGCGGCGCGCAGTTCCAGCGTTGGCGCCTCAGTCTCCAGGATCGCCGCCTGCGGACGCGGCATCGGCAGCCGCACATTGCGCCCGAACCACGAGTTCGACAGCCGACGGCCGCGGATGGTGATGCCGTCCAGGGGCGAGCGCGTCTCCCAGGCCCGGAGCACCTTCACGGGCGCGGAGGTCTCCCCGTAGACATAGGCGGGCGGCTGCGGACGGTGCGAACCGGCCGACCAGCCCTCCTGCGGAGCGATCGCCGCGCGGAAGGCCAGTCGCCCGTCGGGGAGTTCCTCGGTCGACATCGTCCCGAGGAAGGGCTGGTCGAGGATCACGCCGTGGCGGGTCTCATGGTCGTCCCAGCTGAAGGAGAACACCCCGGCGCGGGAGGTCGGCGTCATCTCACACGTGATGCCTCCCTCCAACCGCACCCGGTAGTAGTGCGGACGATCACACTCGTCCCCGTGGTCGAACTCGTGCGCCCGGCGCATCGGCGTCACCGACGGTCGATCGGTCTGCCAGGCCATCACCTGGAAGGCGGATCGGTCGGCTATCCAGGGCGAGGGCTGGTGACAGAAGGCCAGCGCCTGCAGCTTCGGACGCGGCCCACCGTCGCGGTGGTAGCCGTAGAGCCAGTTCCGGTCGCGCGCCTCGGTCAGGGGCACCAGGAAGTTGAAGCCCTGGGGCAGGCAGGTCAGCGGCAGGGCATTGCCGCGCGAGTACAGGAAGGCCGAGTGGGTGCCACGGGTGGTGCGCACCCGGTCGACCACGTCGGGTTCCTCGGCCGGCGTCGGGGCCGCCCCGAGGCTCTGGAACCAGCCCGACCCGTTCTGCCCGTCCGGGCTGAACAGCCGGACCTCGCTGACGTGCTCACCAGCCAGGGGCGACAGGTCGAGCCGCAGCAGGTTCCAGTTGTCGGCGACCAGACATTGCCTGGTTCCGTCGATGGGGTGCCCGTGCTGGTCGTGCAGGGTGTGCACGACGCCGTCGACGACGAACTGGACGCCCAGGTGGCAGCCACCGAAGTTGGGATCGGGAGAGGTGTCGGAGGTTGAGTCGTGCTCGAGGTCGGGGAAGACCGCGAACTCCCAGACCGTCCCCGGCTCGACGTCGAACCCCTCCGCGATGCGCACCGAACCGGGACGCTGACGAAAAGCCCACACCGGGCCGGTGCGCAGGCCCGTGCCCGGCATGGATGCCATCGGACGCGTGGGCCCCGGGCTCGGGACGATGGCTGGGCCGAGGCTTTCCATGGTGACCTCCGGGGTCGGCCCGTCAGGGCGAGGTGGGAGTGCAGTCCTGCGTGGGGCCAGCGTAGTCAGGGCGTTGCAGCATGATCAGCGGGCCGCTGCTGGCAACCTGTGTGTAGCCACGGGCCAGCGCGTCGGCCTGGATCTGCTGCGGGCTGGGCAGCGGGTACCCGACCTGCTTCTGGGAGAGGTCGAGGACGATGAAGTCGCTCATCCGTCTGGTCAGGGTCGGCAGGGTGACGCGGTTGCTCCGGGTCAGGTGGGGAGCCAGTCGGTCGTCCACCTCGACGCACGTACCCGCCGGGACGAGCGCCACCATTGCCTGTTGGTCCCGCATGATCGGCTTGGTGTGCCAGGCCGACCAGAACAGCCGAATGAGGGGCGTGTTGGTCATCCGCACCGCGGGGTCGATGACGGGGACGACGACCATCATCGCGGCCATCGCCGTCGCGGCGATGCGCCTCCAGTCACGCGCTGCATTCGGCAACCGTCCGATGGTGTCGACCGCAGCGAACAGCAGGATCAGGAAGATCGGAGCGTTGTAGTGGAACTGCGTGGTCCACAGGTGCGTCCGGCTGGACAGGAAGCGCTGCGCCAGCAGCGGCAGCGTCACCAGCGCATAGGGCGACCCCAGCGGCAGGAAGGCGAGCGGCAACAACAACCACACCAGGGTGAACGACTTCACCCATGGTGTGAAGAAGATGCCTGCGGTGCGCAGCGGGTGGCTGAAGATGAACCGGATCNNCCGCGTCGTAGGTCCAGTAGGCGAACTCACCCGAGGGCGCGAAATACGGCAGGACGACCGTTGTGACCAGGACGAAGACGACCGATCCGATGGCTGCCAGGAAGACGGCGAGGCCGATCGTCCGTCCCCAACGCTGCGGAACGCCCGCGCGGGCATATCGCCAGGCCAGCAGTGCCCGGACCACGCCGAGCAGCAGCACGACCATGCCCATGTCCTCCCGCACCAGCAGTAGCGGCAGCGCTCCGAGCAGCAGGCGCCGGTCACTGCGCCGGTCGAGCCCGTCGAGCGCGATGGCCAGCAGCGGCATCGCGAAGGCGATCTCATGGAAGTCGAAGTCGATCATCCGCTGCACCGGCCAGGCCAGCGCGTAGCCGAGCGTCACCACCAACGTCCGCCAGCCGCCACCCAGATGTCGCCGCACGAAGCCGTGGACGACGGGGATGGAGGCGGCCACCAGCACGTCCTGCGCAAGGACGAGCATTCGGGGGTCGTCCCAGACCCAGTACAGGGGCGCCAACAGCGCGAGGACCGGGTGGAAGTGGTCGCCGAGCAGGTTGTAGTTGTCGCCCTTGAGCGCGACATAGGGGGGGTTGAAGTGCGAGTACTGCCGCACGGCCTGGTCGAAGATGCCCAGGTCGTAGCCGGCGGTGAGGAACTGCGGGTAGCGGGTCATCGTGTAGACGACGTAGAGCGCCAGCACAGCCAAGGTCAGCCACCAGACGCGGGGCACACGCGTGGACGGGGTCACGGGCTCTCCTCCGATCGGGGCGGCGCCAGCCTAGCGGTACAGATGCTCCACAATTTTTCGGCCTGAGTTTCGTTGGAAGCAGACGCTGGGCTTTCCATTTACCCCACGTCGTGGCGCCGGCGACGAAATTTGATCGTGCACAAGGAATCGGGCCGCACCTGTTCCGAGGAGTTGCGATCTGATCGACATGCCGTTGACTACGTACGATGCGCTGCATGATCGGTGCGAGCAGAGCCCGGCAGATCCAAAAGGAGGGGAATTTCCGAGCGGAACGGGTTGGGCCATTGTTCAAGCTGCCCGGCCCAGCCGCGTTGGCACCTGACCCCAACACACTGGTAGTGTCGACACAAGTTGTTGTACTTGTTTAGATCTTGCACGAGGTACCACCGGTCCCGCCGGACCTTGCTGGAGGGCGCAGGAGGACAACAGCCCCTCATGGGGTCGTCACAATGGCGACTCCGCAACACATTAAGGAACACCGCATCATGGCTACTGGCACCGTCAAGTGGTTCAACGCCGAAAAGGGTTTCGGCTTCATCGCTCCCGAGGATGGCTCGGCCGACGTGTTCGCGCACTACAGCGCGATCCAGACCAACGGCTTCAAGACGCTGAACGAGAACGACCGCGTCGAGTTCGAGGTCGTGCAGGGCCCCAAGGGCCTGCAGGCTGCTGACATCCGCGTCATCAACTGACCCCCACTGTTCTCCAGGACGCCCGCCCGGTTCATCCGGGCGGGCGTCCTGCTGTTGCGGCCGTGCCTGCGCGCCCGAACGCGTGTCCAGCGGGGCGCGATCGCCAACGCACCCCGCACCCGATGAACGCGCCCGGTGCACGGAGTTTGTCAGCCTCGTGTTGGACAGTTCTTGGTGCGAGGTGGGGGTGTGGGATGCCGGGTGTTACGCCGAAGGGTTTCCGAAGGTTCACCAATGACGAGAAGCGGGAGTTCGTGCGGTTGTTGCACGAGGTCGAGTCCGTGCGTGGTGGGCGGGCCGCGTTGTTGCGGCGCTGGGGGGTGGACAAGTCCACGGTGCAGCGCTGGCTGGATGCTGAGCGAGAGGGCAGGCTGGGACCACAGGCCGAACGGACGAGGTGGAGCGTGGACAGTCGGGACCGGGCCCGGTTGGTGGCCCTGGAACGGGAGAACGAGCAGTTGCGCAAGCGGGTCGAGACCGCTGAGGCGGTGATGGCGATCATGGGAAAAGCGCACGAGCTGTTGCAGACAACGCTGGACGAGCAGAACGCCCAGCCAGACGCGCCGAAGGCGTTGATGAGCCTGGAGGAGTACCAGGCCTGGCTCAAGCAGTACAGGGTGTGTTGATCGAGGCTGTGGAGGCGCTCCATCGGGGCGGTTGGTCCTGGGCGCGGGCGTGCCGGACGGTCGGGCTGCCCCGTTCGACGTTCTACGACCGGCTGCACCGTGGCCCCGTCGACCCAGCTCGCCGCAGTCGCTGCGGGTCTCGGCAGCCGGCTGCATTGGACGACCAGGAACGCGCGGCAGTCATCGCCGAACTGACCGAGGAGGACCATGCCGAGTTGTCAGTGGTCCAGACCTATTGGCGCGCGTTCGACGCGGGCCGAGTGGCCATGTCGTTGTCGAGTTTCTACCGGGTCGCCCGCGCGGAGGGGCTGGTTGGTGACCGGCGCCGCGGCGGGCATGGTTCCGGGCTCAAGGGGTCGGGGCGGGCCAAGCCGGTGGTCGCCGCGACCGGCGTGAACCAGTTGTGGTCCTGGGACATCTCGGAGTTGCCGGGCCCCGGAAGGCGCCGGTTCCACCTGTTCCTCGCGATCGACGTGTTCTCCCGCTACCCGGTCGCCTGGCGGGTCGAGACAACCACCTCACGAGGCCACGCAGTGGACATGTTCACCCACGCCTTCGCCCAGCACGGGCTACCCGCCACGCTGCACTCTGACAATGGCGCTGCGATGCGCAGCCATGACCTGGCCGACCTGCTCGCAGACACGGTCACCGCGTCGTTCTCAAGACCACATGTCAGCGACGACAACCCCTTCAGCGAAGCCCTGTTCAAGACGATCAAGTATGACCTCGCCATGCCCGACCACTTCGACGACCTCGACCACGCCCGCCACTGGATCAACGCCTACCTCGACGGCTACGCCCGCAACCACCGTCACAGCGGCATCGGGCACTACACCCCCGAACAGGTCTTCACCGGCCAAGCAGCCCGGGCCCAAGCAGCCCGGCAAGCCCACCTCGACGCCTACCACCAAGCCCATCCAGAACGCTTCCGCAAACCACCCAAAGCCCCAGCCCTACCCGCCCCCACCGGCATCAACCTGTCCAAAGCAGCTTGACAACTTCCGTGCACGGGTGGTGTTGACGAGCTGGCGGCGGCGATGACCGTCTCGACGGGCATGGCGTTCAGGCTGGTGGCGTTCAGGCTGGTGGCGTTCAGGGGTCGGAGTTCAGGAAGTGGACCCCCGAGCGACCTACGGCGAGCCAGCTGCGCAGAATGGGACGGTGACCGACTTCACCTCGATGACCCCTGACCAGCTGCGCGCCCGTGGTTCGCAGAAGTGGAACAACTACCCCGCCGACGTGATCCCGCTGTGGGTCGCGGAGATGGACTTCCCCATGGCGCCCGCGGTCACCGAGGCGATCCACGCGACTGTCGCTGCCGACGGCTTCGGCTATGCCGTGAAGACCCAGGAACTGCCCTCGGCCTTTGCCGCCTTCGCCGCCCGTCGTCTGGACCAGCACATCGACCCACAGCTGACCACGATCATCCCGGACGTGCTGACCGGCGTCGTACTCGCGATCCAGGCCCACTCACCCGCTGGCAGCCCGGTCGTCGTCCCCACCCCGAGCTACATGCCCTTCCTTGCCATCCCGGGTGAGCTGGGCCGCGACCTCGTCCCGGTGCCGCTGGTCGAGCACACCGAGGCCTCCGATGCCCACCTCCGCTGGACCCTCGACCTGGCCGGCATCGACGCCGCCTTCGCCGCCGGTGCCCGGACGCTGATCCTCTGCCAGCCCTACAACCCGGTTGGGCGGATGTTCACTCCCGACGAGCTGCGGGCGCTGTCAGAGGTCGTCGACCGGCACGGCGCCTGGGTGGTCTCGGACGAGATCCACGCCCCGCTGACGGTGCCCGGGGTGCGCCACGTCGGATACGCGGGGGTCAGCGACATCGCCGCCAGCCACTGCTCGACCATCACCAGCGCGTCCAAGAGCTTCACGATGCCCGGCCTGCCCTGCGCCACCATCACCCACCACACCGAACAGGCCAACGAGCAGTGGACGACCAATGCCCCGGCCGGACGGATCTACGGCGCCACCACGCTGGGCATCAACGCGAACATCGCCGCCTTCACCCGGGGCGACGAATGGCTGGACGGCGCGATGGCGCAGGTGGCGGAGAACTCCGCGACGCTGTCAGCCTGGCTGGCCGAGCACGCGCCCCAGACCCGCTACCTCCCCGGAGAGGCCACCTACTTCGCGTGGATCGACTGGCGAGAGTGCGGGCTGGGCGATGCCCCGGCCGAGTGGTTCCTGGAGCACGCCAAGGTATGGATGAACTCCGGGCCGGCCTTCGGCGAGGTGGGCAAGGGCTTCAGCCGGTTGAACCTGGCGACGACCCCGGCCATCCTGTCCGACGCTCTCGGACGGATGGCCGAAGCCCTCGCCTCCCGCTGAGCCCTCGAAGGGCTCGAGGCCAGGCTCGTGTCGAAGGGACCGATCGTGTACAGGCCCTGGCACCGGTTCGCGGTCACCCGGCGCTTGGTCGTGCCGTCGTCCACGTAGTTGCTGGACTCCCGGAGTCCGTCGTCAGAGATGAGCGCGAGGGCGGCGATCCACCAGGTGCGGCGGCGCGTGGCGGCCACGGGGTGCTCGAAGGTGACGGGTTCGCCATCGAGGTCGAGCGCATGGCGGTCGAAGGCCTGGCGGAAGAGCTCCTCCTCGCGGGAGAAGTCGTCCTCGACCAGGGAGGAGTTGGTCTTGTGGTTCATCGCTGCGCCTCCAGCTGGGTGCGAAGTTTGGCGAGTGCCCGGTGCACACGTGACCGGGCCGTCGCCTCGGGGATCTCGAGGGTGCGCGCAATGTCCGCGAAGGAGCAGTCCTCCCGGAAGCGCAGCACCACACACGCGCGCTGATGCGGGGAAAGGCCCTCGCACGGGCGCCACGCCAGGTCGGCGTCGACGTGGGAGTCAGTGAAGTCGGGGACGGGATCACCCACCGGACGACTCCTTCGTTGCAGTTTCCGGCCAGCGGAACCCATCCTTGCGTCCACCTGCGCCTCCCTGGTGCGAAAACCGCCGTCGGGGCACTAGGCTCGCCCCGAATTGAACACTGTTCAAGCCCACTCACCAGGAAGCAGAAACAATGAGCCGCCGCAGCCCCGCCACAGACCTCGCCCTCATCGCTGTCTTCGCGGCACTGATCGCCGCCGTCACGGTCTTCGTGCCGGGCTTCAACGTGGCCGGCAGCACCGTCCCGATCACACTGCAGACCCTGGTGATCGGTCTGACCGGTCTGGTGCTCGGCCCCTGGCGCGGTTTCCTCGCCACCCTGCTCTACCTGGTGATCGGCTTCGCTGGACTGCCGGTATTCGCTCAGGGCGCCGCAGGCCTGTCGGTGCTGCGCAGGGGTTCAGCCGGCTACCTGCTCTCGTTCCCGATCTACGCCCTGGTCGTCGGCGCCCTGGCCTACGCCTACCTGCGCCGCGGCCGCGCCGGAAACCCCGTCCGGGCAGCCATCGCGCTCTTCCTGGCCGGGATCATCGGTTCGATCCTGATCGTGCACCCCATGGGCATCGTCGGCATGGACATGAACATCGCCAACATGAGCTTCGGTGCCGCCGTCAAGGCCGACCGCCTGTACTGGCCGGGCGACCTGGTCAAGACCGTCGTCGCCGCGCTGGTCGCTCTGGCCGTGCACCGCGCCTTCCCGTGGTTGAGCCTGGGCCGTTCCAGCGTGAGCGTGACCAACCGTTGATCGAGTTCAGGGCGGTCAGTGTCGATGTCCCCGTCTGGGGCGAGGGCGGACGCCAAGCCACCAAGCGCTTGCTCAGCGACGTGACCGTCACCCTGCCCGAGCAGCGCGTCGCCGTGCTCGGCGCCAATGGTTCGGGCAAGTCGACGCTGTTGCGGCTGCTGAACGGGCTGGTCGAGGCCTCGTCCGGTCAGGTGCTGGTGGACGGGATCGACGTCGGACGCGAGCCGAAGAAGGCGCGGGCCCACGTAGGTTTCGTCTTCACCGACCCGCTGAGCCAGCTGGTGATGTCGACGCCCGCGGACGACATCGAGTTGAGCCTGCGCAAGCACGTCAAGGGACGCAATGAGCGGCGCGCCCAGGCCGTTGGGCTGCTCACCGAGCGTGGGCTGGGTGAACTGGCCGACCGTTCCATCTATGACCTCTCCGGTGGGGAGCGCCAGCTGGTGTCCCTCACCACCGTGTTGGCCGTCGAACCATCCGTCGTCGTCGCGGACGAGCCCACCACGCTGCTGGACCTGCGCAACCGCGGCGAAGTCACCCGAGCGCTGATGTCGCTGGACCAGCAGGTCGTCATCGCGACGCATGATCTGGAGCTGGCCGCCGCCTGTGATCGCGGCTTGGTCATCGACGAGGGACGGCTCGTCTTCGACGACGGCGCTCCCGAGGCGGTCGCCCACTATCGGGGGCTGATGGGCGCATGAGCGCGCATGACCAGCTCTTCGGCGCCTACATCCCGGGGCATTCCGTGATCCACCGGTTGCCCGTGGGAGCCAAGTACCTGCTGGTTCTGGCGGGTACGATCCCGGCCTTCTTCACCCGGTCGTGGATCGCCTCGCTGGTGCTGCTGGCCTGCTCGGTGGCGCTGTTGATGCTGACCCGGCTGCCGTTGGGCCGCGCGCTCGGTCTGGGCGGCGGCATCTGGATCCTGGTGGTGATCCTGATGGCGTGGAACACCTTCGTTGGGCGTCCGCTCGACGGCGTGATGAACATCGCCATGATCGTCGCCTGCATCTACCTGAGCCGGCTGCTGACCCTCACCACTCCCGCCCCGGTGCTGGTGGACGCGCTGGTCACGGCCGCCCGCCCGCTGGACCGCGTCGGTTTCAACTCCGAGCGATTCGGTCTGTCGGTGGCGCTGGTGCTGCGCTCGATCCCCTACCTGGTGTCGCTGTCGTCGGACGTCCGCACCGCCGCCCGGGCGCGGGGGCTGGAGCGCAACTGGTTCGCGAACCTCACCCCCGTCGTGATCGGGGCCGTCGCCTACGCCCAGCGCACGGGCGACGCGCTGGTGGCCCGTGGGCTGGGCGAGGACGACTGATCGAAGGGACGACTGATCGAGGGACGACTGATCGAGGAGGCTCGCCCCAGGGACGCCTCTCGTCACGGGTCAGGGCTTGAGGACCACCTTGAGGCACTCATCCTGCTTGGTCTGGAAAGTCTTGTAGGCCTCGGGTGCCGCCTCGAGCGGCAGGCGGTGCGTGGCCAAGGTCTCGAGCCCGAGTTCGTCGTCCGGGCGGTTCGCGATCTCGAACAGCTCGTCGGTCCAGCGCTTGACGTGGCACTGGCCCATCCGCACCGTGATGCCCTTGTCGAACATCGTCATCATGGGCATCGGGTCGGCCGCGCCGCCGTAGACGCCGCTGATCGAGACGGTCCCGCCGCGACGGACCAGATCGATGGACGTGTGCAGCGCCGCCAGCCGATCGATGCCGACATTCTCGAACGCGGCTCGCGCCACCGGCTTGGGCAGCTTCGAGGTGAGTCCGATGACCCCCTCCGCGACCGGGTTGCCGTGGGCCTCCATGCCGACCGCGTCCATCACGCCATCAGCGCCACGCCCGTCGGTCAGGTCGAGGACGGCCTTCTTCAGGTCCTTGGTCTTGGAGATGTCGATGGTGGTCGCCCCAGCAGCCTCCGCCTTGCGCAGACGGTCGCCGACCAGGTCGAGCGCGATCACCTGCTCGATGCCGCGCAGCTTTGCCGAGCGGACCGCCAGCTGGCCCACCGGGCCGAGGCCGACGACCACCAGCGATCCCCCCTCGGGGACGTCGGCGTAGTCGACACCCTGCCAAGCCGTCGGGAGGATGTCGGAGAGGTAGAGGTAGCGCTCGTCCGGATGCCCGTCATGGGGCAGCTTCACCGGGCCGAAGTCGGCGTGCGGAACGCGCACGAGCTCGGCCTGGCCACCGGGCACCTGCCCGTAGAGCTTCGTGAAGCCGAACAGCGCGGCGCCCATGTCCTGCTCGCGCACCTGGGTGGTCTCGCACGCCGCAAACAGGCCACGCTGACACATCCAGCAGTGGCCGCAGGAGATGGTGAAGGGGACGACGACGCGGTCGCCGGGCGCCAGGTTCCCGACGCCGGAGCCGACCTCCTCGACGATGCCCATGAACTCGTGCCCGAGCACATCGCCAGGGGACAGGAAGGGCGCAAGCACCTTGTACAGGTGCAGATCGGAGCCGCAGATCGCGGTCGACGTCACGCGGACGATCGCGTCGGTGGGCTCTTGGATTTGTGGGTCGGGGACCTCGGTGATGCGAACGTCCTCGATGCCGTGCCAGGTGAGTGCCTTCATGGGATGCCACGCTATGCAGCACCGGTCGGGGTCGTCCTCCCCCGCAGGGGGGGTGTGGGCGGTGGCGGCACGATGACCCGGTTCTTCATAGTCTGGGGGTGTGCGTCCGATGAGGGGCGCCGATGACCGGGAGGCCACGCCATGCCGCTGTACGGACCGCTGTTCGAGGACTACGCCGAGAAGGAGTCCAAGCACCAGTTCTCACTGCAGAGCAAGAAGATGCTGAAGGTCGAGATGTCGCAGGGCCCGGTGTGGGCGCGGCAGGGCTCGATGGTGGCCTACCAGGGGCAGGTGCAGTTCATGAACAAGGGCGCCGGTGGTCTGGGCAAGCTGTTCAAGCAGGCCGTCACCGGCGAGGGCGTGAACCTGATGCAGGCATCGGGAAGCGGCGAGCTCTTCCTCGCCGACGAGGCGGCGGACGTCCAGATCATGTACCTGGAGAACGACACCATCAGCGTCAACGGCGGCAATGTACTTGCCTTCAGCCAGTCGATCTCCTGGGACGTGAAGCGGATCCAGGCGCGCGGAGCCATGATGACCGGCGGACTCTACAACGTGGTGCTCTCCGGAACGGGCTTCGTCGCGATCACCACCAAGGGTGAGCCGGTGGCCCTTGACGTGGCGCAGGCACCCACCTTCGCTGACGCCCAGGCCGTGGTGATGTGGACCGATGGCGTGCAGATGGACATCAAGGTCGACACGGGTGGTTTGAAGTCCATGGTCAGGGGCGGCACCGGCGAGATGCTGCAGATGGCCTTCCGGGGGCAGGGTCACGTGGTGGTCCAGCCCTGCGAGAACGTGATCGCCACCCCGAACGGTGACGGCGTCGGCGGGACGATCGGCAGCTTCTTCAGCTGACCGACGGCCGCCTGCTGCTGAGAATCGGACGAAACGGCTGGTTTGCACGATCCAGACGCGGAACGGTCCCGCTGACGTCCGATTCTCGGCCATCACCTTGGTTCCACAGCCGGCGGGTCTTGGAGGAGTTGTCCACAAGGCTCGGCCAACGGTGGCAGAGGATGGCTCGGGATTCCTATTGGTANNTTGGTATTGGTGTGAGTTTCGACATCCGAGGGGCAGGGGTGGTCAGCCGCAGGCAGCTGATCGCGTGGGGCGACACCGATACAGACATCAGGCGCCGGACGCGGACCGGTGATCTTCGCCGCCTGCGTCCGGGTTGGTTCGCGCTGCCCCAGGCGGACGAACGGGTGGCACAGGCGGTGGCTGCCGGCGGGACACTTGGCTGCGCGTCCGCCCTGCGCTGGTATGGGGTCTGGGTGCTGGACCGTCGCTGGCACGTCCGCGCACCGAGGGACGGCTTGAAGCGTGTTCCTCCGGGAGCCACCGTCTGCCGCTGCCCCGCCTCCCGTCAGGTACCCAGAGCCCCGATCGACGACCTGGGAACTGCCCTGGTGACCGCATCCAGCTGCCTCGCCGGAGAGGAGTTCGTCGCGGCACTCGACTCGGTCGTCAACCTCGGGCTCATGCATCCTGAACAGGTGGCGCTGCTCTTCGCCGACGCTCCCGTTCGTGTTGGAAGGCTCGTGGCCATGATGGACCGTGCCGAATCGGGAACCGAGACTCTGGTGCGCCTTCGGCTACGTGCGCTGGGGATCGCTGTGCGAACCCAGGCACAGATCGACGGCGTTGGTCGGGTGGACCTGCTGGTCGGCGACTCGCTCGTCATCGAGGTGGACAGCGTCCAGCACCACACGTCCGCGTCGGCCTATCAGGCTGATCGCCTACGCGACCGTCGGCTCCGCGCTCGCGGCTACGTACCAATCCGGCTCACCTTCGAGCAGGTCATCCACGACTGGGGCTCGGCCGAGGCCGACATCCGCGCGGCGATGGCCCGCCGGGACCACCGCCGCCGGGTGTTCCGCTGAAAACCGGACGCCAGCGGCACGGATCGGCGATTCGACCGTTCAAAGGGCCCGATTCGTCCGGTTTTCAGCAGCTCAGGCGAGGCAGTCGACCAGCNNGTTCTCGGCCTGGTCGAAGACGACCGACGCGGGGCCCTCGAAGACCTCGTCGGTGACCTCCACCCCGTCCAGGCCGAAGTCGGCGAAGATGCTCTCGCCCACGGTGGTGTTGCGGTCGTGGAAAGCGGGCAGGCAGTGCAGGAACTTGACGTCGGGGTTCCCGGTCGCGGCGAGCACGGACGCGTTCACCTGATAGGGCTTGAGGTCGGCAACCCGCTCGGACCAGACCTCCTTCGGCTCCCCCATCGACACCCACACGTCGGTGGAGACGAAGTCGCAGCCCGCGACGCCAGCCGTCACGTCGTCGGTGATGGTGATCCGTGCTCCCGAGACCGCGGCCAGCGCCTGGGCCGCCTCGACCACCGAGGCCTCCGGCTGGTACTTGCGCGGCGCGACGATCCGGATGTCCATCCCGACCAACGCACCCGAGACCAGGCAGGAGTTGCCCATGTTGTACCGGGCGTCACCGAGGTAGGCGTGCGCGACCTGCTCGAGCGGCTTCGGGCTTTGCTCGCGCATCGTCAGCTGGTCGGCCAGCATCTGGGTTGGGTGCCACTCGTTGGTCAGACCGTTGAACACCGGGACCCCGGCGTGACGGGCCAACTCCTCCACCTTGACCTGCTCGAAACCGCGGTATTCGATACCGTCGAACATCCGTCCGAGGACGCGCGCGGTGTCGGCGATCGACTCCTTGTGCCCGATCTGGGACCCGGCGGGGTCGAGGTAGGTGGTGTGGGCGCCTTGGTCGGCAGCCGCCACCTCGAAGGCGCACCGGGTGCGGGTGGAGGTCTTCTCGAAGATCAGCGCGATATTGCGTCCCCGCAGGCGCTGCTCCTCACGCCCTTCCTTCTTCGCCGTCTTCAATTCGGCGGCCAGGTCGAGCAGGCGCAGCCACTCGTCGGTGCCGAAGTCGAGTTCCTTGAGGAAGTGGCGGGTCATGGGTGCCTCCGGGGATGCCAGCGCCGCGTGGCAGGCTGGATGTGTGATCAAACGCTTCGTCGCCAATGCCGCGGCCCTGGGGCTCGCCACCTGGCTCTTGTCCGGAATCACTCTAGTGGCCGACACCTGGCTGGACGCGGTGGTGACCATGCTCATGGTCGCCGCCTTCTTCGGGCTGGTGAATGCGCTGGTGCGCCCCGTGGTGAAGTTCTTCTCCCTCCCCTTCATCGTGCTCACCCTGGGCGCCTTCGTCTGGGTGATCAACGCGGGGATGCTGATGCTGACGAGTTGGCTTGCGGGACGATTCGGCTGGCCCTGGCACGTCGACGGCTGGATCCCTGCCCTCCTGGGTGCGCTGATCGTCACGATCATCGGCGGCACGGCCGGTCACCTCCTGGAGCACCAGTGAAGCCTGTTGGAGCACCAGTGAAGAGGGTCGTCTTCGTCTGCCACGGCAACATCTGTCGCTCCCCCATGCTCGATCGGGTGGCCCGTCGCGAAGGCGCCGGGATGGACGTCGAGTTCACCTCCGCCGGCGTCAGCGCCGAGGAGCTGGGCAACCCGATCGACCCGCGCGCGGTGCGCGTGATGCGCGCTGCCGGTTACGAGACCGACGACCACCGCGCCCACCAGATCAGCGCACGGGAGATCCGGGACGCCGACCTGGTCATCGCCGCCGAGACCCACCACCTGGACCGGATGCGNNGCGCCTTTTCAGCGAATTCGACCCGCAGGCCAGTCCGGGCGATCCGCTGCCCGACCCCTGGTACGGGGGCTCGGAGGGTTTCGTGACCACATTGGCCGCGATCGAACGGGCGATGCCGAACATCCTCGCCGAGGTGGACGACGCATCCACCCGCTGACCGCCGCTTGAGCCAACCCGGCGCAACCGTAGTGCCTCACGGTCAAG
>DGKN01000050.1 GCA_002387005.1 Propionibacteriaceae bacterium UBA4569
CCTCGGTCGACGTCGTTCTCGACGCCGCGCAGTTGGGGGTTGAGGGCGGCGCCGATGGGGCCCGGGTAGACCGAGCCGTAGGCGTGGCCACCGGTGCGCTCGTAGACGGGGCAGATGTTGAGGCAACTGGCGCAGCGGATGCAGCGCAGCACTTCGCGTCCGAGGGTGTCGGCAAGCACGTCGGTTCGGCCGTTGTCGAGGAAGATGACGTGCTGCTCCTGGGGGCCGTCGCCGGGCGTCACACCGCTCCAGACCGAGTTGTACGGGTTCATGCGCTCGCCGGTGGCCGAGCGGGGCAGCAGCTTGAGGAAGACCTCCAGGTCGTCGAAGGTCGGCAGGACCTTCTCGATGCCGACCATCGAGATGAGCGTCTCGGGCAGGGTCAGGCACATCCGGCCGTTGCCCTCGGACTCGACCACGACCAGCGAGCCGGTCTCGGCGATCACGAAGTTGCCGCCGGAGACCGCCATCTTCGCGCGCAGGAACTTCTCGCGCAGGTGCAGCCGCGCCGCTGCCGCCAGCTCGGGCGGGTTCTCGGTCATGTCCTCGGGCGCCGGACGTCCGTAGCGGCCCATCTCGCGTTTGAAGATCTCGCGGACTTCGGCGCGGTTGCGGTGGATCGCCGGCACGACGATGTGGGACGGACGATCGTGCCCGAGCTGCACGATCAGCTCGGCCAGGTCGGTCTCCCAAGCCGCGATCCCCTGCTCCTCCAGGTACTCGTTGAGGTCGGTCTCCTGGGTGGTGATCGACTTGATCTTCACCACCTCGTCGATGCCCTTCGCGCGCGCCACCTGGGCGACGATCTCGTTGGCCTCGGCCGCATCGCGCGCCCAGTGGACGACCACGCCGTTGCGGGTCAGATTCTCCTCGGCCTGCACGAGGTAGTGGTCGAGGTGACGCCCGACCCGGTCCTTGATCGCGGCAGCCGCGTCACGCAGGTCTTCCCAGTCGGGCGACTCGGCGACGCGATCGGCGCGCTTGGCCCGGATCGTCCCGGTGGCATTTCGGAGGTTCTTGCGCTGGACACCCAGTTCCAGCTCGGAGCGGGCGGCCTTCGGGAACTTGGGCATGCCCAAATAGGTGCCAGCCCGGTCAGGTGCCGGGGTCAGACGGGCGACCCCTCCATTGCCCTCGGTGACACGCTGCAGGGACGTCATGCCAACACCTCCTCGGTGGAGTTGAGGATTTCGACCAGGTGGATCGGCCGGACCCCCGAGTTCTGGCGGGACAGCACTCCGCCGATGTTCATCAGGCACGAGTTGTCGCCGCCGACGACGAACTCGGCGCCGGTCTCGCGCACGTGACGCGCCTTGTCGGAGGCCATCGCGGCGCTCACATCCGCATTCTTGATGCTGAAGGTGCCGCCGAAACCGCAGCACTGGTCTGCCTCGGGAAGGTCCACCAAGGTCATCCCCCGGACGGCCTGCAGCAGCTGGAGTGGCTTGTCACCCAGTCGCAGTAGCCGTTTGCCGTGGCAAGAGGGGTGGTACGTGACGGCGTGTGGGAAATAGGCACCGACGTCGGTGACGCCGAGCACATCCACCAGGAACTCGGGGATGTCGAAGACGCGCTGCGAAAGAACGTCCACCGCTGCCACCAGGCCCATGTCGCCGCTGTGCCGGGCCAGCATCGGGTGCTGTTCCCGGACGGCCGCGGTGCAGGACCCGGACGGGGAGACGACGTGGTCGTATCCCTCGAAGGCCTTGAGGTACTGCCGCACCTGCGGCACCGACTCGTCGAGGTACCCGGTGTTGGTGGTGATCTGCGCGCAGCAGGTCTGTGCCGTCGGGAACTCGACGGTGCAGCCGAGGCGCTCCAACAGTTCGACAGTGGCACGTCCGGTGCCGGGGTACATCACGTCGTTGATGCACGTGATGAACAGCGCGACGCGCATTCCGGAACCTGGACGAGCGCCAGGCGTCGCGGCCGTGGGCTTGGTCAACGGTGTGGTCATGGGCTGCCTCCCGCCACCCATCATGGCTCCGCAAGCCCCGTCCCGCAATACCGGATGGCCCTGCTTCTGTTTCCAGCAAGCAGAACCACCCGGTGTCCGCGTCGTGGGGCCACGTCGTCGGGGAGCCCTCAGCTGAGTTTCTCGAGCACCAGCTCCCGGACGCGGGCTGCGTCGGCCTTGCCCTTCATCGCCTTCATCACCTGGCCGATCAGCGCGCCGGCGGCCTGCACCTTGCCGTCGCGGATCTTGTGCGCGATGTCGGGGTTGGCGTCGATCGCCTCGTCGATGGCCGCGCCCAGCGCACCGTCGTCGGATACCACCGCCAGACCACGGGTCTCGACGACCTCGGATGGGTCACCCTCGCCGGCGATCACGCCGTCGATCACCTGGCGGGCCAACTTGTCGTTGATCGTCCCAGCCTCGACGAGGCGTTGCAGCGCCGCGACCTGCGCGGTGCTCATGCCGACCTCGTCCAACGCGACGCCGGTCTCGTTGGCACGACGGGCCAGCTCACCCAGCCACCACTTCTTGGCGCTGGCGGGGCTGGCGCCGGCCGCGACCGTCGCGTCGATCAGGTCGATCGCGCCCTCATTGCCCAGCACATCGCGCATCTCGAGGTCGGTGAAGCCCCAACTCCGCTGGAGGCGCGCCCGGCGCTCGCTGGGTGGTTCGGGCAGGGTCGCCCGGAGCTCCTCGACCCATTCCCGGCTCGGCGCCACCGGCACCAGGTCGGGTTCGGGGAAGTAGCGGTAGTCCTCGGCCTGCTCCTTCGAACGTCCGGACGAGGTGGTGCCCTCGGCCTCCTGCCAGTGCCGGGTCTCCTGCTTCACACGTCCACCGGACTGCAGCACCGCACCCTGGCGACGGATCTCGTAGCGCAGCGCATTCTCGACGCTGCGCAGCGAGTTCACATTCTTGGTCTCGGTGCGGGTGCCCAGCTCGTCGCTGCCCTTGGGCATCAGCGAGACATTCGCGTCGCAGCGCATGTTGCCCTGCTCCATGCGCGCCTCGGAGACTCCCAGCGCGCGCATCAGCTCCCGCAGGTGGGTCATGTAGGCACGTCCGACCTCGGGGGCCTTGGCGCCGAGCCCACGGACGGGACGGGGGACGATCTCCATCAGCGGCACGCCAGCGCGGTTGTAGTCGACCGGCGAGTAGTCAGCGCCGG
>DGKN01000108.1 GCA_002387005.1 Propionibacteriaceae bacterium UBA4569
AGGCCGGACGCTGAGCGGCTTCGAGCTGTCCGACCTGCCGCTGCGTCCCGAGCTGGTGGGGGAGGAGCCCTATGGCGCCCCCCAGCTCGACGTCCCGGTCTGTCTGAACGTCAACGAGAATCCCTTTGCACCCAGCTCGTCCCTGCGTGACGCGATGGGCAAGGCCGTGGCCGAGGCTGCGGTGAGGATCAACCGCTACCCCGACCGCGAAGCACTCGAACTGCGCACCGCGCTGGCCGACTACCTCGGCTTCGGTCTCGGCCCGCAGAACATCTGGGCAGCCAACGGTTCCAATGAGGTGATGACCCACCTCCTGCAGGCCTTCGGCGGCCCCGGGCGCACCCTGCTCGGCTTCACGCCCACCTACTCGATGTACCCCGAGTACGCGCGCAACACCCACACGCACTACGTCACAGCACCCCGCGACGAGCACTACGCCCTCTCCACGGAGGCAATCGTGGCCGCCGCCCGCGAGCACAATGCAGACGTCATCATCATCACCACGCCGAACAACCCGACCGGCACCACGACGCCGGTGAGCGTCATCGACGAGGTGTGCACGCAGCTCGACTGCATCGTGGTGGTCGACGAGGCCTACCAGGAGTTCGCGCCGCGGGATGCGGCGTCGGCCCTCACCCTCCTGGAAGGACGGCCGCGGCTCGCCGTCTCCCGCACTATGAGCAAGGCGTTCGCCTTCGCCGGTGCCCGCGTCGGCTACCTCGCGGCCGATCCGGCGTTCATCGACGCCCTGCGCCTCGTCCGGCTGCCGTACCACCTGAGCGCCTTGACGCAGGCGGCCGCCGTCGCCGCTCTCCGCAACGCCGACGTCATGCTCGGCATGGTGCAGGAGATCGTGGAGCAGCGAGACCGCATCACGGCGACGCTCGAAGCGCTCGGCTACACGCCGCACCTCTCGTGGTCCAACTTCGTGCTGTTCGGAGGCGTCGCGGATCCGCAGGCGACCTGNNCGCCACCCGCGCCTGGTCGTCACCCGCACCATGAGCAAGGCCTTCAGCTACGCCGGGGGACGTCTTGGCTACCTGGCCGCCAACCCGGCCGTTGTCGACGCCTGCCGCATCATCCGGTTGCCGTATCACTTGTCCGGTCCGTCGCAGGCTCTTGCGGTCGTTGCCCTGAAGCACTCGGCCGAGATGTTGCAGCAGGTCAGTCAGCTGCGCCGCGAGTGCCAGCAGTTGCAGCAGTGGTTGCGAGAACACGGTTTGGAGGTCGTTCCCAGCCAGGCCAACTTCTGCCTGTTCGGACGCTTCGCCGACCGTCACGTCGTCTGGCAGGCGCTGCTCGACCGCGGCGTCCTGGTCCGCGAGACCGGCCCCGCCGGCTTCCTGCGCGTCTCGGCCGGCACTCCGGACGAGATGGCGGCCTTCCGTCACGCCCTGCTCGACGTCCTGCCCGCGGCCCAGCGGATGAGCACCACCGACACCGAAGGAGCTGACTCATGAACAGCACCGGCATGAANNCACAGCCACGATCGAGCGCACCACCAGCGAGTCGTCCATCCGGGTCAGCATCGACCTGGACGGGACTGGCACCTCGACGATCGACACCGGTGTGGGTTTCTACGACCACATGCTCACCGCGCTGAGCAAGCACTCCGGTATTGACATGGACGTGAAGTGCACCGGCGACGTGCACATCGACGGCCACCACAGCGTCGAGGACACCGCCATCGCGCTGGGGCAGGCACTCAAGGAAGCGCTGGGTGACAAGTCCGGAATCACCCGGTACGGCGACGCCCTCGTCCCGCTGGACGAGGCGCTGGCCCAGTGCGTCGTCGACGTCGCCGGACGACCCTATTGCGTCTGCACCGGGGAGCCGGACGCCCAGGTCTACGCCCTGATCGGCGGATCCGGGGTGCCCTACGCCGGGTCGATGACCTACCACGTCGTCGAGTCCTTCGCGATCAATGCCGGTTTGTGCGTGCACCTGCGACTGCTCGCCGGCCGCGATCCGCACCACATCGTCGAGGCACAGTTCAAGGCGCTGGCCCGCGCGCTCCGCACCGCGATCGCGCTGGACCCCAAGGTCGTCGGCGTTCCCTCCACCAAGGGCAGCCTGTGACCTCGGGCACGGGTGCTGCCTCCCGCGTCGGCGTTCTCGACTACGGCTCTGGCAACCTGCACTCGGCCTGCCGTGCCCTCGAAGCCGCCGGTGCGCACGTCATCCTGTCCGCCGACCACGATGAGCTGACGCGCTGCGACAAGCTCGTGCTGCCCGGTGTCGGTGCCTTCACCGCCTGCATCGACCAGCTGCGTTCGGTGGGTGGTGACGACCTGGTCGTCGGTTGGGTCGCGAACGAGCGCCCATTGCTCGCCATCTGCGTTGGGCACCAGGTGCTGTTCGACCGCGGTGTGGAGCACGGCGTCGACACGCCCGGCCTGGGCATCCTCCCCGGCGCCGTCGAACAGTTGAATGCTCGTCCGCTCCCGCACATGGGATGGAACACTGTCGAGGCTCCAGCCACCTCACGTGCCTTCAATGGCGTGGCAGGCGAGCGCTTCTACTTCGTCCACTCCTACGGCGTCCGCGCGGCCGCCAACGGACTGGAGAATACCCTTGTCACCTGGTCGGAGCACGGCGGTGACCGCTTTGTCGCAGCCGTCGAGAAGGGTTCGGTGACGTCCACCCAGTTCCACCCCGAGAAGTCCGGGCCGGCCGGGGGCACACTGCTGGCCAACTGGGTCATCGGATAGGGTGCTGCGGTGACTTCACTTCTGCTCTTCCCGGCCGTCGACGTCCGCAAGGGGCAGGCGGTTCAGCTCGTCCAGGGCGTCGCTGGGACCGAGAGGGTCTTCGGTGACCCGCTCGAACAGGCCCGCCGCTGGCGCGACGCCGGAGCCCAGTGGATCCACCTCGTCGACCTTGATGCCGCCTTCGGCGACGGCCAGAACACCGAGATCACCTCCCGCATCGCGGGCGAACTCGGCATCAACGTCGAACTCACCGGTGGCATCCGTGACGATGCCTCCCTACGCCGGGCACTGGACGCTGGTGCCGCCCGGGTGAACATCGGCACCGCGGCGCTGGAGAACCCGGAATGGTGCGAGCACGTGATCGCCGAGCACGGCGACAAGGTGGCCATCGCCCTTGACGTCCGTGACGGCAAGCTGGCCGCTCGTGGCTGGACCACCGAGGGGGGCGACGCCCTCGCCACCGTCGAGCGGCTGAGCACCGCTGGTTGTGAGCGCTTCGTCGTCACCGATGTCGCCAGCGACGGCATGCTGAGCGGCCCGAACCTGGAGCTGCTCGGTGCGGTCAGCGCCACCATGCGCGCCAACCACCCCGAACAGCACGCCAAGGTGATCGCCTCGGGGGGCGTCTCGCGCCTGGAGGACGTCGTCCAGCTCCGCGGCCTGGTGCCGATCGGCGTCGAGGGTGCCATCATCGGCACCGCGCTGTACGTCGGGAACTTCACCCTTGCGGAGGCCATCGACGTGGCCGGCCCGCAAGAACTCAACTGAACCGCGACAAGGAGAATCGGTGAGCGAGCACAACCCCAAGGTGCCGAGTGCCAGCTTCGGGGTGCCGCTGGCCCCCGCGCACGTCCCGCCCTTGCTGGACGGACGCCTGGCCGAGCTTCTGGCGGGCAAGAAGATCGTGATGACCGGCGTGACCGGCTTCATCGGCGAGCAGATCTTGTGGAAGATCCTCACGGAACTCCCCGACACCCGCGCGGTGGTGCTCGTCCGCCCGAAGGGCTCCTTCTCGGCCCGCGACCGCGTGGTCTCCCTGCTGAAGAAGCCCATCTTCAAGCAACTGGCCACCGCGGCCGGCGGTGCGGACGCGCTGTGTGACGCGCGCGTCGACGTCCTGTCCGGCGACCTGCCGCACGTCCCTGACCTGCCGCGGGACCTGGACGTCGTGATTCACTGCGCCGGCGACGTCTCCTTCGACCCGCCGATCGATGCTGCCTTCAAGACCAATGTTTTGGGCACCAAGGCCCTGATGGAGAAGATGCTGCAGGCGTGCAGCGACGACCAGGGCAACCTGGTGCGCATCCCGCACTATGTGCACATCTCCACCGCCTACACCGCCGGCCGTCGCCGCGGCGCGATCCCCGAGGCGGCGCACGTCCACGACGTCGACTACCAGGTCGAGACCCGGGCCGCGCTGGCGATGGCCGAACGGGTGGAGAACGATAGCCGCACCGCCGAGCGCCTCACCATCCTGCGCAAGCAGGCCGAGAAGGAGCACCGCAAGGCGGGCTATCTGACCACCGCCGAGGACACCGAACGTCGTCGTCAGGAGTGGGTCAAGGCCGAGCTGGTCGAGGCCGGCACCGAACGCTCCCGCTCGCTGGGTTGGACCGACGTCTACACCTTCGCCAAGGCGATGGGGGAGCGGATCGTCGAGGACCTCGGCAAGGACATCAAGGTGTCGGTCGTCCGTCCCGCCATCGTCGAATCCTCCCTGGTGCACCCGTACCCGGGCTGGATCGAGGGCTTCAAGATGGCCGACCCGATCATCCTGGCCTACGGCAAGGGGCAGCTGAAGGAGTTCCCGGCCTCCCCGGAAGCCGCACTGGACATCGTCCCCTGTGACCACGTCGTCAACGCGATCGTCGCCGTCTGTGCCACCGACCCGGCTGTCGGGCAGCCCGAGTACTACCACTGCTCGACCGGCGCCCGAAACCCACTGACCTTCCGCCGCATCTACGAACTGCTGCGCGAGTACTTCGCCGAGCACCCCTACACCCGCTCCGACGGCACCGTCGCGCCGCTGGCGACCTGGAGCTTCCCCGGCGAGGAGCCGGTCAAGTTGTACCTGGAGGTAGCAGAGCGCGCCCACCGCCTCGGCGAGCAGGCCGTCACCTGGCTGCCCCGCGGCAAGCGGACGCGCGATGCCGTCGTCGCGCTGGACCGGCAGGGCAAGAACCTCGACTTCCTGCGTCGCTACCTCAGCCTCTACGGGGAGTACCTGCAGTCGCAGCTGCACTTCGTGGACGACTGCACGCTGGCCCTGCACAGGTCGCTGCACCCCGACGACGTCGCGGCCTTCGCCTTCGACACCGGCGTGGTCGACTGGCGGGTCTACATGAAGGAGATACACGCCCCGGCGATCACCGACCCGGTGCGTCGCCTGGAGGCGGCTCGCAAGCGCCGTGGCAACCGCGCCAGCACCTTCCGCGCACTGAAGCCCGCCGAGCAGCCCGGGACCGTCCTGGCCGCCTTCGACCTCGACGGCACCGTGATGAGCACCAATGTGGTGGAGACCTACCTGTGGGCTCGCCTGCCGCAGCTCTCTCTGGGGGGCAAGGCCAAGGAGGTCGCCGACGTCGCGGCGCATCTGCCGCGCTATCTGGGCGCCGAGCGCCGTGACCGCGCGACCTTCCTGCGGACGCTGTATCGCCGCTACGAGGGCATGAGCATGGAACAGCTCGAGGGCTTCGTTGACCAGCAGATGACCCCATTCGTCCGTGATCGCCTCTCGCCGGAGGCGATCGCCCGGATCAAGGAGCACCGCGAGGCGGGCCACACGACCATCCTGCTGACGGGTGTCATCCGTCCCCTGACCCGCCCGCTGGAGGACCTCTTCGACGTCGTCGTCGCGGCAGAGCTGGAGACCGACGCGCAGGGCATCTGCACCGGCTTCCTGCTCAACCCGCCGATGGTGGGCGACGCTCGCTCGGCCTGGCTGAAGCACTACGCCAATCTGCATGGGGTCGACCTGTCCAAGTCCTTCGCCTACGCCGACAGCCATGTCGACCTGCCGATGCTCACTGCGGTCGGCAACCCGGTCGTCGTCGACCCGGACGTGGGCCTGGTGCGTGCCGCCCGCAAGAACGGCTGGTCGGTGGTCGACTGGCCCGCCCCCGAGACGATGCCTCGTTGGCGGATGCCGCGTCGTCAGCGGTGACCACCGTGGAGCGCTGATCCAATGGATTGCTACGTCGAGGCGACCCTCGACTGGTCCCCGCTGGATCTCGACGACCTCGCCGAGCTGGCTGAGCTGTGTGAGGCGATCGAGTACTTCGACGACCCGATGGAACAGATCTCGCTGGCCGATCTCGAGTCGGAGTTCCGAAGCGCCGGCGACCCCTCCCGCAATGCCGTGGTGGGCCGCGACAAGGGCGGGACGATCGTCGCCTACGGCTGGAACCAGGTGCACGACGTCGCCCAGGGGCGCCCGCGCGTCTGGCTCACCGGTGGTGTTCATCCCGCCTGGCGGCACAAGGCCATCGGCACCCACCTGCTGAGCTGGCNNAACTCGCCAGCATAACCGGCGTCCAGCTCCGTGACCCGCTGTGGGCTGGCGCGCATGTCGAGACCGGCAACACCGGTCTGGTCCAGTTGATGCTGGAGGCCGGCCTCCGCGCAGAGCGCTGGTGCACCGACCTGCACCGTCCACTGGTAGGCGACGACGGGTCCCCGACGCCGCTGCCTCCCGTCCCGCCCGTGGCCCCGGTCCAGGTCGTGCCCTTTCACCCGGTGCTCAGCGAGCAGGTGCGCGCCGCCCACAACGAGGCCTTCGCCACCCGTCGCGGCGCGACGCAGGTCGGCCGTCGGCAGTGGGAGGACTCGCTGGCCCGGGCCGAAGCACGTCCGCAGTGGTCGTGGGTGGCGATGGACGGCGACCAGGTCGTCGGTTACGCCTTGAACTCGCTGGGCGAGTACGACGGGCTCGGTGAGGGCTGGACCGACCGGCTGGGCGTGCGCCCCATGTGGCGACGCCACCACCTTGGCGAGGTGCTGCTGGTCGCGTCCATGCGCTCCTTCCTGGACGAGGGCCTGGCGGGCGCTGGCCTGGGCCTCGACACGGAGGATCCGGAGACCTCGCTGGGCCTGTACGAACACCTCGGTTACGTGGCCGGGGACTCGGTGGTGCTCTACGGCCTGCGGGTGACCGGCTAGCATTGTCCCGCTGCGGACGCGCCCGGCGCTCCAGCGGCAGACCGAGTAATCCAGGAGAGGGCGGAACTGGTCCATGAGCGGGCATTCCAAGTGGGCGACCACCAAGCACAAGAAGGCTGTCATCGATGCCAAGCGCGGCAAGCTGTTTGCCAAGCTGGTCAAGAACATCGAGGTGGCAGCACGAGTTGGTGGCGGTGACCCCGGCGGAAACCCGACGCTCTACGACGCGATCCAGAAGGCCAAGAAGACCTCGGTCCCCAATGACAACATCGACCGCGCCGTCAAGCGTGGCTCGGGTGTCGGTGCCGACGCCGTCAACTACGACACGATCATGTACGAGGCCTATGGGCCCGCTGGCGTCGCCATCCTGATCGAGTGCCTGACCGACAACCGCAACCGCGCGGTCAGCGACGTGCGCGTCGCGGTCACCCGCAACGGCGGCACCATCGCCGACGGCGGTTCCGTGCAGCGCCTGTTCGAGCGCAAGGGCGTCGTCACCGTCGCCAAGACGCAGGAGGCGCCGAGCGAGGGTCGCAAGGCGGCCACCCGGGAGATCACCGAGGACGACCTGTTGGAGGCCACGCTCGAGGCCAATGTCGAGGACATCAACGATGAGGGCGACGAGTTCGAGCTCATCTGCGACCCCAACGACTTGGTCGCGGTCCGCAAGGCCGTGCAGGACGCAGGTATCGACTACAACTCCGCCGAGGTGGCCTTCCGCGCCACCTTCGACCAGGAGATCGACTCGGCCGAGGTGGCCGAGAAGGTGGAGAAGATCGTCGACGCGCTGGAAGAGTCGGACGACGTGCAGAACGTCTACCACAACGCCGCGCTGAACGACGAGGTCCGGGCGCAGCTCGAGGCAGAGTGACCTGTACCGGCCCGGACGCGCCACGCGCCGCAGGCCTCCCCTTCGGGTGCCTTCGGCGTTGAGCGCGGCGGTCGGTTTCGGACTGGTGAGCCTCTTCGCAGACATGGTCTGTGAAGGGCTCAGCTGTTGAGGCAGTGCTGCCGTGGTTCAGTGCGCGAGGCGGCGGGGCAGCGGCGTCTTCCAGCAGAACCTGAGCGCCAGCACCCTCAGGCCGAAGACGAGCAGCACCAGCATCCACTGGACCCACCCGTTGAACCAGCCGAATCGGTAGGCGCAGTCGGTGAGCAGCGCGCCCAGCAGGGCGGGGACCGCGTAGAGCTCGCGCCCGAAGACGCTGGGAACCTGACCTGAGAGCACGTCGCGCAGCACACCGCCGCCGACGGCGGTGATCATGCCCACCGCGATGGCCTCCACACCCGGGTACCCCGCCTCGATGGCCACAGCGGCATCAGTGACGGCGAAGGCACCCAGACCCAGCGCATCCGCCACCAGGATCACCCGGCGCGCGCGAGCCAGCGTCCCGGAGAACCAGAAGGTCACCAGGCCACCGACCAGCGCCGTTCCGATCAGGTTGAGGTCGCTGATGCCGCGCGGGGGAGTGATGCCCAGCAGCACGTCGCGCACCATGCCGCCGCCCAGAGCGGTGAGCACGGCCAGCACGAGGATGCCGAAGATGTCGAAGCGGCGACGGACCCCGGCCAGGCCTCCCGAGAGGGCGAACGCGAACACTCCGAGCAACTCCACGAACAGCACCGGGCAAGGCTAGTGGAGTAGTCTTTCGAACGCCTATTCGAGGAGGGCGCGTGCGCGTACTGGGGGTGGATCCCGGGCTGACGAGGTGTGGCATCGGTGTCGTCGACGCCGATGCGGGCCGCCGCGTCGAACTCACCGCCGCCGGTGTCGCCCGCACCCCCGCCGACAGGGACCATGCCCACCGCCTGCTGGCCATCGAGACCGGCATCGAGGAGTGGGTGCGCACCTATCGTCCCGACGCGATGGCCGTCGAGCGCGTCTTCACCCAGCACAACCTGCACTCGGTCACCGGAACCTCGCAGGCCGCCGGCATCGCGATGCTGGTGGCGGCGCGCCACTCGATCCCCGTGGTGCTGCACACCCCCAGCGAGGTCAAGGCCGCCATCACCGGCAATGGACGGGCCGACAAGGCCCAGGTGGGCGCGATGGTGGCCCGGATCTGCCGGCTGTCGGAGCCTCCGAAACCCGCCGACGCCGCCGACGCGGTGGCGCTGGCGATCTGCCATGTGTGGCGCGGACCGGCCACCAACCGCTACGCCGAGGCCGTCGCGGCGGCCCAGGGCCACAAGCAGTNNAAGCAGGGGACCGCATGATCAGCCACCTCACCGGAACTGTCACCGCCGTCGGCGCCACTTGGGTCGTCCTGGACGTCAACGGCTTCGGGATGCGGTCCCAGTGCACGCCGGCCACCTGCGCCGGGGCCCGGCTGGGCGCCACGACGACGCTGCACACGTCCATGATCGTCCGGGAGGACTCCATGACCCTCTACGGCTTCGACGACGCCGAGGGACGCGACTGCTTCGAGCTGGTGCAGCAGGCCTCTGGCATCGGCCCGCGGATTGCGCAGGCCGTCGTCTCGGTCATGTCGCCCGAGGAACTGCGCCAGGCCATCGCCAGCGAGAACCTCACGGCGCTGTGCAAGGTGCCCGGCATCGGACGCAAGGGTGCCCAGCGCATGGTCATCGAGCTCAAGGACAAGGTCAACGCCCTCGGTGCGGTGGCCGTGCCCACCGCCACCGGGACCGGTGCCGCGCAGTGGCGCGAACAGGTCACCGAGGGTCTGATGGGCCTGGGCTGGCCTGCGCGTGACGCCGAGGCCGCCTGCGATGGCGTCGAACACCTCGTCGAGGAAGACCCGCAGATCTCCATCGCCGTCCTGATGCGCGCGGCGCTCGCCTCGCTGGCCCGCAAGTAGGGTTGCCGCCGTGGAGCACTCACCCGTCGACCCGCACGCCGAACCGGAGGAACGCGCCGTCGAGGCGGCACTGCGTCCATCCACGCTGGACGAGTTCGAGGGCCAGCCCCGCGTCAGCGACCAATTGGGCCTGGTGCTTGCCGCCGCCCGCCACCGCGGGACCACCGCAGACCACGTGCTGCTCTCCGGGCCGCCCGGGCTCGGCAAGACCACGCTCGCGATGACCATCGCCGCCGAGATGGGCGCTCCGTTGCGCATCTCGTCCGGTCCGGCGATCCAGCACGCGGGTGACCTGGCCGCGATCTTGTCCGGCTTGGTGGAGGGCGAGGTCTTCTTCCTGGACGAGATCCACCGGATGAGCCGACCTGCGGAGGAGATGCTCTACCTCGCGATGGAGGACTTCCGCGTCGACGTGGTCGTGGGCAAGGGTCCTGGCGCCACCGCGATCCCNNCCCCGGCCCACTGCGCGACCGCTTCGGCTTCACCGCCAACCTCGAATTCTACGCCCCCGAGGCGCTGGAACACATCGTCCACCGCTCTGCTGGCGTGCTGCACGTCGACCTGGACGACGACTCGGCCCGCGAGATCGCGCTGCGCTCGCGCGGTACGCCGCGCATCGCGAACCGGCTGCTGCGCCGCGTGCGCGACTACTCCCAGGTGCGCCACGCGGGGGCGGTGACCCGGACGATCGCCGACGAGGCGCTGCGCCTGTATGAGGTCGACCCGTTGGGTCTCGACCGACTCGACCGGGCGGTACTGAACGCCATCTGCACCAAGTTCGCCGGTGGTCCCGTCGGCCTGTCGACGCTGGCGATCAGCGTGGGGGAGGAGACCGAGACGGTCGAGGAGGTGGCCGAGCCCTTCCTGGTGCGGCTGGGCTTCCTGATGCGCACCCCGCGCGGCCGCGTCGCGACCCCGGCAGCCTGGCAACACCTCGGCCTGGTGCCGCCCGCCGACCCCCGCGGTGAGGCGCCGGACCTGTTCACGGCGTGATTGGGTAGTCTTGCGAAGCCCGTACCCAGTGCCGGGCGCTCCCTACCAAGGAATTTGACGACAGTGGCCAGTTCAGCACCCACCACGCCGCGCCGGACGCACCCGGTGCGGACGCTGGCGATCTTCCTCGCGGCCACGACCGCCCTGTACGCGTTGATGTTCCCGGCCAAGGCGCACACTCCGCGCCTGGGCCTGGACCTCGCGGGCGGTTCGACCATCACTTTGACGGCCTCCACCGACACGGGGCAGGCGGTGACGGCGGAAAACCTGGAACAGGCCCGCTCGATCATCCAGCAGCGCGTCGACGGTCTGGGCGTCGGTGAGGCCTCGGTGACCACCCAGGGCAACCAGCACATCGTTGTCAGCGTCCCGAATGTCCAGTCGGACCAGCTGATCGCCATGGTCGGCAAGACGGCCAAGCTGAACTTCCGCAATGTGTACGCGATGGAGCAGGTCGCCGCTTCGCCCAGCGCCTCGCCGTCGGCCTCCGCCTCGCTGAACGCGACGCCCGGTCTGCCGACCGCTCCAGCCAAGGCCCGTCCGAAGGGGACGAACAAGTTGTTGGCGCTGGACAAGGTGATGGCCTGGGAGCCCACCGCCACCGACCAGACCGACTTCGCGGCCTACAAGTGCACCGACCCGGTCACCGACTCGCTCGACCAGGCGCTCATCACCTGTGACGACACCGGCATGTACAAGTACCTGCTCGGCCCGGTCGCGATCGAGGGCAGCCACGTCACCGATGCCACCGCTGGCATCCCGCAGAACGGCATCCAGCCGGTGGTCAACCTCGTCTTCGACTCCAAGGGCACCTCCGACTTCGGCACGCTCACCGCGGCGCTGGTCAGCAAGACCGCGCCGATGAACCAGAACGCGATCGTCCTGGACGGCAAGGTGACCTCGGCGCCCACGATCCAGTCGGCGATCCCGAATGGCCAGGCGCAGATCTCCGGCAACTTCACCCAGCAGACCGCCTCGGATCTCGCGAATGTCCTCAAGTACGGCGCCCTGCCGCTGAACTTCGACGTCTCCGAGGTGCAGACGGTCTCGCCCAGCCTGGGCGGTGAGCAGCTGCGCACCGGCCTGATCGCCGGCGCCATCGGCCTCGGCCTGGTGCTGATCTACTCGCTGATCTACTACCACGGCTTGTCGATCGTGGTGGTGGGATCGCTTGCCGTCGCCGCGCTGGTCACCTACGGCGCGATGACGCTGCTCGGCCCGGCCCTGGGCTTCGCGCTCAACCTGCCCGGCATCGCCGGCGCGATCGTGGCGATCGGCGTCACCGCCGACTCCTTCATCATCTACTTCGAGCGCATCCGGGACGAGATCCGCGATGGACGCAGCCTGCGGACGGCGATCGAGACGGGCTGGCAGAAGGCGCGCTCGACGATCGTCATCGCCGACATGGTCTCGCTGCTGTCGGCCGTGGTGCTGTTCTTCCTCGCGGTCGGTGCCGTGAAGGGCTTCGCCTTCACTTTGGGTCTCACGACACTGATCGACCTCGCGATCGTATTCTGGTTCACCAAGCCGCTGATGACGTTGCTGGGCCGTACCAAGTACTTCGGCGAGGGACGCAAGTTCTCCGGTCTGGACGCCGACCACATGGGCGTCTCCCGGGCCTCGCTGCTCGGCACCCGCGCAAGGGGCACCCGCGCCAGTTCACGCGCTGGCAGCTCGCGCCGCCGCACCACGTCCACCACCTCCGCCGCCGAGGNNGGCGTGATGAGCACCCCACTCGAGACCGAGCCGACCCGTGACGACGGAGCCGGCACCACGAAGGCGCGCAAGAACTCGTTGACCCACCTGCTGTACACCGGTGAGGTCAGCTTCGAGTTCGTCCGTCGCTGGAAGACCTGGTTCCTCGTCTCTGGCCTGCTGCTGGCCCTCTCGCTCGGCGCGCTCGGGTTCCGCGGCCTGGACCTGGGCATCGAGTTCCGTGGCGGCGCTGACTTCTCCGCGCCCGCCGCAATCAGCGACACCACGGTGCAGGACTACCGCGAGGCCGTGGACGCCACCGGCCTGCCCGACCTGGAGGGCACCCAGGTGCTCACGGTCGGCAACGACACCGTCCGGGTGCAGACCCGTTCGCTGACGGCCGCCGAGGTTCCGACCGTCCGCAGCGCCATCGCCAAGGAGGCCGGGACGACGAATGAGTCGGTCACCTACTCCCTGATCGGCGCTTCCTGGGGCAAGCAGATCACCAACAAGGCCATCCAGGCGCTGGTGGTGTTCGTGCTGCTCGTGATGGCGATGATCTGGGCCTACTTCCGGGACTGGAAGATGTCGATCGCTGCCATCGTGGCCCTGTTGCACGACCTGATCCTCACCGTCGGCGTGTACGCCCTGGCCGGCTTCACGGTCACCCCCGCGACCCTGACGGGCGTGCTGACGATCCTTGGCTACTCCCTGTACGACACGGTGGTCGTGTTCGACAAGGTGAAGGAGAACGTGCAAGGCCTCACCAGCCAGAACCGCAGCTACACCGAGGCGGCCAACACCGCCGTCAACCAGGTGCTGGTCCGCTCGCTCAACACCACGCTGATCGGCGTCATCCCGGTCGCCGCGCTGCTGGCCGCTGGCCTGTTCTGGCTGCACGGCGGTCCGCTGGTCGACCTCGGCCTGGCCCTGTTCGTCGGCATGGTCGCGGGCGCCTACTCGTCCATCTTCATCGCGACCCCGCTGCTCGCGCTGCTGAAGGAGCGCGAGCCGGGCATGAAGGCCCACCGGGAACGTCTTGCGCGTCGCAGCGAGAAGGCGCGCGGACGTGCGAAGATCGGGGATGCGACGGTCGCGGTCGCGGGTGACACCGGGGTCGCGTCCGCGCCCCTGGGGACCGCACCCTTGGGAACCGCGCCCCTGGGAACCCTCGTCGGCGATCGTCGCCAGCCGCCCCGCAGCACTCGTGCGAACCGAAAGAAGTGACCATGCTTGACCTTGCACACACCGCGGCAGCCCAGAACCGGGCGCTCGTCGAGTCCCTGATCACCGACGTCCCCGACTTCCCGAAGCCCGGCGTCATGTTCAAGGACATCACCCCGCTGTTGGCCTCTCCGGAGGGCTTCGAAGCGGCGGTCGAGTCGATCGCCGCGCATGCCCCCAGCGACATCGACGTGGTGGTCGGCATGGAGGCCCGTGGCTTCATCTTCGCCGCCCCGGTGGCGCTGAAACTGGGCGCGGGTTTCGTGCCCGTCCGCAAGCCCGGCAAGCTGCCCCGTCCAGTCTTCGAGGAGTCCTTCGCGCTCGAGTACGGTCACGAGACCCTCACCGTGCACAAGGACGCGATCAAGCCGGGCGCTCGCGTGATGGTCGTGGACGACGTCCTGGCCACCGGCGGCACCATCAGTGCAACCGCGGGCCTGCTGCGCCAGTTGGACGTCCAGCTGGTGCACGTCGCCGTCGTGATGGAGTTGGCCTTCCTCGACGGACGCAAGGCGCTGGACGCCGCGGGCATCGACTCCTTCAGCACCATCTGCACGGTCGAAGGCTGACGTGACGGCGAGCCAGGGGCAGGAGCAAGGCCTGTACGGGCCCTATGGCAGCGGGGACGCAACCCCCGGGAGCCCCCACTCCGCTGCGCTCGACCGCTTCTCCACTGGCCCCGAACAACCGCGATTGCGGATGCGCCAGCGGCTGGCCCGCCTCGGTGCGACCCAGAAGTCGCCTTCCGCGGCCGTGCTGGACCCGCTGTTCACCGTCGTTCGGGCCAACCATCCCAAAGCCGACCTGGCGCTGCTGGAACGCGCCTACAACACCGCCGAGCACTATCACCGCGGGCAGCTGCGCAAGTCGGGTGACCCCTACATCACCCATCCGCTGGCCGTGACGACGATCCTGGCCGAGCTCGGCATGACCGAGCCGACACTGGTCGCGGCGCTGCTCCACGACACGGTCGAGGACACCTCGTACACGCTCGCGCAGCTGACCGCCGACTTCGGCGCCGAGGTCGCCGCGCTGGTGGACGGCGTCACCAAGCTCGACAAGATCACCTACGGCGAATCGGCCAAGGCGGAGACGCTGCGCAAGATGGTCGTCGCGATGAGCCGCGACATCCGGGTGCTCGTCATCAAACTCGCCGACCGTCTGCACAACATGCGGACGCTGAGCTTCCTGCGGCCCGACAAGCAGTTCCGGATCGCCAAGGAGACCCTCGAGATCTTCGCGCCGCTGGCGCACCGCCTCGGCATGAATGCCGTGAAGTGGGAGCTGGAGGACCTCTCCTTCGCGACCATGAACCCCAAGGTCTACGACGAGATCGTCCATCTCGTCGCCGAACATGCCCCGCAGCGCGAACGCCAGCTGCGAACCGTCATCGAGCAGGTCAAGGACGACCTCGCCCAGGCGGGCATCCCGGCTGTCGTCTACGGGCGTCCGAAGCACTACTACTCGATCTACCAGAAGATGGTCGTGCGAGGTCGCGAGTTCGGCGAGATCTACGACCTGGTTGGCCTGCGCATCCTGGTCGACAACCAGCGCGACTGCTACGCGGCGCTGGGCGTCATGCACGTGCGATGGAACCCCCTGCCCGGGCGGTTCAAGGACTACATCGCGATGCCGAAGTTCAACATGTACCAGTCGCTGCACACCACGGTGATCGGCCCTGGTGGGCGCCCGGTGGAGCTGCAGATCCGCACCCACGAGATGCACCGCAAGGCCGAGTACGGTGTTGCGGCGCACTGGAAGTACAAGGAAGAACTGCGTGGCGGGTCGGGCAGCGGGCAGGAGCACGCGGACCTGTCCTGGGTGGCCTCGCTCAACGAGTGGAGCAAGGAGGAGTCCGACCCGGGAGAGTTCCTGGAGTCGCTGCGCTTCGAGATCAACTCCACCGAGGTCTACGTCTTCACGCCCAAGGGCGACGTCATCGCGCTGCCCGCCGGCGCCACGCCCGTCGACTTCGCGTACACGGTGCACACCCAGGTCGGCCAGCGCTGCATCGGTGCCCGCGTCAACGGACGTCTGATGCCGCTGGAGAAGCAACTCAACAACGGCGACGTCGTCGAGATCCTCACCAGCAAGGACGAGCACGCCGGCCCCTCGCGGGACTGGCTCAACTTCGTCGTCTCCCCGCGGGCGCGGCAGAAGATCAAGGCCTGGTTCAGCAAGGAACGCCGCGAGGAGTCCATCGAGCGCGGACGCGAGGAGCTGGCCCGCCAGCTGCGCAAGTCCGGCCTGCCAATGCAGCGGATGCTCACCGCCCCCTANNACTCGCTGCGGCTGGCCGACGCGACCGCCCTGTACGCCGCGATTGGTGAGGGAACGGTCAGCGCGCAGAACGTCGTCCAGCGCCTGGTGAACCTCGCCGGTGGTCCGGAGGAGGTCGCCGAGGAGGGGCTCGAGGACGCCCCGCTGCACCAGACCCGACGTCCTCGCAACCAGTCGTCCAGCGAGACGGGTGTGCTGGTCGACGGCGACACCTCGACCTGGACCAAGCTCGCCAAGTGCTGCACCCCGATGCCCGGAGATGAGATCCTCGGCTTCGTCACCCGTGAGGGGGCGGTGTCGGTGCACCGCCGCGACTGCACCAATGCGTCCAACCTGCTGGAGACCCCCGAGCGGATCGTCGACGTCGCGTGGGCGCAGAACCGCGCGCAGGCCTACCTGGTCGCAATCCAGATCGAGGGCCTGGACCGCCACGGCCTGCTGTCGGATGTCACGCGGGTGATGAGCGACCTCAAGGTCAACATCACCTCGGCGACCGCGTCCAGCCATCGTGACCGGGTGTTCAAGGTGAAGCTGGTCTTCGAGGCCGGCGACCCGACCCACCTGGAGCACCTGCTGAACACCGTGCGGAAGGTGCCGGGCGTCTACGACGTCTACCGCGTCAAGCAGTGACAGTGCTCCCCGCTGGCTCATCGCCCCCGCTGGCTCAATGCAAAGCTCGAAGAGCCCCGCACCCACGTCAGGTACAGGGCTCTTCGTAGCCAAAGTGAAGGCAAAAGCCTACAGAATCAGGCCTTGAACTCGTTGAGGGCCTTCTGCGCCTGGTCGAGCCAGGACTGGTAGGTCGTGATCGACGCGCGGGTCTCGGCGGCCTTCTTGGCATTGCCAGCAGCCTCGAACTTGTCGGCTTGGGCGTTGAGCTTCTCGATCTGGCCGGTGAACATCGCCACGGTGTCGGCGGCGCGCTGGCGGGCCTCCGGGTCGGTGCGGCGCCACTCCTCGGCCTCGGCATCCTTGATCGCGTTCTCGATCGCGCGGACGCGGCTGTCGAGCGCGCGGATCGAGTCTCGCGGCACCTTGCCCAACTCGTTGAACTTGGTCAGGAAGTCGCGGAACTTGGCGCGTGCCACGGCCAGGTCGGTGACCGGCAGGATGTCGGGCTCAGCGGCGTCCAGCAACTCCTGCTTGGCGGTCAGGTTGCCCATGAACTCGGCGTCCTGCTCGGCCATCACGCCGTTGCGGGCGGCGAAGAACTGGTCCTGCAGGCCGCGGAACTCGGCCCACAGCTTGTCGTCATCGCTGCGCGGAGCCGCACCGGCGGCCTTCCAGCGCGTCATCAGGTCACGGAAAGCGCCAGCGGTGGGGCCCCAGTCGGTGGAGTCGGCCAGCTCGCGCGCCTCGGCGATGATGTCTTCCTTCGCCTTCTTGGCGCTCTCGCGCTTGGTGTTCTGCTCGGCGAACTGGGCCTTGCGGCGACGGGTGTAGGTGGTGCGGGCGGACGAGAAGCGGTGCCACAGCTCGTCGTCGGTGGCGCGGTCGATGCGGGGGAGCGCCTTCCACTCGTCCAGCAGGGCACGGAAACGGTTCACCCCACCGCGCCAATCGGTGCCAGCGGCCAGCTTCTCGGCCTCCGCGACCATCTTCTCCTTCTCAGCCTTCGCGGCCTGCGCGGCGGCAGCCTTCTCGGCCCTGCGGGCCTGGGCCTGCTCGTGCAGCGCGGGGGCGAGGGCGTCGAGGCGGGCGGCCAGCGAGGCCAGGTCACCGA
>DGKN01000110.1:0-397 GCA_002387005.1 Propionibacteriaceae bacterium UBA4569
GGCCGATGGGCGGGCCGTTGCCCACGGCACCCACGAACAGTTGCTCGCCCGCGACGACTACCGCGCGCTGGTGGCGCGCGGCACCGAGGGCCCCGAGCACTCCGCACACACCGACGAGACCGAAGGAGGCCAGCGATGAGCCCCGCGAGCATCGACCTGCTGGCCAGCTCCGCCGAGACCTGGCGCGACGACCGCCGCCCGGTCGACCGGGTGCCAGACGACCTGCGCGTCGACCTGCACAAGGGCTATTTCGAACGGATACGGGGCTGGCACCAGCGATTCCTCACGCGGCGCGAGCGCGCCGAGGCCTTCTGGGCCACCAGCCGCAACCCCGAACGTGGTCTTCCCGTCGCCGATGACTCGGCCGTGGTGGCCTTCCTTCGGCGGCTGCTGGCCA
>DGKN01000110.1:422-755 GCA_002387005.1 Propionibacteriaceae bacterium UBA4569
GTGTCGCCGGACTGCTGGTGCCCAGGCTGTTGGGCAACCTCGTCGACCGGGCCGGACGCGAGGGAGCCGGGCTTGCCAACAGCCTCAACCAGGTCTCACTGGTTGTTGTCGCCGTCGTCGTGGTGCAGGCGCTGCTCACCTATGGCGCCCGGTTCACCTCGTCCATCTTCGGGCAGGACCTGCTGGCCGAAGCGCGCGAGTACGTTGTCCGTTTCGTGTTGCGGCTGCCGCTGTCGACCGTCGAACAGGCCTCCACCGGTGACCTGGTCACCCGCGTGACGCGCGACGTCAGCACCATGTCTGAGGCGGTGCGCTGGGCGCTGCCGCAGTTGG
>DGKN01000110.1:808-4414 GCA_002387005.1 Propionibacteriaceae bacterium UBA4569
CTGGTTGCTGGCGTTGCCGTCGCTCGCGTCCGTGCTGTTGCTGGTGGTGGTCGTGCGCCCCTACCTGCGCCACGCGCCGAAGGGCTACATCACCGAGGGCGGCACCTACTCGCGGATCAACACCGGCCTGACCGAGTCCATCGAGGGCGCCCGGACGATCGAGGCGCTGGGCCTCGACCGGCAGCGCACCGAACGCACGGACGAGGACATCGAGAACTCCGCCCAGGCCGAGCGCTACACGATGACGCTGCGGAACCTGATGTTCCTGAGCATGGACTACGCCTATCAGGGGCCCTTGGCGCTCATCGTCCTGCTGGGCACCTGGGGTCACGCCAACGGCTGGGTGACGCTGGGGCAGATCACGGCCGCGGCGCTGTACACCCAGCAGCTGATCGAACCGATGGACCGGATGATCCAGACCATGGNNCCATGGACCGGCTGCAGGTCGGTATGGCCTCCACCACCCGTCTGCTCGGCATCGCGTCCGTGCCGCAGGATCGCACCTCGACCGATGAGGTTCCCGCGGGCGAGCACCTGGTCGGCCGTGACCTGCGCTTCGCCTACCGCGAGGGCCACGACGTGCTGCACGGCGTCGTCCTCGACCTGGTGCCGGGGGAGCTGCTCGCGATCGTCGGGCCGTCCGGTTCGGGCAAGTCGACGATGGCGCGCCTGCTGGCGGGCATCAACGCCCCGCGCACGGGGGCGGTCACCGTCGGCGGTGTGGACGTGATGAATCTTCCGCTGGACCGGCTGCGCACCGACGTGGCCCTGGTCACCCAGGAGCACCACGTCTTCGTCGGGAGCCTGCGCGACAACATTGTGCTGGCCCGGGAGGAGTCCGCCTCTGACGACGAGGTGTGGTCGGCGCTGCGGGCGGTGGACGCCTCCGAGTGGGTGGAGCGGCTGCCCGAGCAGCTGGGCACCAAGGTGGGTTCCGGCAACCAGGTGCTCACCCCGGCCCAGGCTCAGCAGGTGGCGCTGGCCCGGCTGGTGATCGCCGACCCGCACACGCTCGTCCTCGACGAGGCGACCAGCCTGATCGACCCGACCACCGCGCGGCACCTGGAGGGCTCGATGGCCTCGCTGCTGCACGGACGCACGGTGGTGGCGATCGCGCACCGCTTGCACACCGCGCATGACGCCGACCGGATCGCGGTGGTGATCGACGGCCGGATCGCCGAACTGGGCAGCCACGACGAGCTGATGGCCCGCGACGGTGAGTACGCCGGGCTGTGGCGNNCCGCTGTCGTGGATCGTCAGTTCTGGGTGATCCGTTCGGTGTGGACGAGTTCGGGGTCGATGCCACGCTCGGCAACCGACTCCTCCAACGCCTTCACCATCCCGGGCGGACCGCAGACGTAGATGTCCGGCAGCTGCTCCGGATCGTCGACGGCGTCCAGGTCGTGCGCCAGCACGTCCACCGAGGAGCCCTTGACGTAGCGGATCTGGCCCTCGTCGTCGGGCACCTCGCCCTCCCAGACCGCCAGGGTGACGGTCAGCTCGGGCAGCTGGTCGGCTAGCTCGCGCACCTCGTCCAGCGCGAAGATGTCGTTCGTGGTGTTGACACCGAGTACCAGCCGGGTGGGCTGCGGGTCGCCCCACTCGGCCATCCGGCGCAGCATCGACAGCAGCGGCGCCAGTCCGCACCCGCCGCCGACGAACCAGCGCGGCCGCATCCCGTTCTCGACCAGCGCGAAGGTGCCCTGCGGCCCCACCGCGCGCAGCTGGTCGCCGACTGACGCCTGCTGGTCGAGCCAGGTTGAGAACAGGCCCTGGTCACGGATGTGGATCAGGAACTCCAGCGCACCGTCCCAGTTCGACACATTCGACATGGAGTAGGCGCGCAGCACGTCCGTCCCGGGCACCTGCAGCTGCATGTACTGCCCGGCCTCGAACTCCGCGGCGGCGCCCATCAGCTCGTCCGGCTCCAGCTGCGCCTGCAGGCGCACGATGTGCGGCGTCAGGTGGGTCAGGTCGGTGACGCTCACCGTGCGCTCGGCGGGGGCCTGTTCGACCAGCTTGGACGAGTCGAAGGGCAGCCCCACCTCCAGGTCTCCGGTCGGCTCGGCGCAGCACAACAACACCGCGTCCTCACCGGCCGAGGGGCCCAGCGCGTCGTCCTCGAAGGGACGCATGTGGACCTCCCCCGACCACAACCGGCCGACGCAGGTGCCGCAGGTTCCCTTGCCACACAGCGACGGCAGGATGATGCTCGCCGCCGCAGCGGCCTCAACCACCGACTGGCCGGGCATGGCCTCGACGATTCGCTCGTCACCGTCGGTGGTGACCAGCCGGACGCGCGGGTTCACGCCCGCGTCGGCCAAGACCTCGCTCATGCGCCCGCCATCGCATTCGCGAGGTCTTCGGTGGGGTCACCGAGCGGCTTCAGCGCGAACTCCCGTACCAGGATGTCGACCACGGCCGGGGTCAGGAAGGCCGGCAGGGTCGGGCCGAGGCGGATGTTCTTGATGTCCAGTGCCAGCAGCGTCAGCAGCACGGCGGCGGCCTTCTGTTCGAACCACGACACGAACATGCTCAGCGGCAGGTCGTTCACGCCGCACTCGAAGGCGTCCGCCAGCGCGAGCGCGATCTTGACGGCCGTGAAGGAGTCATTGCACTGGCCGATGTCGAGCAGCCGCGGGATGCCGCCGATGGTGCCGTAGTCGTGGCCGTTGATCCGGAACTTGTTGCAGCCCATGGTGAGCAGCACGGTGTCCGGGCCGGACTTGTCGGCGATCTCGGTGTAGTAGTTGCGGCCGGGCTTGGCGCCGTCGCAGCCACCGATCACCAGGAAGCGGCTGATGTCACCGGCCTTCACGGCCTCGACGATGGCGTCGGCCTGGCTGAGCACGCTCTCGTGGCCGAAGCCGACGGTGATCGTCCGCTCGGGCTCCGTGGCGGTGAAACCGGGCAGTGCGGAGGCCGCCTTGACCAGCACCGACAGGTCGTCGTGGGTGAGGTGGCGGACGCCGGGCCAGCCAACCGGACCCATGGTGAAGATGCGGGCGCGGTAGGAGGGCTGGGGCTCGATCAGGCAGTTGGACGTCATGACGATCGGGCCGGGGAAGGCGGCGAACTCGGCGTGCTGGTTCTGCCAGGCCGAGCCGTAGTTGCCGGCCAGGTGCTCGTACTTCTTCAGGCCCGGGTAGCCGTGGGCGGGCAGCATCTCGCCGTGGGTGTAGACGTTGATGCCGGTGCCGGCGGTCGCCTCGAGGATCGCCACCAGGTCACCGAGGTCGTGGCCGCTGACCAGCAGCGCCTTGCCCACGACCGGCGTCACCTTCACCTGCGTCGGGGTGGGGGCGCCGAAGGTGCCGCCGTTGGCGGCGTCCAGCATCTCCATCACCTTGAGGTTCACCTGGCCCAGCNNGGTCGGTGGGCGGGTTGCCCAGGAAGGCGAGCGCCGACTCAATGCCGGCGTCGGTCTCGTCGGTGCGATGTCCCAGCACGTGGGCGTGGTGAGCATAGGCGCAGGTGCCCTTGAGGCCGTAGAGGTTGAGGTTGCGGACACCGACGACGTCGCCGCCGAGCACGTCGATGTCGGCGTCGACGCGCACCAGCGGGGCCTGCGCGAGCAGGCCGGCCATGCCGGTCGCGGGGACGAAC
>DGKN01000263.1:0-310 GCA_002387005.1 Propionibacteriaceae bacterium UBA4569
CCGCCGTGCTGGACGGCCACGCAGGGTTCCACCTGCACGTCGTCCCCGGTGCGGGCCACGAACTGACGGTGCGGAAGCGGGCCCAACCCGGGACGGAGGTTCTATTGAGCGCCGTCGTCAGCGAGGTGGCGGCCTTCATCGCCTGAGCTGAGCCACCCGGCGCGGGAATATTCGCACCATCCAGCCCGTTCCTCTCGATGTGATGGCGATGTTGAGCAAAGCCCCCGCGCGGGTGACAGCGGCCGGGCCCGGTGGGCAGGTACGCTCGTACGTGATGACTCTCCCCGGAACCGATGAGAACAGCACCGGC
>DGKN01000263.1:352-9230 GCA_002387005.1 Propionibacteriaceae bacterium UBA4569
GGCATACCTCGACCAACTCTACGGCGCCGCTCTGCGCATGACGCGCAACCCGGCGGACGCGGAGGACGTGGTGCAGGAGACCTACGCCAAGGCGTACTCCTCCTTCCACCAGTTCCAGCCCGGCACGAACCTGAAGGCATGGCTGTACCGCATCCTCACGAACACCTACATCAACACCTACCGCAAGTCGCAGCGCCAGCCGCAGACCTCCGGTGGCGAGGACGTGGAGGACTGGCAGCTCGCGCGCGCCGAGTCACACACGTCCAGCGGCCTGCGTTCGGCAGAGATGGACGCCTTGGACTCCATCCCCGACTCAGCGGTGACCGAGGCGCTGGACTCGCTCAGCCCGGAGTTCCGCGAAGCTGTCGTCCTGGCGGACATCGAGGGCTTTGCCTACAAGGAGATCGCCGAGATCATGGGCACTCCGATCGGCACTGTGATGTCGCGGCTGAACCGTGGCCGCGCGCAGCTGCGCAAGAAGCTCGCCGACCATGCCCGCGAGATGGGCATCACCGACCACCGCACCAGCAGGGGCGACGATGAGTGAGCACATTCACGACGGCCAGTGTGAGCGCGTTTTCGCCCAGGTGCACTCCTTCCTGCACCGTGAACTCTCCGAGGCGGAGATGGACGCAATCCGCGACCACCTGAACAATTGCGACGGTTGCCTGGAGAACTACGACGTCGAGCAGGCGATCACCGCGCTGGTGCGCCGCTGCAACCCGCCCCAGCCCGCGACCGAGGCCCTGCGGATGAGGATCACCAGTATGTCGATGACCTGGACCGAACAGGTCTGACACCACAGATCCACCTCGAACAGAGCTCAACTTGAGCAGGGCCCAACTCCAACAGGGCTCAACTCCAATAACGGGCCCACAACGACAAGAGCCCCGACACCAGGTGTCGGGGCTCTGTTCGTGCGCGTCAGGTCAGGCGTTGGGACGCTTGCCGTGGTTGGCGCCGTTCTTGCGGCGAGCGCGACGCTTGCGTCCGGTCTTGCCCATGACGGTCTCCTCACGATGATGGATGGCTCGCCCGGTTATGCCGGGCACGGTGGATCATTCTGCCAGCTCCAGGTCGCCGCGACCAACACGACCAGGCAGCACGGACGCGATCAGCCCACACCTCTAGGGTGTTCCCCATGGTGTCGATGCCTGAGGTGCTCAACAAGACCGCCCTGTCCGACCAGGACAAGGGGTGGCTGCGCAGTCTGGTCAACGAGTGGCACCTGCTGGCCGACACCTCCTTCTCCGACTTGATCTTGTGGGTGCCCGGCCCCGACGACAACATCTTCTGGGCGGCCGCGCAGGTCCGCCCGACCACCGGTCCGACGGCACTGGAGGACGAGGTGGTGGGGGAGGAGATCAACTACGACCCCGAGCACTTGGTGACCACCGCCTACCTGTCGAGGGCGATCTGTGAGACGAGCGAGAACCAGCTCCATGCCGGTATCCCGGTGGACGTGTGGGCCATCCCCATCGTCCGTGATGGACATTGCATAGGTGTCGTGGAACGACACACCAACCAGATGGGCGTGCGGGCACCGGGCGCGTTGGAAGATTCCTACCTGGAGACCGCCGACGTGCTCTCCGACATGCTGTGGCGCGGGGAGTTCCCCGTTGACCCCCCGAGCGACCCGACGCTCAGTCCCAAGGTCGGGGATGGAGTCATCACTGCCATGCCCAGCGGCGTCATCACCTACGCGAGCCCCAACGCCATCTCGGCCTACCGTCACTTCGGCCATCCGGCCGACCTCGAGGGGGAGGAGATGCGGCAGCTCACGACCTCGCTGGCCTCGGGGCTTTCGGAGGTCGGGCAGTCATTCGGCAGCGACCTTTCGGGGCGTGATGTGGCCGAACTCGAGGTGGAGAACGAGCGAGCCGCGCTGCGTATCCGGGTCGTACCCATGACCGTGGAGGGCCAGCCCGCCGGTGTCCTGTACCTCGTGCGCGACATGACCGAGCTGCGCCAGCGCGACCGCCAGCTGGTCACCAAGGACGCCACGATCCGCGAGATCCACCACCGCGTCAAGAACAACCTGCAGACCGTTGCGGCGCTGCTGCGACTCCAGTCACGACGGATGGACTCCGAGGAGGCCAAGGGTGCGCTGAAGGACGCGATGAGCCGGGTGGCGGCCATCGCGGTGGTGCACGAGATCCTGTCGCAAGCCTTCGACGAGGAGGTCGTGTTCGACGACGTCGCCGACCGCATCCTGCGGATGGTGGGCGATGTCTCAGCGTCCAGCGGACGGGTCATCGCCCGCCGAACCGGTTCTTTCGGCCTGGTGCCCGCCGACGCTGCCACCTCGCTCTCGCTGGTCATGACCGAGCTGTGCCAGAACGCCGTCGAGCACGGGCTGCACTCATCGTCGGGGACGGTCGAGGTCTACCCACACCGGGAAGGTCCGCAGCTGTTCGTCGACGTGCTGGACGAGGGGGAAGGACTTCCGGACGACTTCGACATGACCAACACCAACAGCCTTGGGCTGTCGATCGTCCAGACGCTGGTCAGTGACCTGGGCGGAAGTTTCGTCCTCAGCTCGCGGGCGGACGGTCACCAGGGCACCCGTGCGCGCGTCGAACTGCCGCTGACCCGTCGCAGCCCGCAATGAGCGGGAAGCCCGCATTGACTTGGCGGCCCATCACCTGGAACGCCAGCGCACACAAATAATGACCGTCCGGGCCAGCCGGACGGTCATTGTCAGTTTGGTGGACGAGGTGTTCTAGGAGCTCCGCAGGCGGCTGCGGGCCTGGCGGCGCTTCAATGCGCGCCGCTCGTCCTCGCTGAGACCGCCCCAGACTCCATGGTCCTGACCAGCCTCGAGGGCCCAGGCCAGGCACTGCTCTCGCACGGTGCAGCNNGGCCTCTTCGATCTGAAGCAGCGCGGGTCCCGTGTTGCCGATGGGAAAGAAGAGTTCCGGGTCCTCCGTGAGGCAGGCAGACTTGTGGCGCCAGTCCATGCGCATTGCTCCTTGTGTCAGACATGCTGGGCGAGACTCCACAGGGGTCGTCGCACCGGGGCCAACCATCAGGCGGCCTCAGACAGCGTAGACGAGTCTTTCAAGTGGCGCTCACGTTGACAAGGGGATCACAGCAATCGGGCTAGAGTTCGGGCCATGTCCGTGCCTGAACCTGCCACTGCCCGTCCCACGAGCCTGGTGGTGGCCATCGTCGGCACTGCGCTGTTCGCCCTCGCCATCATCGGCATCGGGCTGGCCACGGCACTGCAGCGCCACGGGCGATTCTCTGCCGGCGTCGGGGCGATGCTGTTGATCTACGGCGTCTTCGTCGCGGCGGTGGCCTGGGCAGGATGGCGGGCACTACCCCTGGCCCGCGGTNNCATGGTGGCCTGGACGACCGCTCGCACCGGCCAGCCCTGGGCCTGGCCGGTGTTCGTGCTCGCCCTGGTGATCCTCGTGTGTGCGGTGACGCCCGCGGCAACCCGCTACTTCCACGCCGACGACGAGAAGCCCGCGGCCTGACCGTGGTCAGGCCGCGAGCGTCGCGGGCAATCCTTGGCTGAGCTAGTCGTCGTCCTCATCGTCGAGCCGTGCCAGCCAGGTGGCCAGCCGCTCCACGGGAACCTCGAAGTCCGGGTTGAGGTCGACGAACAGGCTGAGTTGCTCAGCCAGCCAGGCGAAGGAGACGTCCTCCTGCCCCCGGCGGGCTGACAGCTCCTCGATGCCGCGATCGGTGAAGTACATCAGCCGAGAGCCGCTTCCATCAGCGCGGCTTCTTGCTCCTCATGCACCTTGTGCGAGCCCACCGAGGGTGCCGAGGCGAACGGACGAGAAACGACCTTCATGTCCAGCGTGTAGCCAGGCAGGTGCTCGGCCACGGCACCGGGCAGGTGCAGCGCCATGAACGGCCACGGACCCTGGTTCTCCGGTTCGTCCTGGACGAAGCGCACGTCGGTCACGTGCTTGTACTGCTCCAGCTCGCGGGCCAGGTCCTCGGCCGGCAGCGGGTACAACCGCTCCAGCGCGATGATCGCGACCTTGCCGTCCAGACCGCGCTTGGCGCGCTCGGCCACCAGTTCCCACCGGACCTTGCCCGAGCACAGCAGCACGCGTTCCACGGAGGCGGGATCGCTGATGGTCGGGTCGCCCAGTGCAGGGTGCCAGGCACCGCTGGTGAACTCCTCCGGCCTGGAGGCGGCCATCTTGTTGCGCAGCATCGACTTCGGGGTCATGATCACCACCGGGCGGTGCCAGTTCACGTAGGCGTGCTGGCGCAGCAGGTGGAAGTGGCTGGCCGGGGTCGACGGCTGGCAGACGGCGAGGTTGTTCTCGCTGCACAGCTGCAGCCACCGCTCGATGCGGGCCGAGGAGTGGTCCGGGCCTTGGCCCTCGTAGCCATGGGGGAGCAGCAGGACCACGCCCGACTTCTGGCCCCACTTGGCGTTGCCGGAGGAGATGTACTCGTCCGCTATGGTCTGGGCACCGTTCACGAAGTCGCCGAACTGCGCCTCCCACAGCACCAGGGCGTCGGGCGCGGCCACGGAGTAGCCGTACTCGAAGCCGAGCGCGGCGTACTCGCTGAGCAGCGAGTCGTAGACGTCGAAGGTCGCCTGGTCGTCCGCCAGGTGCTTGAGTGGCACCCAGGATTCGTTGGTCGTCCGGTCCACGATGGCCGCGAAGCGCTGGCTGAAGGTGCCGCGGCGGGAGTCCTGGCCGGTCATGCGCACCGGACGTCCCTCCATCAGCAGCGAACCGATCGCCAGCAGCTCGCCGGTGGCCCAGTCGATGGGCCCCTCCAGGATCTGCTTGGCGCGACGCTCCAGCTGCGGCTTGACCTTTGGGTGGGGGCTGAACCTCTNNCCTCTCGGGGTAGGCCGTGTAGACCTCGGCCACGCGCTCCAGCACCGAGCGATCGATCGCGGTGCCTGCCAGCTGAGTGCCCTTGGAGGGGTAGTAGGGGACGCGGGTGTAGCCGTCGTCCAGGTCGCTCGAGCCCTCGCGGGCCTCCTTGAACACGCCTTCCAGACGGTCGCGGAAGCGGTTCATCACGGCTTCGGCGTCCTCGGTGGAGATGTCCCCGCGGCCGATCAGCGACTCCGTGTACAGCTTGCGGGTGGAGCGCTTCTGCTCGATCAGGTCGTACATGTTGGGCTGGGTGAAGCTCGGGTCGTCACCCTCGTTGTGACCACGGCGGCGGTAGCAGACGAGGACGATCACGACGCCCTTGTTGAACTTCTGGCGGTACTCGAAGGCGACGCGACCGGCGCGGACGACCGCATCCGGGTCGTCACCGTTGACGTGGATCACCGGTGCCTGGACGACCTTGGCGACATCCGTGCAGTAGGTGGACGTGCGCGACTCGACCGGCGAGGTGGTGAAGCCAACCTGGTTGTTGACGACCAGATGGATGGTGCCGCCGGTGCGGAAGCCGCGCAGCTGGCCCATCTGAAGCACCTCGTAGACGACGCCCTGGCCCGAGAAGGCCGAGTCCCCGTGCAGCAGCACCGGCAGGACGGGGAAGCCCTCGCCACCGTTGAGCGCGCTGGGCATCCGGTCAAGCTTGGCGCGGGTGATGCCCTCGAGAACCGGGTCGACCGTCTCCAGGTGGGANNTCTTCACGGTGGCACCGCTGCCAGCGGTGAACTCGCCCTCGACGCCGAGGTGGTACTTCACGTCACCCGAGCCCTGCAGGCCGGTGATGGAGCCCTCGAACTCGCGGAAGATCTGCCCGTAGTTCTTGCCGGCGATGTTCGCGAGCACGTTGAGGCGGCCACGGTGGGGCATGCCGATACAGACCTCGGCCAGGCTTGCATTGGCGGCCTGCTCGCAGATCTCGTCCACGCAGACGATCGTTGACTCGCCACCCTCGAGCGAGAAGCGCTTCTGCCCGACGAACTTCGTCTGCAGGAAGGTCTCGAAGATCTCGGCCTCGTTGAGCTTGTCCAGGATGCGCAGGTGCTCCTCGCGGGGCAGCGGCTTGTGGGGCTTCTCGAAACGGTCCTGGAACCAGGCGCGCTGCTCGGGGTCGGAGATGTGCATGTACTCGATGCCCATGGTGTGGCAGTAGGAGTCACGCAGGATGTCCAGGATCTCGCGCAAAGTCATGTACTGGCGGGGGGAACCGGCGAAGGTGCCGACGGCGAACTGTCGGTCCAGGTCCCAGATTGTCAGGCCATGGGTCTCGAGCTCGAGGTCGGGGTGCCTGCGCTGGCGGTACTCCAGCGGGTCGGTGTCGGCGACCAGGTGGCCCAGGTGACGGTAGGCGCTGATCAGCTCGATGACTCGGGCCTCCTTCGGCACCTGCGAGGAGCGGTGGGCCTGCACGTCACGGTCCCAACGCAGCGGCGCGTAGGGGATGCGCAGGCTGCGGAAGATGTCGTCGTAGAAGCCGTGCTCGCCGATCAGCAGCTGGTGCATCGTGCGCAGGAACTCGCCCGACTGGGCGCCCTGGATGACGCGGTGGTCGTAGGTCGAGGTGAGCGTGGTGACCTTGCTGACCCCCAACTCCTGGAGGCGGGACTCCGAGGTGCCCTGGAACTCCGGCGGGTAGTCGATCGAGCCGACGCCAAGGATGACACCCTGGCCCTTCATCAGTCGGGGCACCGAGTGGTTCGTCCCGAGTCCGCCGGGGTTGGTCAGCGAGGCGGTCACGCCGGCGAAGTCGTCAACGCCCAGCGTGCCCTTGCGCCCCTTCTGGACGACTTCCTCGTAGGCGGCCCAGAACTGGGCGAAGTCGAGGTCCTCACAGCCCTTGATCGCGGGGACGACGAGCTGGCGGGTTCCGTCAGCCTTGACGAGGTCGATTGCCAGGCCGAGGTTGATCGACGGGCTCTCGACAAGCGTGGGCTTGCCGTCGGTCTCGTCGTAGGAATTGTTCATGGCCGGCATCGCCTTGAGGGCGCGAACCATGGCATAGCCGATGATGTGGGTGAAGCTGACCTTGCCGCCCTTGGAGCGCTTGAGGAAGTTGTTGATCACCGTGCGCTGGTCGATCACCATCTTCATCGGCACGGAACGCACGGTCGTCGCGGTTGGCATCGACAGCGAGGCGTCCATGTTCTTCGCGGTGCGCATCGGCGCACCCTTCATGATGGTGCGCTTCGCCTCGGACACGCTGGCGGCAGGACGCTTCGCCGGGTTCGGTGCGTCCGCGGAGAGTTTGCTGGAACTGCCGGGGGAGTCCGGGGTCTCCGAGCGGCGGGTCTCCGGGGCCTCGACGGCGGGCGTCGACTTCCGGGTGGGCTCGGCGGGAGCCTGCTGGGAGGCGGGAACGCTCGCGGGCGCAGCCTGAGCGGCAGCGGGTTGCTTCGCGGCAGGAGCAGGAGCAGGAGCAACGGCAGCGGGTCCAGCAGCTGGGGCGGGGGCCGTGGCTGCCTGCTGGGCAGGCGCGGGTGTAGCGGACGCCTGCTGNNTGACCGGCGGGCGGGTTCTTGGCAAAGTAGTCCTGCCAGGCTGGGTCCACGCTGGCCGGATCGGCCTGGAACTGCTCGTACATTTCCTCGATCAGCCAGTCGTTGGCGCCGAAGTCGTCTGAGGTGTCAGTGTGAGCCATTGTTGTAACCGGTGGCCGCGGCCACCATCGCCTCTTTCCCGGATTGTGTGGGCCTGTGGCAGGCTCCTGTGCCTACCCAGGGGGAATGCTATCGGTACTTTCAACANNAGCGCCTGCGTGAGGCAGACCACGGTCAGGAGCAGGTTGCGCAGCGCAAGGACGACCGTCACGCCCACTTCGCCGACAGGGTTGGTGATCAAGCCGCCGTAGGCGACCGGGTAGACGTACTGCGTGGCCGCAGCCACCACCAGGCCCGCGCCGCAGCTGGTCATGGCGCGCAGCCGGTGCGTGCGGGGGCTGAGCGCCAGCCACGCGGAGCACACCGCGCCGTACCAGATCAGGTACTGGGGGCTGAGCGTCTTGTTGGCCACGAGCATCATGGAGACGATCGCGGCGCAGGCCTGGGCTCGTTCGTGGGCCGGGACGTGGGTCCGCGCCAGGGCTGCCACGGCAACGATCACGCAGAAGATGACCGCGATGACCATCGCGATGGAGGCGGCCAGTTGGTAGCCCCCCACGCCCGGGCCGAAGAGCTCGTAGGCGTTGAAGCGACTCATCTCCACCAGCACCTGCGGGTTGGTTCCGAAGGCACGCTGCCACATCAGCGGTGTGGCCCAGACGGACTCGATCTGCAGCCCGCGCTCCGCCTGCCATGACAGCGGTGACACCAGCCGCACGGCACCGGCATCCACCAGCGCCAGCAGGGCCAGCGCAAGACCGGTCGCGGCAAAGGAGGTCGTACGGCGCACGGATGCCTGGTCGCGTCCAAGCAGGGGAGCGACCAGCAGTGCGGGCCACAGCTTGATGCCGGCGCCGACGGCGACCAGGGCGCCACTGACCCTCGGACGGCGGGCGATGAACAGCACGGCGGCCCCCACGATCACGCCCGGCAGCATGTCATAGCGGAACCAGACCAGCGGACCCATGGCGAAGCCGAAGACCATCCAGGAGATCGCCGCTACATGGGAGTGTGACCGCCACAGCCAGTAGACGAAGCCGGCATCGAGCAGAGCCATCGTCAAGGCGAAGGTGATGATGTAGAGGTTGACGTCCTCGGCCGCGGGGAAGCGCAACAGGTCCAGGAACCACAGCACCGGCAAAGGGTACTCGCGCAGCACGACGTGCGGGTCACCTTGGGCGAGCTGGAAGTAGTAGTAGCGCACGTCATTGGCGATGTAGTCGTAGTGCAAGCCCCACTCGCGCAACATCACTGCACGGCTGAACAGCCACGCCGCGATCCACACCCAGCCCGAGTGCAGCAACCTGGCGCCGAGCGCGACGAGGTCGACCTCATCCGGATGGCGGGCAGCGCTCATGCGCGACCGTCCGTCCGCAGGAAACTCCAGATCCAACGGGTCACCCGGAC
>DGKN01000256.1 GCA_002387005.1 Propionibacteriaceae bacterium UBA4569
GAGGCCGCCTGGGCGGGCGCGCTCGGAGTGCAGCTGGGTGGGCGCAATGTCTACCCCGGCGGACGCGTGGAGGTGCGGGGACTGTTGGGGGACGGCCCCCGTCCCGGCGCGGACGACCTGCGCCGCGCGGCACGGCTCAACCGGGCGGCGCAACTGGCGGCCACGGTGCTTTTTGCCGGGGTCGGCTCGATGGTGGGCAAGAGTGGTTCGACTGGCGGTGGCCACGGCTCCCCAGTGATTCATGGGAGGCGCTGAATGGCAGGGATCCTGATCGCCGGGACGTCCTCGGACGCCGGAAAGTCGCTGGTGGTGACCGGTCTGTGCCGGGTGCTGGCTCGNNATCGACGTCGCGCCGTTCAAGGCGCAGAACATGAGCAACAACTCCATGGTCGTTGCCGACGGTGAGATCGGGCGGGCCCAATTCCTGCAGGCGACGGCCGCCGGCGTCGAACCGAGCACCGCGATGAACCCGGTGTTGATCAAGCCAGGCACCGACCGGAGGGCATTCGTGGTGGTCCGCGGCCGCCCGGGTGGGGTGCTGGAGGCAGGCCAGTACGCCACCGGAAGGGCACACCTGGCGGAGGCCGCCTTCACCGCCTACGAAGAGTTGTCGGCTGCGCACGACGTGATCGTCTGCGAGGGCGCTGGATCGCCCGCCGAGATCAACCTGCGCTCTGGCGACTATGTGAACATGGGCCTGGCCAGGAAGTTCGGGCTCCCGGTGGTGCTGGTCGGCGACATCGACCGAGGCGGGGTGCTCGCGTCGATCCACGGCACCTGGGCGCTGTTGGACGATGACGACCGCGCGCTGCTCAAGGGATACGTGATCAACAAGTTCCGCGGCGATTCGGAGGTTCTGGAGCCGGGACTGGCCGACCTGAGCCGCCGCAATGGGCTGCGCAGCTTCGGCGTCCTGAACTGGTTGCAGGGGGTGTGGCTGGACTCGGAGGACGCGCTGGCGATCGGCGGCTGGAGTGCGGTCGGCGCCACCGCGAACCCGCTGCGAGTGGCCGTCGTCCGGCTGCCAAGGGTCAGCAATGCCACCGACGTCGACGCCCTGGCCGCCGAGCCGGGCGTACGGGTGGAGGTGACCGCCGATGCGTCCGTCTGCGCCCAGGCCGACCTGGTCGTCGTCCCCGGAACCCGCTCCACGGCAGCAGACCTTGCGTGGTTGCGGGAGCGCGGGATCGCGGACGTGCTGGCCGAGCGACACCGCTCCGGACGGCCCGTGCTGGGCATCTGCGGCGGCTACCAGATGCTCGGGCGCGAGGTCGCCGACGAGGTCGAGGGCGAGGTGGGGACGGTCGAGGGCCTGGGCCTGCTCCCGACTCGCACTGACTTCGGCGTCGAGAAGGTGCTGGCCCGTCCACGTGGCACGTGGCGGGCAGAGACAACGTCCGGCTACGAGATCCACCACGGCATCGTGACGATCGAGGGCGATGCGGACGAGGCCTTCCTGGATGGCGTCCGCTCCGGGGCGACCTGGGGGACGATCTGGCACGGCACCCTCGAGCACGATGGCTTCCGCCGGGTCTGGCTCACCGAGGTGGCGCGGCAGGCAGGCCACCCCTGGACGCCCACCGTGGGGGCGCCGGGGTATGCGTCTCTGCGCGAGACCATGATCAACACCTTGGCGGACGCGATCGAGGAGCAGGTCGACGTCGACGGCCTGCTGGAACTCGCTCGTTCATCCGAGCCCCCAACCACCGCCACCCCAATCACCGCAACCCCAATCACCGCAACCCCAATCACCGCGACCCCANNGCGACCCCAATCACCGCGACCAAGGAGAACTGATGCAGGGAACACCGCTGGTCAAGCCCGCCGGGATGACCACCCGCCAGGCCAGGTTGCAGCCGCGACTCATCGTCCACACCGGTGATGGCAAGGGGAAGTCGACCGCGGCCTTCGGGCTGGCGCTGCGCGGTTGGAACCAGGGCTGGTCGATCGGGGTGTACCAGTTCGTGAAGTCCAAGAGCTGGCGTACCGGTGAGAAGAATGCCTATGAGGCGCTCGACCAGGTGCACCGGGAGACCGGCGTCGGCGGCCCGGTGGAGTGGCATGCGATGGGCGCGGGGTGGACCTGGCTGCGGTCCACCGACACCACCGACCACGCCGCAATGGCGCGCGCTGGCTGGGAGAAGGTGTGCGAGCAGATGGNNTCTGGCCAATGGCTGGCTCGACACCGATGAGGTGTTGGCGACGCTGGCCAAGCGTCCCGGCACCCAGCACGTCGTGATGACCGGACGACGGATGCCGCAGGCCATGATCGACGCCGCGGACGTCGCCACCGAGATGACCAAGCTCAAGCACCCCTTCGACAAGGGCGAGAAGGGCCAGGCGGGAATCGAGTGGTGAGCCCACAAACAGAGCCCGCCGAACCAGACCTCACACACCATGGCGACCGAGACCTGGTGGCCGGGCTGGTGGACTTCGCGGTGAATGTCCGTGACGTGCGCCCACCGCAGTGGCTGGTGGAGGTGCTGTCGCGCCCTGAGCGGTGGGCCGCCTACCCGGACCCCTCGCAGGCGCGGGCGGCGATCGCCCGTCGGCACGGCGTGGACGAGACGCTCGTGTTGCCCTGCGCCGGGGCGGCGGAGGCGTTCACGCTGGTGGCACGCGGTTTGGGGGTTCGACGTGCGTGCGTCGTGCACCCCCAGTTCACCGAGCCGGAACAGGCCCTGCGGGTCGCGGGGGTGCCGGTCGAGCGGGTGGTGCTGTCCGAGCCCTTCGAGCTGGAACCTGCCTCCGTCCCCGATGACGCGGACCTGGTCGTCGTCGGCAACCCCACCAACCCGACCGGCGTGCTCCACCCCGCCGACGTGCTGCAGGAGTTGGTCCGTCCGGAACGGGTGCTGCTGGTCGACGAGGCCTTCCTGGACGCCGTGCCGGGCGAACCCGAAACCATGATCAAGAGGGACATGGCTGGGGTTCTCGTCACCCGGTCGTTGACCAAGACCTTCTCCCTGGCCGGTCTGCGGGCGGGCTACGTCGTCGGCGACCCTGCGCTGGTGGCCCAGTTGGCCGCCGTACAGACGCCGTGGTCGGTGTCGGCGCCCGCAGCGGACGCGATGGTCGCCTGCTCATCCCCGCAGGCGGTGGCCTGGGCCCATGAGGTCGCCGAGCAGGTCGTCCGGGACCGGGAGCAGATGATCACCCTGCTGGGCGCCGCTGGCGTCCGGGTCTGTGCGGACTCGTCCGCCCCCTTCGTGCTCATCGACACCTCGGCCATCGGGCTCGGGTCGCAGCGTGAACCCCTGTCCCAGCTGGGATTCTCGGTGCGACGCGGGGAGAGCTTCCCCGGCCTCGGCGAGCACCACCTGCGGCTGGCCGTCCGCGACCCCCGGGTGGCACGGGAACTGTCCCAGGCCCTCGCGACACTTGCTCCATCAGGAAGGACGAATGCATGACCATCGAACTGGATGCCCTCGATCTGGGCACGATCGCGCCCGTCGACGAAGACGCCCGCCAGCAGGCGGAGCAGCGACAGTTGACCCTGACCAAGCCCCCCGGTGCGCTCGGCGAATTGGAGGTCTTGGGCAACCAGTTGTCTGCCATCTCCGGTGAATGCCCACCGCCGGTTCCGGAGCCTGGGCTGGTCGTGGTGTTCGCTGCTGACCATGGTGTGCAGGCACAGAAGGTGTCGCCGTGGCCGCAGGAGATCACCGTCCAGATGGCCGCCAACATTGCTGCCGGCGGGGCTGGCGTGAACGTGCTGGCGCGGGCCGCCGGTGCCCAGGTGCGCATCGTCGACCTCGGGATGCTGACGCCGGTTCCGGGTGTCGACGACCGTCGGATAGCCCCCGGCACCGCCGACTTCACGGTGGGGCCGGCGATGACCCGCGAGCAGGCACTGGCGGCCATCGAGACCGGACGTGAGCTCGCCCGACAGGCCGCTGACGAGGGCTTTCGAGTGCTCGTCCCCGGTGAGGTAGGTATCGCCAACACCACGCCCGCAGCTGCTCTGGTGGCGGTGTTCACCGGGCGTCCCGCCGTCGAGGTGACCGGGCGCGGGGCTGGCGCGGACGACGTGATGCTGGCTCGCAAGGCAGCGGTGATCGACGCCGGGATCGCGTTCAACCAGGCGTCCGCGGACGATCCACTGGGAGCGCTGGCAGCAGTCGGGGGCTTCGAGCACGCGGCGATGGTTGGGCTGATCCTGGGCGCGGCGGAGCTTCGGCTTCCGCTGGTGCTGGACGGTGTGATCGCCTGTTCGGCAGCCCTGGTGGCGGTGGCGCTGTGCCCGGCGGTGCAGGGCTACCTGGTCGGTGGTCACGCGGGCGCCGAGCCGGCGATCCAGGCGGCGCACCAGAAATTGGGGCTGCGTCCGCTGGTGGACCTCGGGCTGAGGCTCGGGGAGGGTTCCGGCGGCGCGGCTGCGCTCCCGCAGGTGGTGATGGCGGCTAAGATCCTGCGCGAGATGGCCACCTTCGCCGACGCTGGCGTCACCGACTCCCCTGAGCCCCCGGCCACGACCCCCGAACCCCCGACCACGACCCCCGGACCCCCGACCACGACCCCCGAACCCATCGAGGCATCCGCATGAGGACGCTCGTCCTGGGCGGCGCACGCTCCGGCAAGTCGACCCACGCAGAAGCACTCGCCGCCGCGTCCGACCGCGTCGACTACGTCGCCACCGCGCCTGCTCGTCCCGGGGACGATGAGTGGGCCGAGCNNCGAGACCGGGGACGTTGCGGGGGTGCTGGGGCGCGACGAGCCGGCGCTGGCGCTGGTCGACTGCCTCGCGCTCTGGTTGACCCGGACGATGGACGAGGTCGGCATCTGGTCCGATGAACCGGGCAGCCGAGAAGCCCTGCAGGCGTGCGTTGACGAGTTGGTGGCCGCCGTCGAATCGACCACCCGAGAGGTGGTGCTGGTCAGCAATGAGGTGGGCATGTCGGTGGTTCCCGAGCACTGGTCGGGGCGCTTCTTCCGCGACCAGCTGGGCATTCTGAACATGCGGGTGGCCGCCGCCTGCGAGAGCGTGCTGCTGTGCGTCGCAGGAATCCCGATGACGGTCAAGTGATGGGCCCGATCCCGGAGCCTGACCCGACGCTCCCCCTGCCCGCCCTCTCCGATCCCCACGCCGCCTCGCCACCCCTGCTCGTCCTCCCCCGCATCGTCGCCACCCTCGGGATGTTCACCCTGCTCCCCGTCCCCCCGGCGATGGATGTCGACCGCACCACCTCCCGCTCGAATGTGACCGGCATGCCCATCGTCGGGCTGGTGCTGGGGCTGCTTGCGGGCGCCGCAGCGATTGTCGTGCAACTGTGCGGCGCCGGTGACTGGCTGGCCGGAATCATGGGTCTCGCCGTGCTCGCCGCAGCCACGGGGGCACTGCACCTGGACGGTCTGGCCGACACTGCGGACGGGCTCGGGTCGCGCAAACCAGCCCAGCAGGCGCTGGAGGTGATGCGGCGCTCCGACATCGGGCCGATGGGGGTGGCGACGCTCGTCCTCACGCTGCTGGTTGATCTTGGTGCGCTGACCTCGACCCATCTTGGCGGGTGGCGTCTGGTGGCGGCGTTGGTTCTCGGCCCGATGGTCGCGCGCACGGTGGTGGTCCACGCCACGCGGGCGGGATTGCCGGGAGCACGGACGAGTGGTTTCGGCGCCCTGTTCACCGGGGTCACCACCCGCGCGGATGGCCTGTTGTGGTCCGGCCTGGTGCTCGCCGCGACCGGTGGGATCGGCGGGCTCGTGACCGGTTTCACGTGGAACCTCGTCGCCTGGCCGGTCGCCGCGCTCCTCGCCTGGGGAGTGGCCGCGTTCTGGCGCGGGCATCTGGTGAAGCGGCTCGGCGGACTCACCGGCGACACCTTTGGGTCCATGATCGAGGCGGCTGCGGCGACTTTCTGGGTGGCGCTGGCCTTGCTCTTGCGCTGACGCCGGGCATCGGGGCGGACGGGAACCGGTGGTCAACAACTTGCTGGGAGAATGGTCAGGCACCCGACGAGAGGCCTGACCCGTGAAGATCCCCGCTGAACTGCTTCCCCGCGATGGGCACTTCGGCTCCGGACCGTCGAAGATCCGCGCCGAGCAGTTCGCCGCGCTGGCCGCGAAGGGCCCCGAACTCCTCGGCTCTTCCCACCGGCAGGCCCCGGTGAAGAACCTCGTGAAGTCCTTCCAGGACGGCATTGCCCAACTCTTCGACCTGCCCGAGGGCTACCAGGTGGTGCTCGGCAACGGCGGCGCGACGGCCTTCTGGGATGTCGCCGCCTTCGGCCTCGTTGAGCGCCGCGCCCACCACCTCGTCCTCGGTGAGTTCAGCAAGAAGTTCGCCAAGGAGACGACGCGGGCGCCCTTCCTGGAGGAGCCGACGGTCCAGCAGATCGAACCCGGGCAGGGCGCGGATCCCCAGTTCTCCGCCGGAGCCGACCTCTACGCCTGGCCGCAGAACGAGACGTCCACCGGCGTGATGCTGCCCGTCCACCGCGTCCCCGGCACCGGACCCGCGCAGCTGATGGCCATCGACGCCACCTCCGGCGCAGCGGGTCTGCCCGTCGACCTCAACCAGTGCGATGTCTACTACTTCAGCCTGCAGAAGGGCTTCGCGTCCGAGGGCGGGCTGTGGGTGGCCATCCTGTCGCCAACCGCGATCGAGCGGGCGCGCAAGATCGCGTCCACCGACCGCTGGATCCCCGACTTCCTGAGCCTGACCACCGCGATCGACAACTCCGCCAACGCGCAGACCTACAACACCCCTGCCATCGCCAGCCTGATCCTCGCCGACGAGCAGGTGCGCTGGCTGAACCAGTCCGGCGGCCTCGACTGGGCGATCGCCCGCACCACGGACTCCTCGCGGCGGCTCTACGACTGGGCGCAGCAGCGCGAGTGGGCGACCCCCTTCGTCACCGACCCCAAGTACCGCTCCCAGGTCGTCGGCACCATCGATCTGGACGACTCGATCAACGCGGACGAGGTGTTGGCCACCCTGCGCGAGAACGGGATCATGGACGCCTTCGCCTACCGTGCGCTGCACCGCAACCAGCTGCGGGTCGCGATGTTCCCGGCCATCGCCCCGGACGACGTGACCGCCTTCACCCAGTGCGTCGACTGGGTGGTCGAGAACCGCTGAGCACCTTCTGGGGCAACACCTCAGCTGCTCACAGGTGACGCCAAGGGTGTCCGAGCAAAGTCTTCCTTGTCAGGGCGAACAGCCCGGAAACCCAAGGAGACGACATGGACACCACCCAGCACACCCCCGCCGCGACCCTCTCGTCCGCCACGATCGCCTGGGCGCTCAAGACTCGCCCCGTTTCCGCCTCGATCCACCACGTGGGCACCGACCGGGTGAAGCTCACGCTCCTCAAGGCCGCCTGATCGCGTCACCCCGCGAGCGGCAACGACCCTAGGAGAGGAGCCCCGATCGAACGATTCCCGTCAAGTCCCCCCAACAGGCCTCGCCTCCCCTTCCTTGGCGAGGCCTGTTGCACGTCCGGGTGTCTCCAGCGCGTGCCACGCCGCTCGCATGCCCGTGTTGCAGCAACAGCGCCTCCGGTTCGCCCGAGCGGCTACCCCTCACAACCGCTATCGCCCTGATCTGGTGGTGCCCCGACGCGGGGGCGCGGTGAGCGGGTCCTTTGGCCACGGGTGCTTGATGTATCGGCCACGGTTCTCGGCCCGGACGCTCGGGTAGGCATTCGTCCAGAAGGATGCGAGGTCGTCGGTCACGGCCAACGGACGCTGGGCGGGCGACAGCAGGTGCATCAGGACGGGTACCCGTCCGTCCACGATCCGCGGGGTGTCGACCATGCCGAAGCACTCCTGCAGCTTGACGGAGAGCACGACGCGGTCGGCCGGGTCTTCGGGGTAGTCCAACCGGATCATCGCTCCCGTGGGCACCTCGATACGCTCCGGCACCAGCTCGTCCAGTCGTGCCGCTGCCGGCCAAGGCAACAGCCGACGCAGCGCGGAGGTCAGGTCCAGCGAGGACGCCGAACCCCCTTGCGCCAGCCGGTCAAGCTCCGGCGCCAGCCACTCGTCGGCCCTGTCCAGCAGGGACTCGTCGTCCATCGCCGGCCACGGGTCCCCGAGGGCGTGGTGCAGCACCGCCAACCTGCGGCGCAGCGTCTCGACGCCCTCACGCCAGCCCAGTACTCCGCGCAATCCCTGTGTGCGCAGAGCTTCGGCCACGGCAGCGCGACCCACCTCGGGGGTTGCGCTGACCGGGGTCGACGTCAGTTCGATCGCCCCCAGCCGGGTCACCACGCGGGCCGTCACGCGACCATCGGTGAAGCGTCCGACGGTCTCACGCACCAATAGCTCGGACGCGCACCGCTGAGCCAGGTCCTGCGAAGCGATCGCCCCGGAGCGGACGACAGCTCGCTCACCGACCCGGGCGACCTCCGCCACGGCCAGCCACTCGGCCCCCTTCAACCTGGAATCGGGAGGCAGGGCAACGCCGGTCCCGGAGACGGTGAGGTAGTCATCGGTGCCGGGACGACGACGGGAGATCCGGTCCGGCCACGCGGAGCCGACGACCAGCGCGACGGCTTCGTCATCGGTGACCACTCGACAGGCTCTGGGATCGTGGGTCGCCACCATCCGCANNCCGCCAGCAACGCGCTCGTCCCCCGACAACAGGGCAACCACCTCCACCGCCCGCCGACGTCCCACCACCGGGGCGCACTCCACCAACGCCCTACCCACCCGTGGTTCCACCGGCAACAGCGCCAACGCCCGGCCCCGCGCGGTCGCCCGTCCCGTCTCGTCCACGGCCCCCAGCCCACGCAG
>DGKN01000221.1 GCA_002387005.1 Propionibacteriaceae bacterium UBA4569
TGCGCTTCCGCTCGACAACCTGGTCGACGCAGGCTTGCTCGCCGTCGGGGACGAGCAGGTGCGCGCGCTGGTCGACGTGCGTCCGTACGGCGCCGAAGGCCCCGGCGCTGGGGGGTCCGGGGCTGGGGGGTCCGGCGCTGGGGGGTCCGACACCGACGACGCCACCGAGCTGGACGCCTGGGTCGTCAGCGACCTGACCCCCGGACTCGACCAGGTGGTCACCCGAACCCGTCCCGACTACGTGCTCGGCGTCTCCCCGGCGTCCAGCTCCCTGACCCAGATGACCATCCCCACGCACGTCGGCTCCGCGCTCGACCTCGGCACCGGCTGCGGGGTCCAGAGCCTGCACCTGGCCACCCACGCCGACCGGGTCGTCGCCACCGACATCAACCCGCGCGCCCTCCAGATGGCCGCCATCACCGCCGAACTGAACCAGACCGGATACGAGGTGCGCGCGGGATCGTTGTTCGAGCCGGTCGCCGGGCAACGCTTCGACCTGGTCGTCACCAATCCGCCTTATGTGATGAGCCCACCCACCACCGAGGGCGAGCGCCTCGTCTACCGCGAGGGCACCCTTGCCGGCGACGGACTCGTCCGCACGATCATCACCCAGTCTGTCGACCACCTCACCGACGGCGGGACGCTGCAGGTGCTCGGGAACTGGGCCATCACCGCCGACCAGCCCTGGCAAGACCGCCTTGCCAGCTGGGCGCCGCCCGGTTGCGACCTGTGGGTGGTCGAGCGCGAACGCCTGGACGTGCACCACTACATCGAGGTCTGGCTCACCGACGCGGGCCTGGCCGGCAGCCCCGAATGGGAGCCCCGCTACCGCGAATGGCTGGACTACTTCGACCAGCTCGGCATCGTCGGGGTCGGCATGGGCTGGCTCACCGTCACCCGCGCCAACCGCGCCGAACCCATCGTCCGCATCGAGTCGTGGCCCTATGAGGTCTCCCAGCCCGTGGGCGCCGCCATCGCCGAACACCAGCAGTGCTGGACGAATGCCGCGCTGCCAACCGCCGAGCTGCTCGGCCGGAATTGGCAGCTCGCATCACACGTCACCCAGGAGGCGCTGGGCGAACCCGGCGCGGAGGATCCGCAACACATCGTCCTGCGCTCGGGTGCGGGACTGCGCCGCGCGATGGAGGTCGACACCGCACTGGGCGGCGTCCTGGGAGCCTGCGATGGCGACCTGGCCCTCGGCCAGATAACGGCGGCCCTGGCGCAGATCCTCGAGCTCGACGAGGCCGAACTGGTCGCATCCGTCGAACCGGGCATCCGCCAGGCCTTGCGCGACGGTCTGCTGGGCTGAGGCGGAACCGGACGGTCGACGCAGGCGGCTACCATGACCACACGCGGGCCCGGTTCGATCGAGATGGTCCATCTCGACGCCGTCGCCCGGCAAGCCGGCCTTGACCGGACAGCACCCAGCAGCGAAGGCATTGCAACCATGGCACCCAGCACCCGCCGGCTCGTGATCGTCGAGTCGCCCACCAAGGCGACCAAGATCCAGGGCTACCTCGGCGACGGCTACATCGTGGAATCCTCGCGCGGTCACGTCCGTGACCTGCCCGGTGGTGCCTCGGAGGTGCCGGCCAAGTTCAAGGGTGAGAAGTGGGCGCGCACCGGCGTCAATGTCGAGGCCGACTTCGAGCCCATCTACGTCGTCAACGCCGACAAGAAGGCGACGATCAAGAAGCTCAAGGACGACCTGAAGAACTCCGACGAGCTGCTCCTGGCCACCGACGGTGACCGCGAGGGCGAGGCTATCGCGTGGCACCTGCTGCAGGAACTGAAGCCGAAGGTGCCGGTCAAGCGGATGGTCTTCCACGAGATCACCAAGAAGGCCATCACCGACGCCGTGGAGAACACCCGCGACCTCGACCTCGACCTGGTCGACGCGCAGGAGACCCGCCGCATCCTCGACCGCCTCTACGGCTACGAGGTGTCACCGGTGCTGTGGAAGAAGGTCATGCCACGCCTGTCGGCCGGACGCGTGCAGTCGGTCGCCACCCGTCTGGTCGTCGACCGGGAGCGCGAACGCATCGCCTTCCGCGCCGCCTCCTACTGGGACCTCGAGGCGATCCTGGACGCCGGCGCGTCCGCCGAGCCCCGCCAGTTCAGCTCTCGCCTGACGACCCTGGACAGCCATCGGGTCGCCGCCGGACGTGACTTCGACGCCACCGGTTCGCTGAGCTCACGCAACACCCTCGTCCTGGACGAGGCCGCCACCGCAACGTTGCGTGAAACGCTGCAGGGCAAGCAGTTCACCGTCACCTCGGTTGAGCAGCGTCCCTACACCCGCAAGCCCTACGCCCCCTTCCGCACCACGACCCTGCAGCAGGAGGCCGGTCGCAAGCTCGGCATGAGCGCCCAGCGCGCGATGAGCGTCGCCCAGGAGCTCTACGAGGGCGGCTTCATCACCTACATGCGTACCGACTCGGTGACGCTCTCGGGCCAGGCCATCCAGGCGGCCCGCCAGCAGGCCGAGCAGCTCTTCGGCCACGACTACGTGCCCGACAAGCCGCGCGTGTACACCTCCAAGGTGAAGAACGCCCAGGAGGCGCACGAGGCCATCCGTCCCGCCGGTGAGACCTTCCGCACCCCTGCCCAGACAGGCCTTCGCGGCGACCAGTTCCGAATGTACGAGTTGATCTGGATGCGCACCATCGCCTCCCAGATGACCGACGCCAAGGGCCACAGCCTGACGGTGAAGATCGAGGCGCCGGTCGGCGCCGAGGTCGCCGGCCAGCAGGTCACCACCGCCGGCTTCACCGCGTCGGGGCGCACCATCACTTTCCACGGCTTCCTCAAGGCCTATGTCGAGGGCTCCGACGAGCCGGACGACGGCGGCGACGACGAGCAGGCGCGCCTGCCGAAGCTCGCCGAGGGCCAGCAGCTGAGTGCCGCGAAGCTGAACGCGGCCGGTCACGAGACGCGTCCCCCGGCCCGCTACACCGAGCCCTCGCTGGTCGCGAAGCTCGAGGAGCTGGAGATCGGGCGTCCGTCCACCTACGCCTCGATCATCCGCACGATCACCGCGCGTGACTATGTCTTCAAGAAGGGCTCCGCGCTGGTGCCGACCTGGCTGGCCTTCGCGGTGACCCGGCTGCTGGAGGAGCACTTCCCCAAGCTGGTCGACTACACCTTCACCGCCGCGATGGAGAGCGACCTCGATGAGATCGCCAACGGCAACCTGAAGCGCCTACAGGTGCTCAACGAGTTCTACTGGGGTGCCCGCTCGGGCCAGCCCGAGGCAGACACCACGCCCGCCGCCGAGGGTTCCGAGCTGGCCCCCAACGGCCGCGAGGGCCTGTACCAGCTGGTCAACCACCTGGGCGACATCGACGCCCGCGAGCTGTCGACCTTCCCGATCGGTGAGGTGGATGACCAGGTCAACGTCCGGGTGGGGCGCTACGGCACCTATGTCGAGGACGAGCAGGGACGCCGCGCGAATGTCGCCGACGAACTGCCGCCGGACGAGCTGACCCTGGAGCACGCCAAGCAGCTGCTGGAGAACCCGNNAACCACAACCCGATCGTGGCGCGCAATGGCCGTTTCGGCGCGTATGTCACCGAGGTGCTGCCCGAGGACTCCCCGAAGGGCGTCAAGGCGCGCACCGGTTCGCTGTTCAAGACGATGAGCGTGGACGACGTGACGCTGGAGCAGGCGCTGCGGCTGATGAGCCTGCCGCGCGTGGTCGGCACCGACGCCGAGGGCGTCGAGATCACCGCGCAGAACGGACGCTACGGCCCATACCTCAAGAAGGGCACCGACTCGCGCTCGCTGGCCAGCGAGAGCCAGATCTTCGACATCACGCTGGACGAGGCGCTGGCGATCTACGCCCAGCCCAAGCAGCGTGGACGCGCGGCTGCGGCGGCGCCGCTGAAGGAACTCGGGCCCGACCCGGTCTCGGGAAACCCGGTGCTGGTGAAGGACGGACGCTTCGGCGCCTACGTCACCGACGGTGAGTAC
>DGKN01000219.1 GCA_002387005.1 Propionibacteriaceae bacterium UBA4569
GGGTGGCGCGGACGTTGCCCACAAGGCGGCCGAACGGGACCTGAGCGGACGTCGCGTCGTCATCTCCGCCGGCGGCACGCGCGAGTACCTCGACCCGGTCCGCTTCCTCGGCAACTCGTCCTCGGGCCTGATGGGCGTTGCCCTGGCCCGCGAGGCCGCACTGCGGGGTGCCGAGGTGACCCTGGTTGCGGCCCACGTCGAGACCGAACTGCCCAGCGGGGTGATGATCGAGCGGGTCTCCAGCACAACAGACCTGCGCGACGCCGTGATCGGTCTCGCACGGGACGCGGACGTGGTGATCATGGCCGCCGCTCCTGCCGATTTCACCCCTGCGCAGGCCAGCGACACCAAGATCAAGAAGAACGGCGATGGCGGGTTGGACCTGGACCTCGTCCAGACGCCCGACGTGCTGGCCGGTCTGGCCGCCTCCAAGCCGGATGGGCAGGTGCTGGTCGGCTTCGCGGCCGAGACCGCGCCCGAACGGGAAGAGCTGATCGAGGCGGGACGCGCCAAGCTCGCCCACAAGGGCTGCGACCTGTTGGTGCTCAACGACGTCTCCGGCGGGAAGGTCTTCGGGCTGGCGACCACCAGCGTGGTCGTGCTCGGTGCCGATGGACCCCTGTCCGCCGTGACCGGTTCCAAGTCCGCGGCCGCCGCCGCGATCATCGACGCAGCCGCCCAGCGGCTCGTCCCCAGAACGCCCCGCCAGGGGTAGCGCCCCGCCAGGGGCCAGTGGTCGGGCTTGTCGCCCGATGTGAAAACACACCAGGCCCCCTCGCCGAGGGGGCCGTACCGCAGGGCTCTTCGCCCCGCAGAAGGAGTACCACCGTGAGCAGACTGTTCACCTCGGAATCAGTCACCGAGGGACATCCCGACAAGGTCGCCGACGCCATCAGCGATGCCGTCCTCGACGCCATGCTCGAACAGGACCGCACTTCGCGCGTCGCCGTCGAGACCCTCGTCACCACCGGCCTGGTCGTCGTCGCCGGCGAGGTGACCACCGAGGCCTACGCCGACATCAATGGCTTGGCCCGTCAAACCGTCCTCGACATCGGCTACGACTCGTCCGAGAAGGGCTTCGACGGGCGCTCATGCGGCGTCACCGTCGCCATCGGCTCCCAGTCGCCCGACATCGCCCAGGGCGTTGACAAGGCCTACGAGAACCGTGAGGGCTCTGGCGATGAGCTTGACCTGCAGGGTGCCGGCGACCAGGGCCTGATGTTCGGTTACGCGTGCCGCGAGACCTCCTCGCTGATGCCGCTGCCGATCGACCTGGCGCACCGCCTCTCGGAGCAGCTCACGCAGGTCCGCAAGGATGGCACGCTGGACTACCTGCGTCCCGACGGCAAGACCCAGGTGACCATCGACTACGACCAGGACGGACGCCCGGTGGGCGTGGACACGATCGTCGTCTCCACGCAGCACGCTGAGGGCACCTCGATCGAGCGCACCATCACCCCCGACCTGCTCAAGCACGTCATCGATCCGGTGCTGGCGCGCTACGAGCTCACCACCGAGGGCATCAAGACCTACGTCAACCCCACCGGCAAGTTCGTCATTGGCGGGCCGATGGGCGACGCGGGCGTGACCGGCCGCAAGATCATCGNNATCATCGTCGACACCTACGGCGGCATGGCCCGCCACGGTGGCGGTGCCTTCTCCGGCAAGGACCCGTCCAAGGTTGACCGTTCCGCTGCCTATGCGATGCGCTGGGTGGCCAAGAACGTCGTCGCGGCCGAGCTGGCCGACCGCTGCGAGGTGCAGGTGGCCTATGCCATCGGCAAGGCTGCCCCGGTTGGTTTCTACATCGACACCTTCGGTACCGCGAAGTTCGACGAGGAGAAGATCAAGGCCGCCGTGCTGGACGTCTTCGACCTGCGCCCGGCCGCGATCGTGCGTGACCTGGATCTGCTCAACACCCGCTACTCGACCTTCACTGCCTACGGCCACTTCGGCCGTGAACTGCCCGGGATGAACTGGGAGCGGACCGACCGGGTCGAGGCGCTGCGAGCCGCAATCTGAGGCTGGCCAGCCGTCTCACGGGGAGCGAGAAGGCAGTACCCACGAGCAGACCCAGGGCAATCGCCGCGACGAGCACCAGGACCGCGACGAGGCTCTGGGTCTGTCCCGTTCCCAGCCCGACGGAGGTGATGCCGAGCAGGCCGAGCGTCCCGGGGACGAGCAGCCAGAAGGACGGCAGGAAGACGATCAGGCGGGGGACGTCGAACCGCGTCTCGATCCAGCTGGCGAGGAAGCTGGCGATCGCGCCGCCGGCGAAGGCACCCACCGGAACGGTCGGCCAGTGGTGCTGTCCGTTGGCCTGGGCGACGTAGGTGGCCACCAGGACGGGCGCGACATAGGTGAGCATCCGCATCGGGAGTGCCTCCGACCAGCAGATGCCGAAGGCGATCGCGGCGACGCCCAGCGGGGGAGCCCACCAACCGAGCTCGTCGATGCGCAGGTTGGTCAGTTGGGCGGAGGGAAAGCCGAGCAGCAGTGCCGCGGAGACCGTACCCAGGGCTGCCAACAGCAGCTGAACCAGGCCGAAGGCCGCCCGGGCACCGCCGGAGACCATCGCTCCGGTGGCCAGTTCGGCCATCGCGGTGGACAACAGGGCGCCTGGCAGCAGGATGGCGACCGGGCAGATCAGCGTGCGCAGGGGTCCGTCGATCCAGCCCTGTTGGGTGCACCACAGGATGATGAGCGACACGGCCAAGGTGGCGACGACGGGCAGCAGGGCAGCCAGCAGCGCGTGCCGTGCTGACAGGCGGGTGAGCAGGGTGACGAGCAGGGAACAACCAGCGACCAGCGCGACATTCGTCCAACCGGGCTGCATGACCAGACAGATGCCCAGCGCCACCAGCATGTTGCCCCAGTAGCTCGCCCACACGCCGTAGGTGTGCGGCTTGCGGCGGATCTGCGCGAGCCGGGCGACGGCCTGAGCGACGGTCAGGCGTCCGGCCATCAACTGCTGGCGCACCTCGGCGGCGGCATAGGACTGGTCGAGCCGGAATGGCCCTTCATTGCGCTCGATCGATGCGGGGCCGCCGGAGGTGAGGGAGAGCATGACGGTGGTCGGCAGCGCGCTGACCTGGACATTGGAGTAGCCAAGGTGTCGTCCGACGAGTTTCACGTCGGCCTCGGCGTCGGTGACGGTGGCGCCTCCGGCGACCAGTGCGACACCCAGGTAGCCCAGCAGCCGGCGGGTGTCGTCGTCGGAGAAGTCATTCACGCGGACACGATAGCGACCACTTCGTTCCCCGAACCTGGTGCCCCGAACGTTCCCCGAGCGCGCAACAACCGCCCCCGAGCCTGTGGAGGAGTTGTCGGGGCCACCGCCTAGCATCGAGGCCATGGAGTCACAGGACGCGTTGCTGGCGGGGGCCCCACCCGCGCGGGGCATCGCGCGGGTGGCCCTCGACGTCCCATTGCCGCACCTGGACCGCTTCTTCGACTACGAGGTCGCACCAACCGATGAGGCGGACGCCGTGGTCGGCGCCCGGGTGCGGACGCGCTTCGCCGGGCAACAGCGCGACGGCTTCATCGTCGAACGTCCGACCAGCACCGATGTCGACGGACGCCTGTCTCCGCTGGGCAAGGTGGTCTCCGCGGAACNNCTGACCACTGCGCCGGGAGCTTCGCGGACGTGATGCGGCTCGCGGTGCCACCGCGGCACGCCGCCACCGAGAAGGCCGAGCGCAAGCCCTGGCCGGAGCCCTCGCTGCCAGAGGGTCTGCTGCCAGGAGGTGCCCCGGCCGGGCCG
>DGKN01000125.1 GCA_002387005.1 Propionibacteriaceae bacterium UBA4569
GGTCCGCTCGAACTTGGCCTTTGCCACTGGGGCTCCTTCATGAATGTCAGCATGCGCGGTTCGCATGAGAACTGTGGTGGAACGTCGGGGACCACTCCCCCACGTCGGTCTTGTGGTCGGACCCCATTCGCCGAGGCGTTCAGGGATACCCGTCCAAGTTTTGTCCACGGCGTGCCAGTAGTCAAACCGGTTCCCGTCATGGACCGACGAAGGGTCGGCCGCGAACCGCGGCCGACCCGTCGTCAAGCTTCAGCCTGTGGCGATCACTCGCCGCCGCGGGCCTTCGCGATGATCTCATCCGAGACCGTCTTCGGGGTTTCACCGTAGGAGTCGAACTCCATCGAGTACGAGGCCTGGCCCGAGGTCTTGGACCGCAGGTCACCCACGTAGCCGAACATCTCCGACAGCGGCACGAGCGCGCGCACCACGCGGTTGCCGTGCAGTTCGTCCATGCTCTGGATGTGGCCACGACGAGCGTTGAGGTCGCCGATGACGGTGCCCAGGTAGTCCTCGGGCGTGGTCACCTCGACGGCCATCATGGGCTCCAGNNCTTCCTTGAAGACCATCGAGCCGGCGATCTTGAACGCCATCTCGGAGGAGTCGACGTCGTGGTAGGCCCCGTCGGTCAGGGTCACGCGGATGTCCTCGACCGGGTAACCGGCCAGCACGCCGAACTGCATGGCGTCCTTGATGCCGGCGTCGACGGCGGGGATGTACTCCTTGGGGATGCGGCCACCGGTGACACCGTTGACGAACTCGTAGCCCGAGCCCGGTTCCAGCGGCTCCAGGTCAACGATCACCTTGGCATACTGACCCGAACCACCCGACTGCTTCTTGTGCGTGTAATCGACCTTCTGCACAGGGCGGCGCAGCGTCTCGCGGTAGGCCACCTGGGGCTTGCCGATGTTGGCCTCGACCTTGAACTCGCGCTTCATGCGGTCGATCAGCACCTCGAGGTGCAGCTCACCCATGCCCGCGATGATGGTCTGGCCGGTTTCCTCGTCCGTGTGGACGCGGAAGGTCGGGTCCTCCTCCGCCAGTCGCTGGATGGCGATCGACAGCTTCTCCTGGTCCGACTTCGTCTTCGGCTCGATGGCCTGCTCGATGACGGGGTTCGGGAACTCCATCGACTCGAGGATGATCGGGTTGGCCGGGTCGCACAGGGTCTCACCGGTGGTGGTGTCCTTGAGGCCCATGACCGCGCAGATCATGCCGGCGCCGATGGCGTCGATCTCCTCACGCTTGTTGGCGTGCATCTGGTAGATCTTGCCGATGCGCTCCTTCTTGCCCTTGGTGGCGTTCAGCACCTGGGTGCCGGCCTGCAGGACGCCGGAGTAGACGCGGATGAAGGTCAGCTTGCCCAGGTGGGGATCGGCCGCGATCTTGAAGGCCAGGATCGACAGCGGATCGTCATTGCTGGGGTGACGCTCCAGGACGGTCGACTCGTCGCCGGGCTTGAAGCCCTCGATGGCCGGGACGTCGAGGGGCGACGGCAGGTAGTCGACGACCGCATCGAGCAGGGGTTGCACACCCTTGTTCTTGAACGAGGTCCCGCACACGATGACGTTGAACAGATTGCCCAGCACGCCCTTGCGGAGCGCGGCCTTCAGCATCTCGACGGTGGGCTCCTCGCCCTCCAGCACGAGCTCCATCAGGTCGTCGTCGGCCTCGGCCGCGACCTCGAGCAGCTCCTGGCGGGCCAGCTGGGCCGCGTCGAGCATGTCGGCCGGGATCTCCTCGACGTCGTACATCTCGCCCAGGCCGGTCTCGCCGCGATAGACCTTGGCGTTCATCTCGACCAGATCGACGATGCCGATGAAGTCAGCCTCGGCGCCAATCGGGAGCTGGGTGATGGCGGGGGTCGCGTTGAGCCGCTCGCGGATGGTCTTGACGCAGTGGTCGAAGGAGGCACCGGTGCGGTCGAGCTTGTTGATGTAGCAGATACGGGGCACGCCGTACTTGCTGGCCTGACGCCACACGGTCTGCGACTGGGGCTCGACGCCGGCGACACCGTCGAAGACGGCGACGGCGCCGTCGAGGACGCGCAGCGAACGCTCGACCTCAACCGTGAAGTCCACGTGGCCGGGGGTGTCGATGATGTTGANNCTTGCCGGCGTCGATGTGGGCCATGATGCCGATGTTGCGGACCTTGGCCAGGTCAATCTTCAAGTCGATGGCCACGTGGCTTCAACCTCAATCTCTTCGTGTGTTGAACATGGGTGCGTCCGGGCAGGCATTCTACCGGCCCGGACGTGGTGTTGCCCCAGTGCCCTAGGCACTGGGGCAACCGGGAGTCACCAGCGGTAGTGAGCGAAGGCCTTGTTGGCCTCGGCCATCTTGTGCGTGTCCTCGCGCTTCTTGACCGAAGCACCCAGGCCGTTGCTGGCATCCAGGATCTCGTTCATGAGGCGCTCGGCCATCGTCTTCTCACGACGGGCGCGGGAGTAGCTGACCAGCCAACGCATCGACAGCGTGGTTCCGCGGGCCGGCTTGACCTCGATCGGCACCTGGTAGGTGGCGCCACCGACGCGGCGGGACTTCACCTCGAGGGCAGGCTTGATGTTGTCGAGCGCGCGCTTGAGCGTCTGCACCGGATCGACACCAGTCTTCTCACGCGTGCCCTCCAGGGCGGTGTAGACGATGTCCTGCGCCGTGGTCTTCTTGCCGTCCAGCAGGATCTTGCTGACGAGCTGCGAAACCAGCGGAGACCCGTAGACCGGGTCGACCATCACGGGGCGCTTGGGCGCCGGACCCTTGCGAGGCATTACTTCTCCTTCTTCGCGCCGTAGCGGCTGCGAGCCTGCTTGCGGCCCTTGACACCCTGGGTGTCGAGGGAGCCGCGGATGATCTTGTAGCGAACGCCGGGAAGGTCCTTCACTCGTCCACCGCGGACGAGCACCATCGAGTGCTCCTGCAGGTTGTGGCCCACACCGGGGATGTAGGCGGTCACCTCGACACCGGAGGAGAGGCGGACACGGGCAACCTTGCGGAGCGCCGAGTTCGGCTTCTTGGGGGTGGTGGTGTACACGCGCGTGCACACGCCGCGGCGCTGGGGCGAGCCCTTGAGCGCGGGGGTCTTGTTCTTGCTGACCTTGTCAGTGCGGCCCTTGCGGACCAACTGCTGGATGGTAGGCACCGGCTGGTATCTCTTTCGTTGTCTGGATGGTCATCCCTGGCGTGCAGGCCCCTGCCTCCCCGCCGCGGACCACCGTTTATCCGCGTGCGTGTGCTGGTTCCTGCCGTGCGAACTCCGCACCGGCGCCAGCCTCCTCGCAACGTTTAGGAAGCCGACCCCTTCGCCAGGGCACGCACAATGGCTCGATTCAATCGAGCACAGGGGCCAAATCTACGCGCTGGACGCCCGTCGGTCAAAACGCGGGCGCGCGCCGCTCCTCTACTCGCAGCGGAAGCTCGGGTTGGTTCCCGCCGCGAGGAGCACGCCGCAGCAGGTAGGTACCCGAACCACCGGCGACGGTGAGCTCCTTGAGCCATGCAAGGCGCGCCGCCACAGCCTTGAAGGTCGAGCAGGGAAAGCGGGGTCGCTGACCTGCAGTTCGACCGCTCCGATGCGCCATCGGGAGCCTCACCACGGCCAGGTGGAGATCCGCCCCGAGGGTGGCCAGGCTCTCCCCCATCCAGCCGTCCGGCAGCGTGCATCGGAGTACCGCCCCAGCGGTCGAAGTCCTCGCGCCCCAAGGCGTGGACCGGCTGCCGGCTGCCGGCTGNNGACGCACCCCCGGTGCCAGACTGCGTGCTTCGTCAGCGCATGTCGCCGAAGTCCAGGTCCTCCAGCGGAACCGCGGCACCCGTACCCGACCCGAAGTCGTAGTCGAATGGGTCGTAGCTCATGGTGAACGCAGTGGCCTTCGCCTCCGCGGTGGGCTCCACCCGGATGTTGCGGTAGCGGTCGAGACCGGTACCAGCCGGGATCAGCTTGCCGAGGATGACGTTCTCCTTCAGGCCGAGCAGCGAATCGGACTTGCCGTGGATCGCCGCGTCGGTGAGAACCTTGGTGGTCTCCTGGAAGGAGGCAGCGGACAGCCAGGACTCGGTCGCCAGCGAGGCCTTGGTGATGCCCATCAGCACCGGACGGCCCTCGGCGGGCTTGACACCCTCCGCGAGAGCCTGGCGGTTGTGGCTCTCGTAGGTCGCACGGTCGACCAGCTCACCCGGCATCATCTTCGTCTCGCCCGAGTCGATGACCGTGACGCGGCGCAGCATCTGGCGAATGATGATCTCGATGTGCTTGTCGTGGATCGGGGCGCCCTGCGTGCGGTACACGCGCTGGACCTCCTCCACCAGGTGCTCCTGCACCTTGCGCACACCGCGGACGCGCAGGACGTCCTGCGGGTCCATCGTGCCGGCGGTCAACTGCTGGCCTGCCTCGACGTGCATCCCGTCCTTGATCGAGTGCTTGACGCCATTGGCGTCCTCGAACTCAAGACGGGCGCGGCGTGCCACGGGGTACTCAAGGTCCTCCTGGCCGTCGTCCCGCACCAGGATGAGCTTGCGCGAACGATCACCCTCCTCGACCTTGATCCGGCCAGCCGCCTCGGCGATGGGCGCC
>DGKN01000234.1 GCA_002387005.1 Propionibacteriaceae bacterium UBA4569
AGACGCTCAGGAAGGCCAGCACGACAAGTCCGCTGACCCCGTACAGGAAGCCCTGGATGGTGACCAGCGAGCCGTGCTCGGACGAGTAGCCGGGCAGGGCGGCGATGGCGTCCGTACGGGAGAGTTCGACCAGGCCGGAGCCGGTCAGCTCGACGTCGCCATCGACGAGCAGTGCAGTGGCCTGTCCGGCGGGCAGGTGGCCGATGGCATTGGCGTCCGCGACGCTCGTCCACGCCACGGCTTGGTGCGACCAGGACAGGTCGTCGTCCACGGCTGCGACCCGCAGGCGGGTGCCGTTGAGCTCCAGGGTCGAGCCAACCTCGGCGCCGAGGTCCTCCGCAGTGCTCCGGCCCAAGGCCACGGTCCCGGCCGGGTGGTTTGCGTCGCTGCCCAGCACGACGACCGAACCGGTCCGTCCGTCCAGTTCCATCCGAGCGCGGGTCACGACCAGGGGTCGGACGGGTTGGGCGCCGGTGAGCCGGGTGACGGTGGCGGGTTCGATCACCGAGTCGTCCCAGGAGATCTGGTCGCCGGTGGGAGACAGGAGCACCGACTGCCCGGGCAAGGAGTCGAGCGCGGACGTGTTCTGGGCACCGAGGCCACGGGTGAGGGACGACAGCAGGACGAGCAGCACGGTGACGAGCGCGACGACGGTGGTCATCAGCGCGAATCGTCCCCTGGCGAAGCGGATGTCACGGGTTGCGAGGAACATGGCAACCAGTCCAGCCGCCAGAACGACCAGCGCCATCAGCGCTCCCGGACCGTCCCCGGCGTCGAAGGGACGTCGTCGGGATCATCACAACGGACGATGCCCAGCGTTCGCGCCCGGCGCACGCCCGGCCCTAGGCTGAACGGGATGTACGCCCACCCCGAGTCCGCCGGCGCCCTGGTTCGCCGCGCGATGCATGCCGCCTTCGTGGTGCTGCTCGGGGTGGGCGTCGTCGTCAGTCTTTCCGACGACCACCGGGCGCGAGTGTGGGCGTCTGCGGCGGCGGTCGCGATCGTCTATGCCGGCGGCATCGGTTGGCAGGCATCACGGCCGACCCGGGCCCGGGACCGTCGTGCGGGCCTGGTCTGGATCACCGCCCTGGTGCTGGTGTGGGCGATCGCCTGCCTGAGCGGACCGGGTTTCGTCTGGTTGGCCTTCCCCTTGTTCTTCCTCGTCGTGTTCATCGTCGCGGCGCCGTGGTCATTGCTGTTGGTGGCCATGATGGTGGTCTGGTGCGGTGCCCTGCCCCTGTTGCGCGGTGGCCCCTGGACACTCGGCGCACTGCTCGGCCCGGCCTTGGCTGCCCTGTTCGCCGTGGGGGTTCACCGTGTGGTCGCGTGGCTGCGGGCCGACGCACTGACGCGTGCCTCCGTGCAGGAGCGGGAACGGCTGGCCGCCGAGGTGCACGACACCATCGCGCAGGGTCTGAATGCCATCGTGCTGCTGGCCCGGCAGGGTAGCGCTGAGGTGCTGCCAGAGATCGAGCGCACCGCTCGGGAGAACCTGGCCGTCGCTCGGGACATCGTCCGAGCCGGGGACGAGGGTTCCACGGTCACCGACCGCGTCCGTGCGGCCGCCGCGGCAGCTGGACGACAGGCCACCGCGATGGGCCAGCCAGTCCAGGTTGAGTGCCGGGTCGAGGGTGTCGAAAGGCTGCTGCCCACCGAACGGGCGCAGTTGCTGGTGCTCGCGGCCAGCTCCCTGCTGTCGAATGTCGTCCGGCATGCCGCGGCCAGCCGTTGCGTCGTGACGTTGACCCATCTGCCGGACGAGGTGACCCTCGACGTGGCCGACGACGGACGAGGCTTCGACCCGGCCACCAGCCCGGGTTTCGGCCTGCGGGCCCTTCGGCGTCGCGTCGAGTCGGCGGGTGGCGCCATGTCGGTGGAGTCGGAGCCAGGCGCCGGCACCACGGTCGGCCTGGTGCTTCCGCAGGAGGCAGCATGACGCGCGTGGCGGTCGTCGACGATCATGCCATCGTCCGCGGGGGACTGGTCGCGCTGCTGTCCGCCCGTCCGGGGATCCAGGTCGCAGGAGAGGCTGGCACCGCCGCAGAGGCCGTCGCGCTCGTCGACCGGCTGGTCACCACCGAAGAGGGCGTCGATGTCGTCTTGATGGACCTCAACCTGGGCACCGGCGAGGGCGGGGTCGCTGCCACCCGGACGATCCTGGCCCGCCACCCAGACGTCCGGGTGGTGGTGCTGACGACCTTCGACGCGGACGCAGACATCCTCGACGCCCTGGCCGCTGGCGCGTCCGGCTACATGCTCAAGGACTCCCCGGTCGAGGAACTGGTGGCCGCGATCGAACGCGCCGAGCCCACCAGCCCGGCCCTGTCGTCGTCGGTGCAGGCACGCGTGGTGGCGCGCGCGATCCGTCCCGATGACCAACTCAGCCCCCGCGAACTGGAGATCCTGGCGGCACTGGCGCAGGGGGCGTCAAACCGGCAGCTGGCCAAGGAACTGTTCATCAGCGAGTCGACCGTCAAGACCCATCTGGCCCACCTGTTCGCCAAGCTGGGAGTCGACAACCGGACCGCCGCCGTGGCAGAGGGATGCCGTCGTCGGCTGGTGCGCTGACCCGTTCACCGGCTGTTCCACAGCCCCTTGTAGGTTGGGCGCATGGCCTACGAACCCACCTGGATCACCCTGCCCGGCGTCGTGAACATGCGTGACCTGGGTGGGCAGCCAGTGGCCAGCGGCGGACGCATCCGCGCAAACACCTACCTGCGCAGCGACAACCTGCAGGACCTGTCGCCCGATTCGGTCCGGCGCCTCGTGGACGAGTTGGGTGTCACCGACATCGTCGACCTGCGCACCAACGTTGAGCGCGCCTCCACTGGCCCGGGCCCGCTGGCCGACAAGCCCGGCCTCAGCTTCCACGAGTTGACCATGTACCCGGAGGAGTCCGACGAGACGGGCATCCCGGACGACGAGGACGACTCGAACGATCCCGTCTTTCCCTGGCAGGGCACCTGGCACGACGCGTCTCGCGCGGAGAACGGGCATGAGGAGCCCCTGGCCCGCCACTACCTCGGCTACCTGGACCGCCGTCCCGACAATGTCATCCGCGCCCTGCGTGCCATTGCCGCCGCGGACGGCGCCGTGGTCGTCCACTGCGCCGCGGGCAAGGACCGCACCGGGACCATCACCGCACTTGCGCTGTCGGCCGTCGGCGTCCCGCGCGAGGTCGTCATCGCCGACTACGACGCGACCAACCAGGTGATCGAGAAGATCTTCGAGCGCCTCTCCACCTCGCGCACCTATGCCGCCGACCTGGCCGGCCAGACCATCAAGGACCAGACCACCCCGGCCGAGACGATGGAGATGCTGATGGACGCCGTGGACCAGACCTATGGGGGAGTGGACGGGTAGTTGCGCGCCCACGGCTGGACCGACGCCGACCAGGAGGCCCTGGTGACCAAGCTCGTCGACAGGGCGTCCATCGACAGCGAGTCCGTCGACAGCGCCGCCGCGGACAAGGCATGATGCCCCGGTGAGCATCGTTCCCCGCGCCTGGCAGGCCAAGACCAACGTCACCATGACCGAACAGACCGTCGAGGTCGCCGACGGGTCGATTCCCGGCAAGCTCTTCCTGCCCAAGCTCGGCCACGGCGCCGGGATCGTCGTGGTGCACGAGATCTTCGGCGTCTCCAACTACATCCTGCAGCGCGCGGCCGACCTGGCCGACGAGGGCTGGACGGTGCTCGTCCCGAACCTCTACTGGCGCATCGGCGGGGGAGTCGTGGGGGACGACGAACCGGACGCGCTCCCGAAGGCGACGGAGATGATGGGCGCCAACCCCTGGGACGACACGGTCGCCGACATCCGCGCCTGTGTCGCAGCCCTGCGCACGCACGCCGAGACCGGCGGCCGGGTGGGCCTGATGGGCTTCTGCTACGGCGGCGGCCTGGCCTACGCGGCTTCCTCGGGTGCCGAGGGTGACGAGCGCCCCGACGCGCTGGTGAGCTACTACGGTTCCGCGTTGCCCCAGCTGGTGGACACCATCCCGGTCGTCGACGTCCCGTCCCTGCACCATTTCGGGGAGAAGGACGCCTACATCCCCTTCGCGCAGGCCCGCCACATCGCCGAGGTGGTCACCACCGGCGACAATGCCGAGTTCTGCTCCTGGCCGGGTGCCGGGCACGCCTTCGACAACCCGAACCCGCTCTTCCACCACCAGGTGTCCAGCGAGGGGGCCTGGGAGACCACGCTGACCTGGCTGTATGAGCACCATCCGGCAGAGCCGGTGCATGGGCCGGGCCCTGCGGAGCCTCTTCGGTGAGCGAGCGGGTCTTCACCTACCCCTTCGGCGACATCCATGCCCTGTACGTCACGAAGGTCGAGCGCAAGGGCAAAACGCGCGCCGAGCTGGACGACCTGATCGGCTGGCTCACCGGATATGACGAGGCCGGGTTGCAGGACGCCGTCGATGACGGACGGACCCTGCGGGAATTCTTCGCCAAGGCACCGGCGTTGAACCCGAACACCGGCAAGATCACCGGTCTGATCTGCGGGATGCGCGTCGAACAGATCGAGGACCCGCTGATGCAGCAGATCCGCTGGATGGACAAGCTGGTCGACGAGCTGGCTCGCGGGAAGAAGATCGCCTCCATCAAGCGCTCTTGAATCGAGCCGTGAATCGTTGGGGAAACTCGCCTACCACCGGTGGAGCGCAGTTTCCCCAACGATGAAGCTCGGCACACGGGGTCAGGGTGCCGGGCACCCGAGGTGGGCGGGAGTCCTCGTGCAGTTCTCCCAGTCCGACCGCAGCACGGCGTAGGCGACGCTGTCGAGGTGGCGTCCATCACCGGTGGGCCAGCCCTGCCGGTAGTGAGCCTCCTGCACCCAGCCGGCACGCTCGAAAGTCATGCGCATCGGGAGGTTGTCCGCGCGGGTGTGCCCCTCGAATCGGTGGACGTGTTCCATAACGGTGAAGACATGGTCGGTGGCAGCGCGCAGCACCTCGACGCCGAGACCCCGTCCCCGGAATGCCTCCGCAAGCCGGAGGTCGAACAGGGGAGTGGGATCGTCGAGGTCCTCGAAACGTATGATGCCGATTCGTCCCAGCTCGTCGTGCTCGACCCAATAGGTGTCGCACGCGTCGTCGCGGAAGGCGCCCTGGTCGATCGACTCGCGCACCTGATCGGTGGTGCGTCGGACCAGGACATGGAAGGGCCACTGGTTTTTGACGATGAACTGGACCAGGGCCTCGCGGTCGGTGCCAGTGGGGTCCAGACGGGTCAGCGCAATCATGGACGCGAGGCTAGCGGCCCCAGCCTGACGGGCAACACAGGTTTTCGGCTGGGTGACGGCCGACGCCAGTCAGTCGCCGATGACCCCGTCGGCCAGCTCACGCAGCAGGTCCAGGTGGCCGACGTGGCGGGCGTACTCCTCGATCAGGTGCACCAGGATCCAGCGCAGGCTGTAGCTGCCCTCGCCGGGCTCGCGGGACGCGCGAACCCCCAGCGCGTCCAGGTCCGCGGCGGCGAAGGTCGCCCGGGCGTTCGCCACCGCCCGGTCGAACCACTCCAACAGGTCGGCGGCGCGATCGCCTTCTGCCTCCCACTCCCAGTCGCCCTCGGTTCGCTGCCAGCCAGTGCGCCAGGGCTCGTCCAGCTCCTCGACGTCGAGCCCGGCGAAGCAGCCGCGTGCCCACCAGGTCTCGACGCTGGCGAGGTGCTTGATGATCGCACCGATGCTCATGGTGGACGGGTGTCCGGGAAGCCGCTGGCGCAACTGCTCGTCCGACAGGCCCTCGGCCTTGCGGCGGGCGACAGCGCGGTAGAAGTCCAGGAACTCATCCAGCGTGCTGCGCTCGCTGCTGGCCAGGCCGATCTCGGGCAGGAGGGTCGTCATGGCGACACGTTAGCGGCCGCTGTGGCGACGCGGTGAGAAATTGCCTGCCTCAGGCGACGTCATCGCGGGCGGCGCGCATCGCGATCGGCAGACCCGCCGCGAAGGCCAGCACCAGCGCGACCAGCACGCCGATGTTCGAGGCGGCCCAGGCACCCGTCCGGCCACCCAGGCCCAGCGGACCCAGCAGGTAGCCCTGCCAGTCGAGCCAACCGGCCGAGACATTGGTGACCATGCCGAAGCCGACGACGCAGCAGGCGAGCATCGCCAGCAACGCGGGCCACCGGACCGCCTCAGCGCGGTCGAAGAGCTGCTCGTCCGGGTAGCCCTCGCGCCAGCGGACCAACAGGTCGGCGCCGAAGATGCCCGTCCACGCCGCCAGCGGGACCCCCAAGGTGGTCAGGAAACCCTCGAAGGGGGTGAGGAAGTCGGGGGAGAACCAGACCACCAGCACGACCCCGGCGAGCACCAGCACCCCGTCCACCAGCGCGGTCGACCAGCGCGGCAGCCGGACCCCGATCGCGAGCAGCGCCAGACCGGAGGAGTAGATGTCGATGACGGCGCCGGCCACCAGTGCGGTGACCGCGACCAGCCAGAAGGGGACGACGAACCACAGAGGCAGCATGTTGGTCAGCGCGCCGATCGGGTCGTCCACGATCGCGGCCATCAGCGCCGGGTCGGACCCGCACAGCAGCAACCCGAAGACGATGAAGACTGCCACCGGAACGGTGCCGCCCAGGGTGGTCCACCCGACCAGGCCGGAGCGGNNCGGAGCGGGACGCGTTCCGGGGCAGGTAGCGGGAGTAGTCGGCGGCGCAACTGGTCCAGCCGACGCCGAAACCGCAGAAGACCATCACCGCGGCGCCGATCATGGCGCTGGCGCCACCCGAGGGCAGCGACTGCAGCGCACCCCACCGGACGTGCGGCAGGGCGAGCACCAGGTAGACGAGGCTGACGATGATGACCGCGGAGGTGATCCACTTCTGGGAGGCCATGATCGCGTCGAAGCCGAGCACGCCCAGGCCGACGACGATGGCCTCCATCACGAGCAGCACCGCCACCATGAAACCCGTCCCCGCGTGCAGGCCCAGCCGTTCGGCCACCGTTGCGGTCGACAGCACCGCGAGTGAGGTGAGGACGATCTCCCAGCCGACCACGAGCAAGTAGCCGACGATGCCAGCGGGGATGTTGCCCCAGCGTCCGAAGACCCGCCGAGACAGCACCATCGTCGGCGCCGAACCGCGCTGGCCCGCCAGCGAGACCAGCCCGACCAGGGCGAAGGAGCCCACGACCGAGAGCAGCGAGATGACCAGCGCCTGCCAGAACGAGAGTCCGTACCCGAGCAGGTAACCGCCCCAGGAGATGCTCAGGACGTGGATGTTGCCGGCCGCCCAGGGCCAGAACTGGCTGCGCGGGCACCCCTTGCGAGCGTGCTCGGGGATGACGTCGATGCCGTGGGTCTCGATCGTGGTGGTGGACACGTCTGCCAACTGTGCACCACGGACGCGGATCAGTGCGTGTGTGTCTGCTGCTTGATCGCTTCCCTCACCTGGTCAGGGTAAACCCCTGGCTGAGCAGGTCGGTGACCCACGCCACGAGCGCATCCGAGGTGAAGTCGCCGCCGGATACCGAACCCACCGACAACAGGCCCTGGCTGACGGCGTACCGGCCGAGGTGCACCCCGCCGTGGGGGCATTGGGTGGTGACCACCAGCACGGTGCCGGCGTCATTGGCCCGCTGCAGCGCGTCGAGCAGTTCCGGGTCGTCATCGGGGGCGTTGCCGGTGCCGTAGGCCCGCAGCACCACGGCCTCGGGGGCAGGGGTCAGCAAAGACCGGACGCGCGAGGCCTGCAGCCCCGGGTGCAGCGTCAGCACGACCAGGTCCACCGGACGGTAGGGCTTTCTCGGGCCGGGGGCGGGCTCGCCGCCGGCCATGCTCGCCGCCGGGTTGACGTCGCGGACGACGAGTCGTCCGTTGTGCGTCATGGTCGCCAGCGGCGGCAGGTTGACGCTGTCGAAGGCGTGGTCGTCCTCGGAGGAGATCTTGGTTGCGTGGTGGCCCGCGACCAGGGTGCGGTCGAAGTAGATCGAGACCCCCGAGACCCGAGGGTGCAGGGCGGCCCGGATCGCGCCGGACACATTGGCGGGGGCATCGCTGTCGGGCAGCACCAGGGACCGCTGCGCCCCGGTCAGCACCACCGTCCGCCCAGTGCCGCGCAGGGCAAAATGGACGGCCGCGGCGCTGAAGCCGAGCGTGTCCGTGCCGTGCAGCACGACGAAGGCATCGAACTCATCCGCGCGTGACTCCACCGCGTCCACGATCCGCTGCCACTCCTGGGGACGGGCATTGGACGAGTCGATCAGCGGTTCGAGGCTGACCAGCTCGAAGGCCACGCCGGGCAGTTCTCGGGCGACGAGCTCGCGCAGCCAGCCGTCCAGGTCGGCGCCGGGAGCCCAGCCCTGGTCGGTCTCGACCATGCCCAGGGTTCCGCCGGTGTAGACGACCAACACCCGTCCGGTGGTGGCCATCAGGGGCGATCCTCGCGCTCGATCTCCGCCTCGACCGGGTCGCCGGACAAGATGCCGGTCTCCAGTAGGTCGGAGTCGATCCGACCCCGGACGACATACCAACCGGCCACCATCAGCAGCGCGATCAGGGCGAACAGGCCGATGGTGGGCTTGCCGATGTCGTCCGCGAACCACATCATCACGATGATCCCGAGCAGGAAGACGATCGTGTCGTCGAGGGCGGCCACCCGGGCGCCGGCGGTTAGCCGGGCGGGCGCCGGCAGCGGAGTGCTTCCCCACCGGCCCGTGCCGAGCGAGAGGGTCCTCAGCCGGGTGTCGTCGGCGACGGCGACGGCGAGGTCCTG
>DGKN01000162.1 GCA_002387005.1 Propionibacteriaceae bacterium UBA4569
ACCGACCCGATCGGGCTGGCCAAGGCCGTCGACCATGGTGTCTTCCGTCCCGAACCGGTCAGCGCCGAGGAAGCTGGCGAAGTCTGGCACGGTGCCGGTGGCCTGATCAGCACCTGGCGCCAGCAGCTGCCTGCGTGGCGCTGGCTACGATCGAGGTTCTCGACCAGGTCGCTGCGGCGGTACCGCTGATGGGAAAGGGCACGCGATGACCGAGAAGCCGAACCTGTGGCGCCGCGTCTTGGGGGTCTTCGCCGAGTCGCCCGCGCCGCTGCCGGATGTCGTCACGCCGCGGCCAATGCCCGATTCCCCGATCGACACCGTCCCGGTGACCCCGGCGCCGCCGTCACTGGTGGGCGAGTCGTCCTCGCAGATGCCGATCGTCGCCGCCTCCGATCCCAGCCTGCTGCCCCCCGAGCCGATCGAGCACGTGGACTGGGCGCCGCCGCCGCGAGCGGTACCGGACGGCCGCCCGCGGGATGTCGGCTGGTATCTCACCCTCGACGACGGACGTGAGGTCGAGCTGGTGCGGCTCGCGCTGGTCGGCAGGCACCCGGAGACGGCCCCCGAGGAGCCGGGGGCGGCCCTGGTGCAGATCGGTGGCGACGGCCAGTCGGTGTCCAAGACGCACCTGTGCGTGGGTGTGGACGACGACGGAGCCTTCCTGATCGATCGTGGCTCGACGAACGGGACCGCCTTGGTGTCGACGTCTGGACGACTTGAACCCCTCAGCCCCGGGATCCGGTGCCGGGTTCAGCCGGGTCAGCGGGTGAGCCTCGGCGACCGCTGGCTGGTGGTCAACCGCCACTGACCGCAGGGATCGTCAAAGGATCAGTCGGTGATCCGCGTGTGGTGGAAGTTCTGGAACGACCGGGACGGCGTCGGACCACGTTGGCCCTGGTAGTGGGAGCCAGCAACGTCACTGCCGTAGGGATGCTCGGCCGGGGAGCTGAGGTCGAAGAAGCACAGCTGGCCGATCTTCATCCCCGGGTAGAGCTTCAGCGGCAGGGTCGCCATGTTCGACAGCTCCAGCGTGACGTGCCCGTCGAAGCCGGGGTCGATGAAGCCCGCCGTCGAGTGGGTGAGCAGACCAAGTCGTCCCAGCGACGACTTGCCCTCCAGCCGGGCCGCCACGTCCTGCCCGAGCCGGACCCGCTCCCAAGTGGCACCCAGCACGAACTCGCCGGGGTGCAGCACGAAGTAGTCATCAGGGTCGACGACCACCTCGCGCGTCAGGTCGGACTGGTCGGCGGCGGGGTCTATCACCTCGTAGCGGTGGTTCTCGAAGACCCGGAAGACGCGATCCAGCCTGACGTCGACGCTGGACGGCTGCACCATCTGCTCGTCCCATGGCGTCAGTTCGACGCGTCCGTCGGCCACGCCGGCGCGGATGTCACGGTCGCTGAGCAGCATCAGATGACCGGCAGCCAGACGCGCATCGGCGCCGGGCGCCGGTTCCCCCACTGGTAGTAGGGAAGCAGTTCGGCCCAGATGATCTCCGTGTCGGGAGCAACCATCGAGCGCGAGTACAGCTGCTGGGCCTGGCGTCGGCGGTGGGCCGCGACCTTGATCCGCGGCAGCTGCCCGTCATCGGCCGGAAGCACCTCGGCGGTCGGCAGGAAGACCAGCGACTCGAGGTCTTCGACGTCCACCTGCTCGGCGCAGTAGAGCACCGGGCCACGCAACAGTGCGCGGCAGCCGCGGACAGCGTCCACGCGCGGATGCGCGAAGAGGAAGCGGGGCTCCATCGCAAACTCCAAGGTGGTCGACCAGCCGTCGACCAGCTCCTGGTCGATGTAGCTGTCGATGACCAGCGTCGAGCGTCCGTTGAGCGTCGTGTGCTCGCACCAACCGGGCACACGCAGCTTGATGCGGGCACCCGGCACCGGGGTGCCCTGGTAGCTGAGCTTCACCACGCCGTTGGCCGGGTAGTTGGTCTCGATGGTGAGGGTGCCGGTGCCGACCTCCTCGGGTACGTCGATCGTCGCGTCCACCCACTGCTGGATCAGCAGCGTGGAGCCCTGGGTGGTGGCGACATAGGCGCCGAGCTGGGAGACCGCGCGGGCCAGGTTGGTGGGGCCGGACGGCACCCACGGCGCGCGCTGGATGCGGGAGTTGTCCTCATTGCGCTGCAGCGTGCGCACCTGCAGCGGGTTGGCGCGGAAGAAGCTCTTGCCGTCGGCACCGATGGAACCGGGCAGCTGGTTCACGGCCAGCTTCTCCATCGCGTCGGCGTAGCGGGCCTCGCCGGTGAGCAACAGCAGGCGCCAGTTGGCGAGCAGGTCGGCGACGCCGGCGGAGGTCGCGGCGTAGGCGCGGGAGGCGGGCAGCTCGTAGGGGGCGCCGAAGGACTCGTCGAAGTGGCGCGAGCCGAGGCCGCCGGTGATGTACTTCTTGGTCAGGTGCGCCGATTCCCAGCGCTTGACCGCGGCATCGCGCAGCTGGGTGTCGCCGGTCTCGGCGGACAGGTCGACGCAGGCAGCGTCCAGGTAGAGCGCGCGGACGACGTGACCCAACGCCTCGGTGGACTCCCGGACCGGTTCGTGATCGAGGAAGAAGGCCGCCGGGAAGCGGTCGGTCGGCATCGTGCGGTGGCCCCGACGATCGACCAGGGCCTTGGCGGTGTCCAGGTAGGACCTCTCGTCGGTCTCGCGGTAAAGCTCGACCAGCGCGTCCTCCATCCCGGGGTGGCCGTCGAAGCCCTCGCCCTGCGGGCCGAACTTGCCGACGACCAGGTCGGCGAAGCGGCGCGCAACCTCCAGCAGCTCGGGACGCCCGACCCGGGCCAGCGCGATACCGGCCTGCACCAGGTGGCCGCCGGTGTGCAGTTCATGGCCGTAGGCCAGGTCGGACCAGGGGCCGGTGACCTCGCGCTGGGTGTTGAGGTAGCCGTCCTCGTGCTGGGCGGCGGTGATCAGCGCCACGGCCTCGTCGACGAAGGCGTCGAAGGCGGTGGTGCCGGTGCGTCCGATCTCCCAGGCAATCGCCTCGAGGAGCTTGTAGACGTCGGAATCGGTGATGTTCGTGCCCTCGCGCCCGTCTTCACCAGCGGCGGAGCGGCGGAAGTTCTCCAGCGCACCGGTCTCGCGCAACTGCTCGATGATGTGGGGGATCGTCGCGTCGGCGTTGCGGCGCTGGAAGCGCCCCAACCAGCCGTCCTCCGAGGGGTGCACCCGGTCGAGCGAGACCGGATTGAGCGCGGCGAAGAACTTCGCCGGGGTGACGAGCTGGGTCATGGCATTCCTCACGAACGTTGTGACTGGCTGGGCTCAGCCTATGAGAGACCGCGGCCCGACGGGGCGATGCCCATCACGCGCGGCGCGGGAAGGGCCCATCACGCGGGACGCGGGAAGGCCCATGCGCGGGGCGCGGGAAGGGTCATTCGCCAGCTTCGGCGAGGATCTGCGCGCTGGCGCTCAGGCCCAGGCGGGTGGCACCGGCCTCGACCATCGCCGATGCGGTGGCGAAGTCGCGGATGCCGCCCGAGGCNNCGATGATGACCTTGAGGACGCGGGGGGAGGGCACCTCGGCCTTGACCGCGGCGATCTCGTCGGTGAGGGCCTGGGTGTTGCCGGCCTTGAGCAGGCCGATGTCGATCACCATGTCGACCTCGTCGGCGCCGTTCGCGACGCTCTCCTTGGCCTCGGCGGCCTTGACGGCGGCGGTGTGCTTGCCCGAGGGGAAGCCGCAGACGGTCGCGACCTTGACCGGGCCCAGGTCGGCGGTGACCGGCAGCATGTTGGGGGATATGCAGATGGAGTAGGTGCCGAGCTCGACGGCTTGGGCGGCGAGCGCCTCCACGTCGGCGGGGGTCGCGTCGCTCTTCAGCAGCGTGTGGTCGATCAGCTGCGCAAGCGAGGCGCGGTCAAGGCTCGTCATGGGCACCAATCTAGTGGTGCGGGAGAGAAGCGGGGCCATTGGAAAGCGCCCCCAGGGGACGGCCGGTGCACGTGCGGTGCACGAACCCGTCCCCGGGGGGCGATTCTCCGGGCGCGGAGGCGGTTGGTTTGCTCAGGCGGCCAGCGTCTCCAGGCCATCGGCCTCCACCCGCTCCTCGGAGCGCTCGTGGTGCATCAGCCGCCGCAGGACGACGAACCGGAAGGCCGTCGCCGCGACGCTGGCCACCGCGAGCACGGTGACCTCCATCAGGCGTCCGCCGGGACGACCACCGGCGTGCAGCAGCCACAGCGCACCAGAGGTCATGCCGGTCGCGACGCCGAAGGCGACCAGACCACCGATGTGGTCGCGCAGCAGGCCCTGCTTCGAGGTGACGCCGAAGGTGAGGCGCCGGTTGACCGCCGTATTGGCGACCGCGGTGACCAGATTGGCCAGCAGGTTCGCCGCCTGCGGCCCCATCCCGAGCCGCAGCAGCAGGTAGAGCGCGAAATAGGCAGCGGTGGAGCCCACGCCCACCGCGCAGAAGCGCACCAGCTGACCGAACAGGGCGTTCGTCCCGGGTGCTGCGGCGGGGCGATGCAGTGCCTCCCGGACCTCGACCAGGGGGATGGTCCCGCTGGTCAGGCCCTTGATGAGGCGGGCGACGCCGCGCAGGTCCTCGGTGGCGGTGTTGACGATGTGCACGGTCGTCCCAGGGTCGTCGACCCAGTCGACCGGCACCTCGTGGGTGCGCAGGCCGGCTCGCTGGGCCAGCACCAGCAGTTCGGTGTCGAAGAACCAGTTGGTGTCCTCGACCAGCGGCAGCAGCTGCCTGGCCACGTCAGCACGGATGGCCTTGAAGCCGCACTGCGCATCGGTGAAACTCGCCCGTAGGGCCGTGCGCAGGATCAGGTTGTAGCTGCGCGAGATGAACTCCCTCTTCGGGCCGCGGACGACGTGCGCGCCGCGCGCCAGCCGTGACCCGATCGCCACGTCCGAGTGCCCGCTGACCAGGATGGACACCAGTGGCTCCAGCGCCTTGAGGTCGGTGGACAGGTCGACGTCCATGTACGCCAGCACGTCCGCATCGCTGGCCAGCCAGACCTGCTTGAGGGCGCGGCCGCGGCCCTTCTGGTCGAGGTGCACTGCGTCCACGTTCGGCAGTTCCCGGGTCAGCCGGCTGGCGATTGCCCAGGTCTGGTCGGTGGACGCATTGTCGGCGATCGTGATGCGCCACTTGTAGGGGAGGCCGTCGGCCAGGAACTCGCCCAGCCGGCGCACCGACTGCTCCAGGTCGTCCTGCTCGTTGTAGACGGGAATCACGATGTCGACGATGGCGGTGCGCGTCGATGCCGTGGCTCCCGGGGCGGGGCTGGTACCCAGCTCGTGGGCGTCCAGCGCGGCGGTGGTCTGTTCGGTGATGGTCATCGGTGGTCCGTCCTTGCTCATCAAGTTGGTGACCCGCGTGGGGGTGTTGGGGAAGGTCGTGGGGTGGAGTGCCCCGACGCCGTCAAACCTCGCGTCCGGCCTTGTGGCAGCTCTGTTGGAGTCCTGTGCTGGGGCTGTGCTGTTGTCCCCTTCGGGGCGCCCCGTCACGACTGGGTGAGGTCGTAGACGGTGGTGGAGCCGACGGTCTGGGCGGTGAAGTTCTCCTGCACCCAGGTGGCGATCTCGGACGCATCCGAGGCGCCACCGTTCTGCTGCCCGAATGAGCCGCTGCCGATGAAGTAGTGCACCTTGCCCTGGGCAACCCACTCCTTGAACTGCTCAAGGGTCGGGGCCGGATCGGAGCCGTTGAAGCCGCCCAGGGCGATCACGGGCTCCTCGGTGGCGAGCTGGTAGCTGGCCGCGTTCTGGGCGCCGACGGTTGCGGCGACCCAGGTGTAGGAGCCGGCGTCGGCGAGCAGCAACTGCTTTATCTCGTCCGAGACCGTCGCGCCGTTCAGCAGGCCGCCCATGCTGCCGCCCGCACCACCGGTGCGTCCGTCGGGCTGGGAGGTTCCGTTCTGGCTGGTCCCGTTCTGGCTGGTCCCGTTCGGGGTCGTCCCGTTCTGAGTCGTCCCGTTCTGGGTGTTGCCGTTCTGCGTGGTGCCCCTCGGGGGCTGCATGCCTCCGCGTCCACCACCCATGCCGCCGCCACGGTTGCCGCCGCCCATGCCGCTGCTGACGGGCCCGGCGGTGACGATCGATCCGGTGTGCGGGGTCTGCGCGGTGTTCACCGCGTAGGCGGTC
>DGKN01000198.1:0-15876 GCA_002387005.1 Propionibacteriaceae bacterium UBA4569
CGTGGGCATCACGACGGCCGTCCCGTCGGCGCTCACCGCCCTGGAAGGGTTCAGCCCACTGCACCCGGCTCTGGCTGGCATCCGGGGAGCCATCGCCGAGGGTCCGGGGGTGACCGGTGCGATCGGCATGGCGCTGTTCTGGGGCCTGCTGGCTCTGGCGCTCGGCCATGTCGCCGTGGCACGATCCCGGCAGCTGAAGGCGAGCCAAGTGGCGGTTCGCCGAATTGACTAGGCGAGAGGGGCTCCATGCCCGAGGGTGATGCGGTGTGGCGATCGTGCCGGTCGTTGCACCGCGCGCTGGCCGGGCACGAGCTGGTCCGCGGCGAGCTGCGGGTGCCGCAGGCAGCGGCCAAGTCGCTGGCGGGACGCTCGGTGCTGGAGGTCGTCCCGCGCGGCAAGCACCAGCTGACGCGCCNNTCTCGGATGGCCTGACCCTGCACACCCACCTGCGGATGGACGGCGTGTGGAAGATCGTCGGTGCTGGTGACCGGACCCCGGGGCCAGCGCACCAGGTGCGCGTCCTGCTGGCCACGGCCGAGAAACAGGCGGCCGGATTGCGGTTGGGGATGGTCGACCTGGTGCGGACCGCGGACGAGTCGTCCGTCGTCGGGCACCTCGGCCCGGACCTGCTGGGGGACGACTGGGACGCTTCCGTGGCGGTCGCGAACCTGCTCGGGTTCCCGGAGCGGACGATCGGTGAGGCGCTGCTCGACCAGCGGAACCTGGCCGGCATCGGCCCCATCTGGCGGGCGGAGACGCTGTTCGCGCAGCGGGTCAACCCGCGCACTCCGGTGGGGGAGGTCGCCGACCTCACCGCGCTGGTGAGCAAGGCGCACGAGCTGTTGCTGCGTGCCATCGATGTCGAGACCTGGCGGGAACAACGCTGGGTCTACAACAAGGCCGGACGCCCGTGCCCCCGCTGCGGCACCCGGATCGCATGCGACGAGTACGGCCCCACAACCCAGGAGCGCCTGGTCTGGTGGTGCCCCCGCTGCCAGCCCAGTTGACCCTCGAGCCTGTCGAGGGGCCCCTCCGGTCAGATTCCGCCAAAATGCGCGCGTCAGAGCAATCCGGTCCCACCACGGGACCGGATCCGACTGGGCTGCGCGTTGTGGTGGCAGCCACGACCCGGGAGCTGGGACCCCCAACGATCCCCGAGCCCGTCGAGGGGTCCCTCTGGCGGGCCGCCCGTGAAATCGCGGTCACGATCGATCATCCGGGGTACGCATACTGAGCGCATTCCGGACGGCGACAGGAGACCCTTTTGCGCGCGCCCACCCGCCTCCCCGCCACCTCCGCGGCGGTCGCTCTTGCCCTTGCCGCGCTCACCGGACCCACCGTCCACGCCACCAAGTGGACCACCTGGACCCCTGGACCACCTGCGCCAGTGTCTTCGATGGCGTCGCCTCCCCCAATGGCTCGATCACCAAGCAGGCCTCCCAGCTGGTCGCTGTCTGGCGCAAGACGGCGTACACCTCCCAATCGGCACCCTCACCCGGACCATGTGCGGACGCTTCCGGGTCGCGGCGCTCGGGAGGCACCGTCGGGCGAGGTGCGGGACCGCTCGGTGCGCAGCGTGCTGGGCGGGCTCTCTCGCATCGACCTTCCGCTGGACGATGACTGTTGGCCGACGTGGACGACCCCGAGGAGGCCGCGCGGGCCGGTCTGGAGACGACAACCGCCTGAGCCCACGAACAGGTCAAGCGTCCGCAAACTGTGTCCACACGGGGTTCACGCAGTTTTCACCCGACAGTCCACAGTTTTCTGACAGGGTCGGAGACATGCGTACCCCCCGCCTGTTCGCGGCCAGCTTCTGCTCTGCCGCCCTCCTAGCCTCCGTGCTGCCAAGCCATGCCCTCGCCTCGGGTTCCGTGGCGCCGTCCCCCATGCCAGCCCCCGCGACGGCCGCCAAGGACACCGCGAAGGTGGTCGTCCCCACGCTGTCCGCCCGCGCCCAGATCGATGCCGACCTCGTCACCTCCGGGCCTCCTTCCGGCGCGCAGGCGAGCGCCGCGAACGGCCGCCAGGGCCCATTCGACGGCCAGATCATCCCCGGCTTCTCGGGCATGCTCGACAACGGCGACGGCACCTTCTGGGGCCTGCCCGACAACGGCTTCGGGGCCAAGAACAACTCCTCGGACTTCCTGCTGCGGATGTACAAGATCCGTCCCGACTTCGAAACGGCCCGCGGCGGCACCGGCGAGGTGGCGATCCAGAAGTTCATCGAGCTGCGCGACCCCAACCACAACATCTCGTGGAAGATCGTCAACGAGTTCACCAAGAAGCGCCTGCTCACCGGCGCCGACTTCGACGTCGAGTCGGTCGTGCGCGCAAAGGACGGCTCCTTCTGGATCGGCGAGGAGTTCGGCCCCTTCCTGCTCCACTTCAGCAAGGACGGTGTGCTGCTGCAGGCACCCGTCCCGATGACGCTTCCCGGTGGGACGGCCGTCAAGTCCCCGTCCAACCCGACGCTGGGCGCGAGCGAGACCGCCAACCTGCGCAACTCCTCGGGCTTCGAGGCGATGGCCGGCAGCAAGAATGGTCGCTACCTGTACCCAATCCTCGAGGGCTACCTCAACGGTGACGACATGCGCCGCCGCGTGATCAGCGAGTTCGACACCCGCCTGAATCGCTACACGGGGCGCACCTGGAGCTACCAGACCGACACCGACGGCAATTACGTGGCGGACGCCTTCATGGTCTCCGGACGGACGATGTTGATCATGGAGCGCGACAACTTCTGGGGCCCGAAGGCGGTCACCAAGCGCGTGTACAAGATCAACCTCGACACCGCCGAGAAGTCGGGCTTCCTGGCCAAGGAGCTCGTCGTCGACCTGCTCAAGGTCGACAACCCGGCAGGCATCGGGACGAAGACCGACCCCGGCGCCTACGGAGTCGGTACCACCTTCTCCTTCCCGTTCCAGAGCGTCGAGACGATCGTCCAGCTCAAGGACGGGCGCCTGCTGACCGCCGTCGACAACAACTACCCCGGCAACGACGCCCGCTACCCGGGGGAGCCCGACAATACCGAGATTGCGATCATCGACCTGCAGAAGAAGAAGGTCGCGGCCAACCCCGCCGGCCACATCGTCTTCTCCCACCGCGGCGCCTCCGGCTACCGTCCCGAGCACACGCTGGCCGCCTACGAGCTGGCGATCCAGCAGTGCGCCGACTACATCGAGCCCGATCTGGTCTCAACCAAGGACGGGGTGCTGGTCGACCGCCACGAGAACGAGATCTCGGGGACCACGGATGTCGCCACTCGTCCGGAGTTCGCCGACCGCAAGACCACCAAGGTCGTCGACGGCGCCAAGCTGACCGGCTGGTTCACCGAGGACTTCACTCTCGCCGAGCTGCGCAGCCTGCGCGCTGTGGAGCGCCTGCCGCAGCTTCGCGCGGCGAATGTCGCCTACAACGGCCTCTACCAGGTGCCCACCTTCGCTGAGGTCGTCGACTACGCGCGGCACTCGGTGAGCTGTTCCGGCAAGCCGATCGGCGTGATCCCCGAGATCAAGCACGGCAGTTACTTCGATCGACTGGGCCTGTCGATGGAGGAGAAGACGGTCGCCACGCTGGAGGCCGCCGGCTATGGCAAGAAGAGCTCGCCCGTGGTGATCCAGAGCTTCGAGGTGGGCAACCTGCAGGAGCTCAACAAGATGACCAAGGTGCAGTTGGTGCAGTTGGTCGACTGCTCGGGCGCCCCCGCCGACTGGGTCGCCGGCGGCAGCACGAAGACCTACAAGGACATCACCACTGCTGCCGGTCTGCGCCAGGTCGCGAAGTACGCCGACTCGGTCGGCCTGTGCAAGGACGTGATGTTCCCCAAGGCGGCGGATGGGTCCATCCGCAAGCCCAGCTCGGTCATCGCGGACGCCCACGCTGCGGGCCTCGACGTCACCGGCTGGACCTTCCGTGCCGAGAACAACTTCCTGCCGACCAACCTGCGTTCCTCGGCCAACCCGGCCGAGCAGGGTGACCTCAAGGGCGAGATCAAGACCTTCCTCGCCGCAGGCATGGACAACGTGTTCAGCGACCAGCCCGACATCGCGGTGGCCGCGGTGCGCGAGTTCGCCGCCGAGCAGGACTGATCACACAACCACCCAAGCCCAGCAGCGCCACGACGCCCGTCCCCCTCGAGGGGACGGGCGTCGCGGCGTCGCGGTGTCTTGATCCAGATCGGCTGCTGGTCCCTCGGGGGCTGGACCAGTCGCGCGCTCGCGGATGGTTGTGTGGGTCAGGCGATCCAGATGATGCGGCGGCCGAAGTCGCGGTAGGTGCTGTCGCTCGACGCCGTGATGGACGTGGTGGACGTCGTGGTCAGGGCCGCATTCGCGGGAGCGAGGGCGACGATGGTGGACAGGGTGAGGGCGGACAGGATGGTGGCGCAGGCGCGCTGGAAATGTGTCATGCAACGAATGTATGCCGAAAAGTTTCCCGCGTCGAAAATTAGCGGACATTTGACCAACAATCGGCTCTCAGCGCACTTCTAGAGCTGCGGACGCACGAGCCCGGTGTCGTAGGCAAGCACCACCATCTGCACCCGGTCGCGCAGGCCCATCTTGGCCAGCACATGCCCGATGTGCGTCTTCACCGTCGCCTCCGCCAGGAAGAGGTGCCCGGCGATCTCGGAGTTCGTCATCCCTTGCCCGACGCAGGTCAGCACCTCACGCTCGCGCTCGGTCAGGGGGGTCAGCCGCTCGTCCCCGGTGCGGCGGTCCGAACTGCCGACCGGAAGCGAGGGGACGAACCTTTCCAGCAGCCGACGCGTGGCAGACGGCGCGACCACCGCCTCCCCCGAATGGATCGCCCGGATCCCGGCCAGCAGTTCCGCGGGCCCAGCGTCCTTCAGCAGGAAGCCCGAGGCCCCGGCCTGCAAAGCCGAGAAGACGTATTCGTCCAGGTCGAAGGTGGTCAGCACCAGAACCTTGCACTCGGGGTGCTCGGCCGTGATGCGGCGCGTGGCCGCCACGCCGTCCATCACGGGCATCCGGATGTCCATCAGGGCGACGTCCGGGGCCAGTTGGGCGACCAACTGGCAGGCCTCGTGGCCGTCTCCGGCCTCCCCGACCACGCTCATGTCGGGCTGCGCGTCCAGCACCATCCGGAATCCGGCACGGACCATGGCCTGGTCATCGGCCAGCAAGAGGTTGATCATGAAGGATTCCTATCAGTGGTGGGGATCGTGGCGACAACCCGGTAGCCGCCGCTGAATCGTGGGCCGGCCTCGAGGGTGCCACCCCAGGCGGACATGCGCTCCCGCATGCCCACGACGCCATGGCCCTGGCCGTCGGTGCTGGTGGTACCCGTTCCGGTGTTCAGCACGTCCAGGCGCACACCGTGGGGTGAGTGCGCGAGCGTGACCTGGACCGTCGCCTCGGCTCCGGCGTGCTTCATCACATTGGTCAACGACTCCTGCACCACGCGGTACAGCGCCATCTGGGCGCCGGTGGTGAGTTCGGGATGGGCCGACGCATCACCTGTCACCTCGTAGGAGGCAGGGATACCGGCCACCCGCACCCCCTCGACCAGCTGCTCGATCTGGTCCAGTGTCGCGGCCGGGGCCAGTGCGGTCTTCTCGCCCGGCTGGCGCAGCACCCCGACCAGACGCCGGGTGTCACCCAAGGCCTGGCGGGCGGTCTGGTTGATCGTCTCGATGGCGGTGCGCACCTGCGCAAGCCGCGCTTCTGCGTCGCCCAGCTCGGTGGCACCGGCCAGATATCCCGCGCCATCGGACTGCACCACGATGACCGAGAGGGAGTGGGCGACGATGTCGTGCATCTCGCGGGCGATGCGGGTGCGTTCCTCCTCGGCGGCGAGCTGTCGGTCCCGTTCGCGCTCGCGGGTGAGGGCGTCGATGCGGTCGAGCTGGGCCTGCGTGTTCAGGCGGCGCTGGCGGGCCCACTGGCCCATGAACCAGCTCGCCGCGATGACGATCAGGTTGAACAAGACCCAGGCGATCGCGCGCAGGATCTTCTGGTTCAGGCCGATCGCGCCCAGCTCGGGGGCCTCGTACCAGCCCCATCGCGTACCACCGGCGACCGCGCCGACCACCGCCACCACCAGCCACAGCCGGTGCCAGCGGGGGTTCCCGTACAGCAGTACCGCGTAGATCATGATCGGGACGGCGATGTTGTTCGGCGACATCGAATCCATGGCGAACAACTGCACGACGTGCGCCGCGACCACCACGCACATCGCCGCGTCGGCATTCGTCCGGCGGAAGACGAGCGGAGCCAGCGAACCCACCCCGATCACCACCGCAGCCCGGAGGCTCATGTCGCTGGTGCCGACCGCCATCATGATGGTCGGCAACATCGCGAGGGGCACCAGGAGCAAGGTCCAGAGCCCGTCGAGCAGCCGGAGCCGGTGAACGGCCTCGGCATCGGCGCGCAGAAGCGTTGACCTGTTGCGGGCCGACGGGGAACTCATGCCGAGAACTCTAGGCAGGCGGTTGGTGCCTGCACCTCCGCCCCGAGTATCGCCTACGGATCATCCCAGGATCTGAGGTGCACTGCTCTGCTTGGCCGAGACGTGGCTCGCTACGGCTGCGCGGTCGGAGCTCCTTGGCTTGGGCTTCCAAGCCCTCGGATCGAGTCGAGCAGATCTTCCACGGGGCCGATGCCCTCATGGCCAAGGCTGCCGGGATGGGGTTCGAAGCCCGCGGCACGACTCGACGCCGCTCGAGGTGCTTGACTTGGAAGGTCCCGAGCACAGGAGTTGCCGATGTCCCTTGCAGAGCACGCCATTTGGTGGCAGGTCTACCCGCTCGGTGCGACCGGAGCACCCATCCGTGACCCGGGCGACGACACCGGGCACCGGCTGGGGCGTCTGGAACCCTGGCTCGACCACGTGGTCGAGCTTGGCTGCTCCGGCCTACTGCTCGGGCCGGTATTCGAGTCGTCCTCCCATGGTTATGACACCCTCGACCACTTCCGACTCGACCGGCGGCTCGGTGACGAGGCCGACTGGGACCATTTCGTGCAGCAGTGCCGCTCGCGCGGGTTGTCGATCATGCTGGACGGCGTCTTCAATCACGTGGGTGCGCAGCATCCCTTGGTGCGGGAGGCCGTGACCGGTGGCGGCATCGTCAAGGTCCGTGACGGACGTCCGGTCGGGTGGGAAGGCCACGACTCGCTGGCCGAACTCGACCACGACGACTCCCGCACCGTCGACCTCGTCGTCGACGTGATGACGCATTGGCTGCGCCGCGGTGCGGCAGGCTGGCGGCTGGACGTCGCCTACGCCGTGCCGGCCGCCTTCTGGGCGCAAGTACTACCGCGCGTTCGAGCGGAGTTCCCGGAGGCGCTCTTCCTGGGCGAGGTCATCCACGGCGACTACCCGGCGATCGCGCAGTCTTCCACGCTGGACTCCATCACCCAGTACGAACTGTGGAAGGCAATCTGGAGCTCGATCCAGGACCGGAACCTGTGGGAGTTGGCGTGGGCGCTGCAGCGGCACGACGAGTTCTGCCGCGTCTTCGTGCCGAACACCTTCGTCGGCAACCACGACGTCGCCCGGATCGCGTCCCTGGTTGGGAACTCCGGGGCGGCGCTGGCGGCCGTCATCCTGCTCACCGTCCCCGGGATGCCCAGCATCTACTACGGGGACGAGGAGGGCTTCCGCGGCGAGAAACTGACCGGCTACGAGGCGGACGACCAGATCCGTCCGCCCCTGCCCGACTCACCCGCGGACCTTTCCGACATGGGGGCCTGGTTGCTGCGGCACTACCAGGCGCTGGTGGCGCTGCGCCGCCGCAATCCCTGGCTGGTGCGCGCCCACCTGCACGTGGACGAGAAGACGAACACCTCGATCATCTACTCGGTGACCAGTGACGAGGGACGTCATGTGCGGGTCCGGCTGGCGCTGGATCCCCAGGCGTCGGCCGTCGTCGAGGTGGACAACGTGACGGAGTTCCGCTGGCCCCAGTAGGTCGCGCTCAGGCGGTGCGTGATCGTTGGCCGTGAGGACGACGGGGTCATGCTCCTCGATCTGTGATGCGTATTGCCGCGATTTCCCGGGTCGCCATCGTTCCCGCCGTCGAAGCATCGTGGGATCTCGGTCGCTCTGGCCGTGATCAGGACGCGTATCATCAGCCAACGCACACCGAAGGAGTTGCACCGTTCATGACGAGGTACGCATTCCACGGCTTCATCGCCGGGATGGGCACAGCCGAGGGCACGCGGCTGGTCGTCGGGCACTGGCCGGAATCACCTTTGGGGTCGTTCACCGACGTCATGGTGGAACGCGCTGATGGTCACCGGATGCTCCTGGCCCCCAGCGAGGAGGTGGCTGGCTTCGTCGCTGCGACCTACCACTTCGACGAACACGTCCTCACGCCCGTCACATGCACAGTCGACGCGCCTCTCGAGGGCTCGACCCGGCTGTGGCGCGTCGAGGCCGGGCCGCTGCGTCTGCGGTTCACGTCTGGTCACCGCACCGCGCTGGGATGGCTGCTCGCCGCGATCCCGGGACAGATTGCCTCCGCGCCAGCCTTCTGCCGCCTCACCGATCTCCCGGCGCGTGCCGTGGGACTGCGCACGGCAGGCACCGCTGGTAATGGTCGACGTGAGTTCTACGGCGCCCGGGACGTGCACGAGATCACCTCGCTCGAGGCCACCTGGGCGGGTGAGGGCCTGGGGGCCTTGCGCCGGGTGAGTCCGCCGGTGCGGTTCGGGTTCGGCTCGACCCCTGCGCGTCCGAGCGTCACGTCCGTGACGACCACGGTGGAGGAGCCGTCTGGCCCGCCCACCACTCGGGGGTGGTTCCGAGTTCGCTGAGCGGACCGCGTCGAGGGCACATCAGTCCACTGGCTTCAACCTCCATTCGGGGCCCCAGGTGCCTGGATGACAGGATGGTGGCCCGAGAGAGCGTGAGGAAGGCGATGGTCAGGGACAAGGTGCTCGCGGTTGTGTGGCTGGCAGGCAACGCCGCAGGAGCTTGAAGTTCCCGGTGGATTCCGGTGCAAGGGCGGACCATGGGTGGGCTCTGGTGGTTCTTGTTGCCATCACCGCCGACCCGGGGCCCAGCCGGGGTTCGAGCGCAGGCGCGAGTCCGGCGTAGCGGTCCGCACCTGGACGCCGCGATCACGAGTGCAAGTTCGTGCAGCGCTCCGAGCGCGTCGTGGCCGTCCACGTGGTTGTAGCGCCGGTGAGCGGGGCGCTGGCGTTCCCGTCTGTTCCGGTGAGGTCTAGCGTGCTCGCATGAACACCGTGGCCGTGGTGGTGAACCCCACCAAACTGGAGGAGCCCGACGCCGTCCGGGAAGCCCTGGCGAGCATCGCCGCACGTCACGGCTGCGAACTCGCCTGGTATCCCACCGACGAGGACGACCCCGACACCGGTCAGGCCCGGCAGGCCCTTCACGAGGGGGCGGCGATGGTCTGCGCGCTGGGCGGCGATGGGACGGTGCGAGCCGTGGCGAGCGCCCTGACCGGGGGTGACGTGCCCTTGGTGCTGTTGCCCGGCGGCACCGGAAACCTGTTGGCACGCAATCTCCACACCCCGGTGGACTCGCTGACCAACGCGCTCGACGCGGCGCTCGGTGGGACCACCCGTCGGATCGACGTGGGCCGGGTGGCCGTCGACGGCGGCGATGAGCAGGTCTTCCTGGTGATGAGCGGCATCGGGCTGGACGCGGAGACCATGGCCGACACCTCGGAGGAGACCAAGGCCCGGATGGGTTGGACGGCCTATGGCATCACCGGATTGCGCAAGCTCTCGGGCAAGGGCTTCGCCGTGGCGGTTGGTTGCGATGGTACGCAGTCCAGCCACCGGCGGGCGCGCAGCGTGCTGGTGGGCAACTGCGGCTCGGTTCAGGGCGACTTCGAACTCTTCCCCCAGGCGCGCGTGGACGACGGGGAGTTGGACGTCCTCGTCTTCGCTCCGCGTGGGTTGCTCAGCTGGGTGCAGGCGCTGCAGCGGTTGGTCGCCCAACGGCGCAAGAACGGTGGGCCGCTGAGCCAGCGCGCCGGCCGCGAGATCGAGGTGAACGTCCGCAACCCTGTCCAGGCACAGATCGACGGCGATCCGCTGGGTATGGCCAGCAGGCTAGTCTTTCGCGTGGAGGCAGGTGCACTACCGGTGCGAGTGACGGGAGATGGCGATGTCATCTGAGGCACGCGGGGTGGTCGAGGGGCTGGGTGACGCGGTGGACGAGGTGACCGTCAAGGCGGTGGACGCGTCCAACGAGGGGCGCTGGCGAGCCTGGCCCAGCTGCCGATGGGGCGCGCACTGAACGCGGTGATCGGTATCGGCCCGGCCAATGACTGCGGGGTCGAGGCGCCTGTCGCACTACGACCCCTGCGAGCGGGCGAACAGGACCTGCTGCAACGGGCAACGCTCGGGAACATGAACTGGTGCGGGGAGCGGTTCACCATGGGCGACGTCATGTCCCGTCCCGAGTTCTCGCACTACACACGGATTGATCCGGAACGCGGCGACTTCGGGGTGGTTGCCGAACGAGGAGACGTCATCGCCGGGGTTTGTTGGGCACAGTTCCTGCCAGCCAGTGATCGGGGCTACGGTTTCGTCGACGAGGCGACGCCCGAGGTCAGCCTGTGGGTCGAGCCAGGATCACGAGGCCGTGGGCACGGACGTCGACTCATGGAGGCCTTGATCGCGTCCGCCAGAACGGCTGGGCTGCGACGGATCAGCTTGTCGGTGGAGTGCGACAACCACGCCCGCGGGCTCTATGGGTCACTGGGATTCGTCGCGGTGGCCGGCCGCGAGAGCGACGGGGTCATGCTCCTCGAACTGTGACGCGCATCCGCCGCCATGTGGCCCGCCCGTTCCGAAGCCAGTCAGAAGCCGGAGGCGTACGGGTTCCTGTACCATCCACCCATGAAGACGATGACCTATACCGAGTCCCGTGCGCGCTATGCGGAGGTACTTGACGGGGTGGTCAATGACCGCGAGGAGATGGTCGTCACGCGCGCCGGACACGAACCCGTGGTGATCGTCTCCCTTTCCGACTATGAGTCGCTGCGCGAAACCGCGTACCTGATGCGTTCGCCGGCCAATGCGCGGCGGCTCCTGGATGCCATGGAGCAGCTCGAGAGCGGAGGCGGTACGCCACGCGGTCTGGTCGAGGGCGACTGAGGTGCTGTTGGTCTGGAGCGAGAACGCCTGGGATGACTACCTATGGTGGCAAGTACAGGATCGCAAGGTCCTGAAGCGGATCAACACCCTGCTGGTCGACGTCACGCGCAATGGCAACGAGGGTATTGGCAAGCCCCAGGCACTCACGCATGACTTCGCCGGGTATTGGTCGAGGCGCATCACCGATGAGCATCGACTCGTCTACAAGATCGTGGACGATGAGGTGCGTGTTGCCGCCTGTCGCTACCACTACGGGTGACTGCTCCGGGGACGCGTGTTCGCTGGCATGGTGATGCCTATTCGCGAGCCAGCCAGAAGATGTCCTCGACGGGGGCCTGGAACAGTGCCGAGATGCGCAGGGCCAGCGGGAGGCTGGGGTCGAAGCGTCCTGCCTCGATGGCGTTGATCGTCTGGCGCGAAACCCCGAGCTCGACGGCGAGCTGCTCCTGGGTGAAACCCTGACCCTGACGCAGCTCTCTCAGCCGAGAGCCGGTCTCAGCCACGCAGCGTCCGCACCGACGCCAGGTATCGAACCCAGTAGTCGGCTACGACCAGGCCCAGGAACAACACCCCCCAGACGACGGGCGCCGTGGTCGGCCACACGGCCAGTACCAGGACGAGCAGCGACGCAAGGACCAAGGCGTCGCCGAGCGCGCGGCTGGAGGTGTCTCGGTGAGCCTGGTACTCCAGGCTGCTGTGGTCGTCCTCGCGGTTGGCGTGACGTCGTCGCCGGGACGCGATGTTCGTTGCCAACCCAACGGGAACCACGATCAGCGCAATCGCGAGGCCACGGCCGAGGGGCCCGGCCAAGCCGAGTGCGGACCCTTGGTAGAGAAGTGAGAACCCCGCCAGGGCGCAGGCGGATGCGGTGAGACAGAGGACACGATTGGTCATACGGAAAGTGTTCTTTACATCCCCGCCAAATGTCAACAAGACTTTCCATTGGACAGGGGAGCGTTTGCTCAGGACTCGAAAAGCGTCTCGCCGACGTAGCCCTGGTCCCCGACGCCGGGGGGCACCGCCCACAGGCCGGAGCCGGTGTGGCGCAGGTACTCGTTGAGCCGGTCGTTCTTTGCGAGGCGGTTCTGCACCGGGATGTAGTGCGTCCGCGGGTCGCAGACATAGGCCAGGAAGAACAGGCCCGCGTCCAGGCGTCCGAGCGCGTCGTTGCCGTCCACGTAGTTGTAGCCGCGGCGCAGCATCTGTGCTCCGTCGTTGGCGGAGGGGTGCGCGAGCGCCATGTGGGAGCGAACGTCGATCATCGGCGCACCGCCACGACCCTGGAGGGCGAAGTCGGGAGCGGTGAACTCCTCGCCACCAGACAGCGGGGCGCCCGCGGCCTTCGTCCGTCCGAAGACGGTTTCCTGCTCCGACAAGGATGCTCGGTCCCAGGTCTCCATCAGCATGTGGATCCGTCGCGCCACCAGGTAGCTGCCGCCGGCCAGCCAGTCGGCAGCCGGGTCGGCGCCCTGCTTCACCCACAGGTGCTCGGCGAGCAGGTCCGGCGACTCGAGCTTGAGGTTGTTGGTGCCGTCCTTGAAACCGAACAGGTTGCGCGGGGTGTCCTGGGTGGTCGAGGTGGACGAGGTGCGGCCGAAGCCCAGCTGTGACCAGCGGATGTGCGCGCGGCCGAAGGCGATCCGGGTCAGATTCCGGATCGCGTGCACCGCCACCTGCGGGTCGTCCGCGCAGGCCTGGATGCACAGGTCGCCACCGGTGCGGGAGGCGTCGAGCAGGTCACCGGGGAAGTGCGGCAGTNNGCCGTTGGCGGTGAACAGCCCCGGACCGAAACCGAAGGTGATGGTCAGCCCGGCCGTCGACAGCCCGACCGCCTCGCCCGTGTCCGACGGCGGTGCCTCGTACTGCTCCGGACGTCCCTCGCCGACCTGCTTGCCCTGGGTCATCAGCCGGGCTGCGGACGTCCAGTCCTTGAGCAGCTGGACGACCTGTCCGCGCTCGCCGGCGTCCAGGTCGAGGGACGCGAAGTGCAGCCGGTCCTGTGCCGGGGTGACGATGCCGGCCTGATGCTCGCCGGTGAAGGAGTAGCTGGCTGCCGCCTGCTGGTCGTCGTCCCCGCCGGCGCTGGCCCGGCCCGCGAGGACGCCGGTGCCCAGCGCGGCGGCACCAGCCGCCGCGCCGCCCAGCACTCCCCGCCGCGACACCATCAGATGACCGCCGCGGTGAGCCGCGACAAGGGCTCCGACAGGGCGTTCACGCCGGACGCCAGGGCCTTGACCTGGGCCGCGGTGAGCTTGTCGTAGCCGACGAAACCATCACCGGACTTGTGGGCATCGAGCAGCTTCTGGACGGCCGCGAACTGCGTCGCCAGCTCCGTGTCGAGCTCCGGGTTGCGCAGCTTGAGGATCGGGCGCAGCCCCTCCCAGGCGACCTTCGCGCCGTCGAGGTTGCCCTGGAAGTCGACCAGGTCGGTGCGGCTCCAGTACTCCTCCTCGCCGGTCACCTTGCCGGAGGCCACCTCGTCCAGCAGCGTCTTGGCGCCGTTGGCGATCTGGTCGACGGTGAAGGTCAGCTTCTGGGTTCGCTCGGCCAGCGTCTTGGTGTCCGCGACCAGCTNNCCATCGCCGCACGCTCCGCGGTCGTCATCGCGGCGTAGTTCGTGGCGCGGGCCGGCCACAGGTCCTTCTCGATCCGGTGCCAGCCGGTCCAGGTCTCGCCCGGCTCGAGATCGGCCTCACGCGCGTCCAGGATCGGGTCCAGGTCACCGAAGCTCTCGGCGACGGGCTCGATCCGCTCCCAGTGCAGACGGGTGGGGGCATAGGCAGCGCGGGCCTCGTCGTCCTTGCCCGCCTTGTAGAGCGCCGCGAAGGCCTCGGTCTTGGTCACCAGCGAGGCGACCTGGTCTTTCACATAGCTCTGGTACTGGGTGTTCGCGGTGTCGACCAGGGCCTGGGTGTCAGCGTCCACGCTCGGGGTGACACCGGAGTCGGTGACGGTGAACTGGTTGCGGATGCCGTCGCCCACCATGCCCGGCTTGCAGGCGGTGAAGTAGGTTCCCGGCTGGGCGGTGAGCACGAGGTCGCGGGTCAGGCCGGGGCCGATGTTCTCGACCTCGCCGATGATCCGCAACCCGTCCTCGGCCAGCAGGTAGAACTCGTTCACCTTGGACGAGGAGTTGGCGACGCTGAAGCTGATCACGCCCGACGGCGCCTCGTCGGCGTTCACCGTGCACTCGGTGTCGGTGGCCTTGACGGTCAACGCGCCCGAGCTGCCCTGCGCGGCGGCGTTGTTGTCGGTGCATCCGGCCAGCGCGCCCAACGCCAAGGTTGCGCCGAGGACGGGGGCGAGGGTGCGACGGATCATGCGGGGACTCCTTGCGTGGAACGGTTCTCCGCCGGCAGTGGAGCCGGCTTCGGGGTGGTGGCTGGGGCGGACGGACGGTGCGTGCGACGCCAGAACAGGGGCAGGACGATGCCGACATAGCCGACCCAGGCGATCGCCTCGGCCCAGGTCGGGTTCGGGGTGAAGTTGAAGATGCCCTTCATCACGCTGGCGAAGACCGAGGTCGGGGGCACCTGCGCGGAGATGTCGAAGGCGATCGCGCCGAGGCCGGGGATGATGCCAGCCTCCTGCAGGTCGTGGACGCCGTAGGCGAGCCCCCCGCCGGCGACCAGCACCAGGAAGGCGCCCGTCCAGGTGAAGAACAGCGAGAGATTGATCTTGACCACGCCGCGGTACAGGGCGATGCCGATCGCGACTGCGGTGGCCAGCCCGAGCAGCGCGCCGACCAGCGGGGTGCTGGAACCTTCGGCCTGCTTCGTGGCGGCCCACAGGAACAGGGCGGTCTCGAGGCCCTCGCGTCCGACCGACAGGGCGGCGATCACGGCCACGGACGCGGGGTTGGTGGCGGCGTCCAGGGCCGAGCGCAGGTCCTTGGAGATGGTGCGCGCCGCTCTGGCCATCCAGAAGACCATCCAGGTGACCAGTCCGACGGCGAGGATGCTCAGCGTCCCGCCGATGATCTCCTGGGCCTGGAAGGTAAGGCCCTTGGGCCCATAGGTGAGCAGCGCGCCGAAGCCGACGGAGACGAGGACGGCAGCCGCGACGCCAGCCCAGATCGGGGCCAGCAGGTTTCGTCGTCCGCCCTTGACGACGTAGGCGATCAGGATCGTGACCACCAGCGAGGCCTCGAGTCCCTCGCGCAGGCCGATCAAGAAATTCGCAAGCATCTCGTCTCCTATATTTGTGAGGCGAGCCTTACCTAATCACATGGCGTGGTGCTGCGCCACCTCGTCCGGTGTTCGAGAGACATGGTGGCGACCGATCGGGAGCACGATCGGCTTGCCACTCACCGGGTCGGGGATGACCTGGCTGACCAGCCCGAAGACCTCCTGGACCAGTTCCGGGGTGAGGATGTCGACGGGGCTCCCGACGGCGGCGATCTCGCCGGCACACATCGCGACGATCGTGTCTGCGTAACGAGCCGCCAGGTTGAGGTCGTGCAGCACCATCACGACGGTGGTCCCGCGCTCCCGGTTCAGGTCGGTGACCAGGTCGAGCACGTCGACCTGGTGGCGAAGGTCGAGGAAGGTGGTGGGTTCGTCGAGCAGGAGTAGGTCGGTCTGCTGCGCCAACGCCATCGCGATCCAGACCCGCTGGCGCTGTCCGCCGGAGAGTTCGTCCACCGCGCGGTCGGCCAGTTCCGCGGTGTCGGTGAGCTTGAGCGCCCGGGCGACGGCGAGGTCGTCGTCGCTCGTCCACCGGGTGAAGATGCCCTGGTGGGGGCTGCGACCGCGGGCCACGAGGTCGGCGACGGTGATGC
>DGKN01000198.1:15888-16436 GCA_002387005.1 Propionibacteriaceae bacterium UBA4569
TGACTTGCCGCAGGCATTGGCGCCCACGATGACGGTGATGCGTCCGGCGTCGACCTCGAGGTCGAGGCCGGGGACGATGGTCCGGTCGCCGTAGCCGAGGCGGACGCCGTCCGCGCGCAGGCTGTGCTGGGTGGTCACAGGCTTCCTCCCTGTCGGTTGGTCCTGATGAGCAGGTGGATGAGGTAGGGCGCGCCGAGCACGCCGGTGACGACGCCGACCGGCAGCCGGGAGCCGAAGGCGTACTGGGCGGCCAGGTCTGACAGCAGCACCAGCAGCGATCCGACCAGGGCGGCGGCCGGGAGCACCGGGCCGCAGGGGCCGACGATGCGCGAGGCGATCGGGCCGGCCAGAAAGGCGACGAAGGCGATCGGCCCGGCGGCCGCGGTCGCGAAGGCGACCAAGGTGACGGCGGCGAGGATGGTGACCAACCGCGTGCGTTCAACCCGGATGCCGAGGCCGTGCGCCAGGTCGTCCCCCAGCCGCATCCGGTCCAGCGAACGAGACTGTCCGAGCAGCACCCCGCCCAGCACGAGCAGCGCAACGCCGAG
>DGKN01000198.1:16483-17000 GCA_002387005.1 Propionibacteriaceae bacterium UBA4569
GGTGGTCAGCGCGTGCAGCATCGCCGAGATGCCGATGCCGATCAGGATCAGCCGGGTGCCGACCAACCCGTCCTTGAAGGCCAACAGGTAGATCGCGGTGGCGGTGGCCAGCCCGGCGACGATCGCGACCAACGGGACGACCGAGGGGTCGAGGTGCAACGCGGTGAGGGAGAAGACCGCGGCGGCGCTGGCGCCAGACGTGATGCCGATGATGTCGGGGGAGGCCAGCGGATTGCGCAGCATGGTCTGGAAGACACAGCCGCCCATCCCGAAGGCGGCGCCGGTGAGCAGGCCGAGGGCGACGCGCGGCATCCGCAGCTCGCCGACGGTGAAGGAAGCTCCGGGAACGGTGCCGCCGAGCCCGAGCTGGGAGAGCACGACCCGCCCGACGGCCGAGGGTCCATAGACGGTGTGGCCCAGCATCAGCCCGGCCGCGACCGCGGCGACGCTGGCCAGGGCCAGCAGCCCGAGACGGACCGACTGGCTGCGGGTGCGACGGAGCCGGGCGGCGCGGATC
>DGKN01000062.1 GCA_002387005.1 Propionibacteriaceae bacterium UBA4569
GTCACCATCGCCGACCAAGCCGACCAGCCCGTCGACGACCACCTCCACCACGACCGCTGCTCCCTCGCCGAGCCCGACCGGCAGCCCCAACACGCCACCCGACCGGGGACCCCAGCACGTTCCGTCGCCCACCCCCAGCGCTTGAGCGCGAGGCATACTGGCTGGCGATGAACCAGCCCCTGATCGTCCAGTCCGACCGCACACTGTTGCTCGAGGTCGACCACCCCGACGCCGATGCCTGCCGCATCGAGATCGCGCCCTTCGCCGAGTTGGAGCGCGCCCCCGAACACGTCCACACCTACCGCGTCACCCCGCTGGGGTTGTGGAATGCCCGCGCCGCCGGCCACGACGCCGAACAGGTCGTGGACGTGTTGATGCGCTGGTCGCGCTACCCGGTGGCCAGTTCCCTGCTGGTCGACATCGCCGAGACGATGGGGCGCTACGGGCGCCTGCGCATCGAGAAGCACCCCACCCACGGGCTGGTGCTGGTCAGCACCGACCGCGCCGTGCTCACCGAGGTGCTGCGCTCGGCCAAGGTGAAGGGCCTGGTCGGGGCGNNACGACGACACCGTCATCGTCCACCCGTCCGAGCGCGGCAACCTCAAGCAGGCATTGCTGAAGTTGGGCTGGCCTGCGGAAGACCTGGCCGGCTACGTCAACGGCGAGGCCCACGAGATCGACCTCGTGCAGCACGGCTGGGCCCTGCGTGGCTACCAGCACCAGGCCGCTGAGTCCTTCTGGCACGGCGGTTCGGGGGTTGTCGTCCTGCCCTGTGGTGCCGGCAAGACGATCGTCGGCGCGGACGCGATGAGCCTGGCCAAGGCCACCACGCTGATCCTGGTGACCAACACCGTCTCCGCCCGGCAGTGGAAGGCCGAACTCATCAAGCGCACCACGCTGACCGAGGACGAGATCGGCGAGTACTCCGGCACCTTGAAGCAGATCCGCCCGGTCACCATCGCCACCTACCAGGTCGTCACCACCAAACGCGGCGGCGTGCACCCCCACCTGGAGCTGTTCAGCGCCCGCGACTGGGGCCTGGTGATCTACGACGAGGTGCACCTGCTGCCCGCGCCCGTGTTCCGAATGACCGCCGACCTGCAGGCCCGCCGCCGCCTCGGGCTGACCGCCACGCTCGTCCGCGAGGACGGACGAGAGGGCGACGTGTTCAGCCTGATCGGCCCCAAGCGCTACGACGCCCCGTGGAAGGATCTGGAGGCGCAGGGCTGGATCGCACCCGCCGACTGCGTCGAGGTGCGCGTCACCTTGTCCGACTCCGAACGGATGGCCTGCGCCACCGCCGAACCGGACGTGCGCTACCGGCTCGCTGCCACCGCGGAGAGCAAGAACGACGTCGTCGTCGAACTCGTGGAGAAACATCGGGGCGAACCGACGCTGGTGATCGGCCAGTACGTCGACCAGCTGGAGGAACTCGCCGAGCGGCTGAATGCCGAGATCATCACCGGTGCGACGACGAACAAGCAGCGCGAGCGCATCTACCAGTCCTTCCGCGACGGCCAGACCGACCTGATCGTGGTCAGCAAGGTGGCGAACTTCTCCATCGACCTGCCCAGCGCGCAGGTGGCGATCCAGGTTTCGGGTGCCTTCGGGTCCCGGCAGGAGGAGGCCCAGCGCCTCGGGCGCCTGCTTCGGCCCAAGGACGGACGCACCGCCCGCTTCTACGCGGTCGTCAGCCGCGACACCCCGGACGCGGAGTTCGCCCAGCATCGGCAGCGCTTCCTCGCCGAGCAGGGCTACGCCTACCGGATCGTGGACGCCGAGGAGATCGACACCGTGGACGCTGACCCTGCTTCCTGAGTAGTTCTGAGGGGTTGACGACGCCGGAGGTCGGGCGCCCGTCGCCTTCTGGAGGCGGGTTGTTCTGCGTCTCGAAAGGCCCGGGGATCATTGGTTGTTGGCTCGGGAATCTCTCACGCCGGAACGGTCGACTCCTCCACCTCGCCGAGGTCGACGCAGGTGCTGCCGTCGGCCTCGGCGAGCGGTTCCAGCGGAGGCCAGACGGTCATCGTCCGCCACTGGTCCGGGTCGAACCAGCCGAACCCCCCCAGCCGCAGCAACTCCCCCTCGGTCAGCCCCGCCGGATCGACCTCGAAGGCTTCAGCGACGTCGAGCGCGAAGATCGTCTCGTGCTGGACGAGCACCCGGTCGCTGTAGCCGTGGGTGACGGTTCGGGTGGCGATCGGGCCCAGCAGGTCGTCCGGGTCGCAGCGGTGCCCGGTCTCCTCGAACAGCTCCCGGCACGCGGCTGCACGCACATCCTCGCCCGGGTCGATCCCACCCCCGGGCAACACCCACCAGCCAGACCCGACCACGCCGGGGTCCCGGTCGCTGACCAGCAGCGCTCGTCCCTGACAGCGGACGAGCACCCGGGCCCCCTGTCTCTCCTTGCGGGGTCGATCGGCGGGATCGACGGGTTGGTACCTGGTCGGCGCTGTGTGCATGCGTCATTGCCTACCGGTGCCGGGGCCGCGACGGCAAGGGGTAGCATCGCTGGTCTGCCATCTCCAGCGTCCGCCACCCGTCCCCGGGTGCCGCGGACCGTCCGCCGGGTGGGCTCGTCGGGCAGGCAAAGCACAAATGATCACCACGCCTTTGCACTATCGAGGGAGCACCATGCCCACCACCACCGACGTCCCCACCACTCACGTGAACAGCGCTGACGTGCTCGCCGACGAGCAGGCCCACCTGGAGGCCTCCCACGCCGCCCTGGCCCGGATGCGCGCGGAGTCGGCCGAGTGGTCCACCGCCACCGCCGGCGACTCGGTCAGCACCGCCTTCCTGCGCCAGGCGCTCTACCGCCGGATGGAGTCGTTGGAGAACGATCCCGACACCCCGCTCTTCTTCGGACGGCTCGACTACACGACCACGCTGGGCGCGGAGTACGACGAGGTCGTCCACGTCGGGCGTCGTCATGTCACCGGTGAGACCGGCGGTGACCCGCTGGTGATCGACTGGCGCGCGCCGATGAGCCTGCCCTTCTACCGCGCGCACCCCGGCGACCCGATGAAGTGCTCGCTGCGGCGCCGTTTCGGCTTCCACGACGGACGGCTTTCGGCCTTCGAGGACGAGCACCTGTCGGACGTCGATGCCGACACCTCCGGCGCCGAGGCCCTGCTGGAGGCCGAGATCGAGCGTCCCCGAACGGGTCCGATGCGCGACATCGTCGCCACCATCCAGCCCGACCAGGACGTGCTGGTGCGCGCGGACCTGGCGCACTCGATGGCGATCCAGGGTGCGCCCGGAACGGGCAAGACGGCCGTCGGGCTGCACCGCGCCGCCTACCTGCTCTACGCCTACCGGGAGACGCTGGGACGCCAGGGCGTGCTGGTGCTGGGACCGAACGACAACTTCCTCGCCTACATCGCGGACGTCCTGCCGGCGCTCGGCGAGATCGACGCGATCCAGGAGACGATCGACTCGCTGGTCGCAGCAGCCACCGCGCTGGAGGTCAAGGGTTCCGAGGAGGCGGCACGGGCGGTGCTGAAGGGGGACGCGCGGATGGCCGAGGTCGTCCGCAAGGCCGTCTGGGGGCACGTCAGTGAACCGTCACAGACCCTGGTGGTGCCGATCGGGCACCGGGTCTGGCGGGTGCCCGCCTTCTACCTGAGCGACGCGGTGAGCTCGCTCGTCGCGCGCGGGGTGCGCTACGAAGCGGGACGGGTGATGCTGCCACAACGTCTGGCCCACCAGGTGCTGCTGCGGATGGAGGTGTCAGGTGAGGTCACCGATGACCGGCTGCAGAGCCAGGTCGCCCGCGCGAGTGCGACCAAGCAGATGGCGACAGCGCTGTGGCCGAAGCTGGACGCAAGGAGGCTCACCCACCGGCTGCTCACCGACGCCGACTTCCTGGCCCATTGCGCCGACGGTGTCCTGACCGCGGACGAACAAGCGCTGCTCGTTGGCCCGAAGCCGGCCAGGACCCCGGGATCGATGAGGTGGACCCAGGCCGACCTGGTGATCGCCGACGAGGTCGCCGACCAACTCAACCGGACCAACTCGCTGGGCCACGTGATCATCGACGAGGCGCAGGACCTGTCCGCGATGCAACTGCGGGCTGCCGGACGTCGCGCGTCCACCGGTTCGGTGACCTTGCTGGGTGACCTGGCCCAAGCGACCACGCCCTGGGCATCGCGTGACTGGGCGAGCTCGCTGGCGCACATCGGCCACCCCGACGCGGAGGTCCGCGAGCTGGTGGAGGGCTTCCGCGTGCCCGGCGAGGTGATCGACTACGCGGCCCGACTGTTGCCCTCGATCGCCCCGGGGCTGACCCCGCCGCGCTCGATCCGCCGCAACCGGGGTGAGCTGGTGATCCGAAAGGTCGACGATCCGCTGGTTGCCCTGCCAGAAGCGGCGGACGAGTTGTTGCAGCGTCCAGGAACCGTCGGGGTCATCGTCCCCGACGCGCTGGCTGCCACGGTCGAACTGACCAACGACGACCGCTTGGAACTCGTCCCCGCCTCCCTCGCCAAGGGCCTGGAGTTCGACCACGTCCTGCTGGTGGACCCCGCCGGCATCGTCGCCGGCGAACCCGACCGGACGACCGGCCTGCGCCGCCTCTATGTCTGCCTCACCCGAGCAGTGACCTCCTTGGTGGTCCTGCACGACGCGCCCCTGCCGGACGAACTCTCTCCGGTCCCCGAGGCCTGACTGATGTTGCGCGGCCCGGGCGAAAGTGCGACGGTGACGAGAAAACCATTGAATCGTTGACGAGTGATCGTGGGCGACGCCCTGAAAGTCTGGAGATGCCATGCGCCGTCCCCTCAGCCTGCTGGTCGCAGGCGTGCTCGCCGCCGGTCTGCTTCCCTCGTCCAACGCCGCTGCGGCCGGGCCCTTGTCCCGACAGACCTTCAGCTGCCCTGACCTTGGCGAGGTCGTCGTCGGCTTCACCGGCGCCGCAACGGCACGGGGCGCTGCGCGAGTGGTCGGCGAGGGGCCCGTCAGCATCCAGTCCGTCCGCTTCACCGACGCGGCGGGGCGCAGCACCGATTCCGTGCTGGCGAACGCGAGCGCCTTGGCCTGCACGCCGCTGGCCGTGTCCGGCACCTCGAACCAGTTCGTCGCCGGACGTGGTACCGCCGCGACCAAGGGGACGCTGACCCTGCGCGTGCTCGTCGACACCGACGCGGCGATCACCGCCGCCGCCCAGCAGACCACGCAGGGCAGCTACAGCGCGTCCGCGGTGGCGAACGATCCGGCCGGCTACGGCCAGGTCGTCCCCTTCCCCTACCGCAGCCAGCTCGCCAGCTGGGCGAACTCCCGGTCGGGTTCGGTGGCCGTCGCCCAGCGTCCGTCCGGCAGCACCACGATCTACTCCTACGTGAAGGGCTCCGCGACGAATGTCACCGCCTCGATCGTCAAGGTCCAGGTGATGGCTGCGGTCATGTACCGCGCCCAGGCGGCCAGGCGATCCCTGTCGTCGTGGGAGAAGTCGCAGATGGTGCCGATGATTCGCTACTCCGACAACAACGCCACCACCGCCTTGTGGAAATCCTTGGGCGGCGGCAGCTACGTGAAGGCCGTGAACGCCCGGATGGGGCTGCGCAACACCGTCCCCGGCCCGGGCCGCTACTGGGGCCTGACGGTCACCAGCGCACCCGACAATGTCGTGCTGGTCGACCACTTCTCCCGCAAGAACCCGGTCATCTCCGACGCCAACCGCGCCTACGGGCTCTCGCTGATGCGCACCGTGTCGTCCGACCAGGACTGGGGCGTCACGGCCGGCCCAGGCGACGACGTCGCGGTCAAGAATGGCTGGCTGCCGCGTACCGACGGCTGGCACGTGAACTCGATCGGTTACAACCACAAGCTCCCCCGTCCCTACACCGCGGCGGTGCTCACGCATTCGTCCAGCGCGGGCATGTCCACCCAGATCGGCACCATCGAGGGTGTCTCGCGCATCATGTGGCGCAACACGAAGACTGCCCGCGGTGACCGCACCGGGGATGGACGTTCCGACCTGGTGGTGCTGGACACGACCAACACCCGATGGAGCAAGGTCTCCAGCAATGGCGTGCTGGGAGCGCCGGTGAAGGCCAATGGCGGCTGGACGGCGACCTGGATCGGTTCCCCCGGTGACGTGAACGGCGACGGTCGGGCCGACCTGCTGGCCCGCAACCGGGCCGGCCAGTTGCTCCTCTACCCCGGTACGGCGAGGGGTTTCACCACCGCGCGCGTGCTCGGCTCGGGGTGGAACCAGTTCCACGCCCTCACCATCGTCGACCTCGACGGCGATCGTCGGATGGACGTGCTGGGAGCCAATGCGGCCGGTGAACTGGTCCGCTACATCCTCAGCGCCAGCGCGGCCCCGGTCCGGGTCGGCGTCGTCTCGCGCGGCTGGAAGACCACTCGTCCGCTGGGCATCGGGGACGTCGACAACGACGGACGCGATGACCTGCTGGCGGTGCGCACAGACAAGACGCTGTGGGCCTACCGCTCCACCGGCTCCGGGTTCGCCCTGGTCGGCAAGCGCGGGACCGGCTTCGGGTTCAAGACCTTCGCGACCCCCGGCGACGTCACCGGCGACCTGGTGCCCGACCTGGTGGCCTGGGACGGGTCGAAGGTGCACCTGTACCCGATGACCCGGGGCTTCTGGTTCCAGACCCGCCGCTCGTCGGCCGGGGTCACGGGCCTTCGCCTGATGGCTTGAGGTCAGGCGAGCTCGTCGTCCAGCAACCGCCGCCAGGCGTGGACCAGTGGCGCGTCCACATAGGCCTTGAACTGCCCCAGTGGACGCGCCTGCTCGCTGATCTGGAAGGCGCGGACCCCCGCTCGTGCGAGCCACGGGACGTGCTCGGCGAGCAGTCCGCCGCCAGCCATCACCACCCCTGCGATCGCTTGGTCGGCGCGGCAGCGGGCCAGCAGATCGTCTAGCCCGTGCTCGACGCCGCGGGCCGAACCGGCGGTGAGCACCTGGTCCAGCCGAGGCAGCCGGGCCAGCGCCCGCCAGGCCTTGTCGGTGTCGAGGGCATTGTCGATGGCGCGGTCGAAGGTCCAGCCGAAGTCGCCATCGGCGACCAGCGCCTGGCAGACCTCCAGGTCGACCTCGCCGAGCCCGTTCAGGAAGCCCAGCACGACGCCGTCCGCCCCCGCATCCAGATAGGACGAGATCAGCCCCCGCAACCGCACGAACTCGCCGCCGTCGGTGCCGAAGCCCTCCCGCAGCCGCACCAGCGGCCGCAGCTGGACGCTCGTCGCGGCGCGCACCTTCTCGACCAGCGCCGGCTCCGGGGACCGTCCGCCGTCATCCAGTGATCCCAGCAGCTCGATGCGGTCGGCGCCGCCCTCTTCGGCGCGCCGGGCATCGTGCTCGTGCAGGCAGACAACCTCAAGGAACCCGGACATGTGTCCATGGTGGCCCCACGATTGCACGACCGCCCGCGGACACGCGCAAAGGGCGGCTCCCCTGCTGGGGAGCCGCCCTTCGTGCTGCGGTTGATGCGTGTCGTCCGAGTGGACGAACGGGCTCAGAAGCCCATGCCGCCCATCTCGTCGCCACCGGGCATCGCGGGGGCAGCCTTCTCGGGCTTGTCCGCGATGACGGCCTCGGTGGTGAGGAAGAGAGCCGCGATGGAGGCCGCGTTCTGCAGGGCAGAGCGGGTCACCTTGGCCGGGTCGATGATGCCCGACTCGACCATCTTGACGTACTCGCCGGTGGCCGCGTTGAGGCCCTCGCCGGTGGGGAGCGCGGCGACCTTCTCGGCCACGACGCCACCCTCCAGGCCAGCGTTCTCGGCGATCTGCTTCAGGGGGGCCGAGCACGCCTTGAGGACGATCTGGGCGCCGGTCAGCTCGTCGCCGGTCAGCTGCTCGAAGGAGACATTCTTCGCGGCCTGGACGAGCGCGACGCCGCCACCGGCGATGATGCCCTCCTCGACGGCCGCCTTCGCGTTGCGAACGGCGTCCTCGATGCGGTGCTTGCGCTCCTTGAGCTCGACCTCGGTGGCCGCACCGACCTTGATGACGGCAACGCCGCCGGCCAGCTTGGCGAGGCGCTCTTGCAGCTTCTCGCGGTCGTAGTCGGAGTCGGAGTTCTCGATCTCCTTGCGGATCTGCGAGACGCGGCCGGCGATCTGGTCGGAGTTGCCGGCGCCGTCGACGATGGTGGTCTCGTCCTTGGTGACGACGACCGAGCGGGCCTGCCCGAGCATCTCCAGGGTCACGCCCTCCAGGGTCATGCCCAGGTCGGCGGTGATGACGGTGCCACCAGTGAGGATGGCGATGTCGTCCAGCATGGCCTTGCGACGGTCACCGAAGCCCGGGGCCTTCACGGCGACGGACTTGAAGGTGCCACGCAGCTTGTTGACGACGAGGCCGGCGAGGGCCTCACCGTCGACGTCCTCGCTGATGATCAGCAGCGGGCGACCCGACTGCATGACCTTCTCCAGCACGGGCAGGATGTCCTTCAGCGAGCTGACCTTCTGGTTGGCCAGCAGGATGTAGGGATCCTCGAGCGAGGCCTGCATGCTCTCGGGATCAGTCACGAAGTAGCCGGAGATGTAGCCCTTGTCGAAGCGCATGCCCTCGGTGAGCTCGAGTTCGGCGCCGAAGGCCTGCGACTCCTCGACCGTGACGACGCCTTCCTTGCCCACCTTGTCGATGGCCTCGGCGATGAGCTCGCCGATCGCGGGGTCGGCGGCGGAGATGGAGGCGGTCGCGGCGATCTGCTCCTTGGAGTCGATCTCCTTCGCCGAGCTCAGCAGCTCCTCGGTGATGGCGGCGACGGCCTTCTCGATGCCGCGCTTGAGAGAGATGGGGTCGGCGCCGGCCGCGACGTTGCGCAGGCCTTCGCGGACCAGGGCC
>DGKN01000093.1:0-5130 GCA_002387005.1 Propionibacteriaceae bacterium UBA4569
GTTCGCGTGGTGGGGGCTGGTCACACCGAGCCACCCTAGGCGCCCCGGTGGGTGCTGGTCGGTGGCGTTCCGGGGCGCGGGCGGCCGCTAGGATCACTGCCATGGCGCGAGTGATCGTTGATGTGATGCCCAAGCCCGAGATCCTGGNNCCCCCAGGGCAAGGCGGTGACCGGAGCCCTGCAGCGGCTGGGTTACGAGGGACTGTCCGTGCGGCAGGGCAAGCGGTTCGAGATCGAGGTCGAAGGGGAGCTCGACCAGACTCGTCTCGACCAGCTCCGCGAAGCTTCGGAGAAGCTGCTGGCCAACACCGTGATCGAACAGTTCGACGTCCGCGTCGACGAGGGGAACTGAGCCGTGGCACGCATCGGCGTGGTGACTTTCCCCGGGTCCCTCGACGACCATGACGCGCTGCGCGCGGTCGAGCTGTGCGGCGCCGAGGCGGTGCCGCTGTGGCACGCGTCCGACTCTTTGTCGGGTGTCGACGCGGTCATCCTGCCCGGCGGTTTCAGCTACGGCGACTACCTGCGCTGTGGTGCCATCGCCCGCTTCTCGCCCGTGATGACCGAGGTCATCGACGCGGCCAACAAGGGCATGCCGGTGCTGGGCATCTGCAATGGCTTCCAGGTCTTGTGCGAGTCGCACCTGCTGCCGGGCGCGATGATCCGCAACGAGCAGCGCCACTTCGTCTGCAAGGACCAGCGGCTGCGCGTCGAGTCGTCCGACACCGTGTGGACCTGCGACTTCGCCGCCGGGGACGAGATCACGATCGTGCTCAAGAACGGCGAGGGCAACTATCAGGCCGACGAGGAGACGCTGAAGCGCCTCGAGGGCAACAACCAGGTGGTCTTCCGCTACATCGACGGCAATCCCAATGGGTCCAATCACGACATCGCCGGCATCACGAACCACCGTGGCAATGTCGTCGGCCTGATGCCGCACCCCGAGCACAATGTCGAGGAGCTCACCGGCCCCTCGCTGGACGGGCGCAAGTTCTTCAGCTCCGTGCTCGGTTTCCTCGGCTCGCGCGTCTGAGGCCCGCCTACCGGGCCACGTCGACCCGGGCGAGCAGCGGGTGCTCGTCCGGGAGCAGCGGTAGCTCCGCAGCGCCGTCCAGGCTGGTCCCGCGCGGTTCGACCACACGCGCTCCCGGCACCAACCTCGCCAGGTGCTCGGTGAAGGCCTGGGTGATCTCGGCCGACCGGAAGATCCCGCCCATGCCCACGACCTGCGGTGCGTCCAGGTGCTGCACCCGTTGGAGCGCGGTGGCTACCGACAGTGCCAGCGCCTGACCGGCGCGCACCGCGATCTCCTGGCAGGGCCCGTCGCCCTCGGCGGCGAGGTCCAGCACTCGGCGGGCATAGGAGGCGACGCGAGCCACCCGAGCGGCATCGGCCTGGATCTCGATGTAGGCACCTTCCACCGACGAGAACTCACGCTCGACCAGATCCAGCATCCCGGTAGCTGGTCCGCGGCCGTCATAGGCGCGCATCGCGGCGTCCAGACCGGCTCGTCCGATCCAGAAACCCGAGCCGGTGNNCGGTGTCTCCCATCAGCCAGCCCCAGCCGTCGACCCGGGCCGTGTCCGTCGCACCGACGGCGAGCGTGACGGTGCCGGTGCCGGTGGCGCAGATGGCGCCCGGATCGGCGCCCAGCGCCCCGGCATAGGAAGTGATGGAGTCGTGCGCCAGGTAGACCTCGCGCACCCCGTGCTTGCGGACCAACGAGAGGAGTCGGGCGGCGGTGTCGGTCTCGGTCAGGCCCGTCGAGCCCAACGCCAGCACCTCGGGGACGACATGTCTTCCAGCCACCGCGCCGACCACGCCGGCGAGCTGGTCGACGACGTCCAGGTCGGTGCGCATCCCGGGAAGTTCCAGCTCCAGCAGGGTTTGCCCGTCGCGGGCGGCGCGGGCCCGGATGCCGCTCTGCCCGGAGTCAACGGCTACGACGGTGGCGGTGCTCATGGGCGGGAGCCTACGCCCCGCACAGGAGTGTCAGTGAGCTGTGGTTGGGTGTTCCCCATGACTTCCGCCAACCTCTCCCGCGAGGAGGCCGCCCAGCGGTCTGCCAGCATCATCGTCCGCTCCTACGACGTCATCGTCGACGTCCGTGGGGCCACCGATGCCGCGCAGCCCATGTTCGACACCACCAGCACGATCACCTTCGACGCGAGCACCGCCTCCACCTGGCTGGACCTGCTGGACGCAGAGGTCGATTCCGTCGTCGTCAACGACGAGCCCGTCGAGGTCCGCTACGACGGGGCGCGCATCCCGCTGGACGGGTTGCGGACCGACGCCACGAATGTCGTCACCGTCACCGGGCGGGGCACCTACTCGCGATCCGGCCAAGGACTGCACCGCTTCGTCGACCCCGAAGACCAGCGCACCTACCTCTACACGCAGTACGAACCGGCCGACTCCCGCCGGGTCTTCGCCAACTTCGAGCAGCCCGACCTGAAGGCCGTGTTCAACCTCGTCGTCCTTGCACCCGAGGGCTGGACGGTGCTCGGGAACCAGCCAGCGACCGCGGTCATCGCGGCCTCCGAGGGTGGTTCCCGGCACGAGTTCGCACCGACTCCGAAACTCTCGACCTACCTCACCGTCCTCTGCGCGGGGGAGTGGGCCCGCGTCGCGCAGGACGCGTGGACCTCCCCGACCGGCCTCGAGGTCGACCTCGGTCTGTACTCACGCCAGAGCCTGGCCCGTTTCGTCGAGGCGGACGAGGTGTTGGCCGTCACCAAGCAGGGCATGGACTGGTACGACGCCAACTTCGGGACGCCCTATCCGTGGGGCAAGTACGACCAGATCTTCGTTCCCGAGTACAACCTGGGTGCGATGGAGAATCCGGGCTGCGTGACCTTCACCGAGCAGTATGTCTTCCGCTCCGCCGCCACGCGCGCGCAGCGGCAGGGCCGCGCCAACACGATCCTGCACGAGATGGCGCACATGTGGTTCGGTGACCTGGTCACGCCGGCCTGGTGGGACGACCTGTGGCTGAAGGAGAGCTTCGCGGAATTCATGGGCGCGCACGTCAGCGTCGAGGCCACCGAATATGAGCAGGCCTGGGTGGCCTTCGCCGGACGTCGCAAGGCCTGGGCCTATGCCCAGGACCAGCTGCCGACCACGCACCCGATCGTCGCCGACATCACCGACCTGGAGGCGGCCGCGCAGAACTTCGACGGGATCACCTACGCAAAGGGTGCGGCGGTGCTGCGCCAGCTGGTGGCCTTCGTCGGGCTGGACAACTTCCTCGCCGGTTCGCGCGCCTACTTCACCCAGCACGCCTTCTCCACCGCCCGGCTGGACGATCTGTTGCGCGCGCTGGAGGACGTCTCCGGGCGTGATCTGGGAATATGGTCGCGGGCGTGGCTGCAGACCGCTGGTCCGGATGAACATGTCCCGGAACTGCTCACTGACGGCGGCAAGATCGAGAGCCTGGCAGTGCACCAGGAGTCGCTCGATGCGCGCACCGGGGCTGCGGTCGGGCGGCCGCACAGCCTCGCGGTCGGCCTGTACCGCTTCGAGGGGGCAGCACTGCTGCGCGATGAACTGCTGCGGGTGGAACTCGACGGCACCGGGACCACCGCGGTGCTGGACGCCGTCGGACTGCAGGCCCCCGACCTGGTGCTGGTGAACGACACCGACCTCACCTACGCGAAGGTGGGTCTGGACGGACGCAGCCTGCGCACCGCGCTGGACCACCTGTCGGCGCTGGGGGACCCCTTGGCTCGTGCCCTGGTCTGGTCGTCGCTGTGGAACATGACGCGGGACGCACGGTTGCCGGTCGCCAACTACCTGGCTGGCGTGATGGCGCACGCGCCCGCCGAGACCGATTCGGCCACCTTGACCGAGTTGCTCGGCAACTGCTGGACCGCACTGTCGCGCTTCCTGCCCCCGCAGGCTCGCGAGGAGCTGCGTGCAGCCCACGCACAGGGTCTGCTGGACGGGCTTCGTGGAGCAACCCCCGGCAGCGACCAGCAACTCGTCTGGGCGCGGGCCGTCGCCCGGGCGGCCGTGGACGATCCCACGCTCGCCGATGCGGTGCAGCGCGAGTTCGACCCCACCACGCGCACCCAAGGTCTTGAACTGGGCACCGATCTGCGCTGGGCCGGGGTGCAGGCACTGGTCGCGCAGGGACGGATGGACGACGGCGCCCTGTCCGCCGAGCGAAAACTTGACCCCTCGGCTGGCGGACGCGTGCAAGCCCTGGCCGCGCAGACCTCGCGTCCCGACGCCGCGGTGAAGACCGCCGCCTGGCAGCGCGTCCACACCCCGCGCGGCAACTCCAACGACGAGGTCGACGCGCTGGTGGCGGGTCTCACGGTCGCCGGGCAGGACGACTTGGTGCGCGGCTTCTCGGAGGACTGGTTCGACGGGCTGGAACAGACCTGGCGCTCGCACGCGCTCGAGATCGCGCAGCGCCTCGTCCGGGGCCTGTTCCCGCCGACCGAGGACGCACCGGAGCTGGCCGGCGCCTGGCTGGCGGCGCATCCCGATGCCCCCGGTGCCCTGAGGCGGTTGGTGCTCGAGGGCCAGGACCAGGCACTGCGCGCTCGCCAGGTGCGACAGGCGCAGGCGGTGCTGTTGGGGGCATGAACCCTTGGTGGCTGCGCCAGTGGCGGTCTAGGTTGGCAACCGGACGCCAGAGCGGTCGTCCGGTTGCACGGCTGCAACCAGATTCCCTGACGAGGACCGCATGACCCACCACCATGAGACCACCGAGCCTCGACTCCTGCCGGACGACCTGCCCCCCGTGGCACTGCCGGACGAGGAGGTCGAGCGGCATCGCAAGCTCACCGTCAAGCAGGTCGTCATCTGGGGCGCGATCGCGCTGCTGGGGGGTGTGGCCTGGGCGATGATCGCCTTCGCGCGGGACGAGTCCATCAACGGCATCTGGTTCGTCTTCGCCGCGGTGTGCAGCTACCTGATCGCCTACCGCTTCTACGCGACCTACATCGAGAAGGCGCTGGTCAAGCCGGACGACCGCCGCGCCACCCCGGCCGAGTACTCCTACAACGGCCACGACTACGCACCAACCGACCGGCGCATCCTGTTCGGTCATCACTTCGCCGCAATCGCCGGCGCCGGACCACTGGTCGGCCCCGTGCTGGCCGCGCAGATGGGCTACCTGCCC
>DGKN01000093.1:5255-5479 GCA_002387005.1 Propionibacteriaceae bacterium UBA4569
CGCCGCCCTGCTGGCCACCTTGTCGATCATGCTGATGATCATCGCGATTCTGGCGCTGGTCGTCGTGAACGCGCTCGGTGAGAGCCCTTGGGGCGTGTTCAGCGTCGGCATGACCATCCCGATCGCGCTGTTCATGGGCGTCTACCTGCGCTACCTGCGGCCCGGGCGCGTGATGGAGGTCTCGGTGATCGGCTGCGTACTGCTGCTCGGGGCGATCATCGGCG
>DGKN01000152.1 GCA_002387005.1 Propionibacteriaceae bacterium UBA4569
CAGCATCCGCGACGCGGCGGCCAACGGGGGCATCAGTGGTGCCAGCCAGGGCGGCGTTGTTCCCGTCCGCGGTCACGGCGGCGGTCCCCGGGTCCTTGTAGCCACGGATCATGACGACGGCCATCGAGACGACGAAGGCGATCAGCACCGAGATCGCGTACTTCCACATCGGGGAGAACACCGGGATGGTCAGCAGCGAGGTGAAGGCGAAGGCATTGGTGGTCACGCCACCGAGCACGCCGATGGTGATGCCGCCGGCAAGACAGCCAGCCAGCATCGAGGGGTAGATCCGCTTGAACCGCAGGTGGATGCCATAGAGCGAGGGCTCGGAGATACCACCGAGGAGGCCCGCGGCCAGGGCGCCGGATGGGGTCTGCTGCATCTCCTTGTCCTTGTCCTTGAGGGAGAGGGCGAGGACGGCAGCGGTGGCGCCGAAGCAGGCGAAGTTCCAGGTACCCATCGGGCCCTGGATGAAGTCATAGCCGAGGGTCTTGATGTTCATCAGCATCAGGGCGTTCAGCGGCCAGTGCAGGCCCAGCGGCACCAGGAAGGGGTNNACAATCGGCCAGTGGTTGTTCATGTACGACAGACCTGAGCCAAGGCCATTGCCCGCCCAGACACCAATCGGGCCAAGGATGAAGGCGGTCAGCGGCACCATGATCAGCAGACTGAAGAAGGGCACGAAGACCATCTGCAGGTTCTCAGGGAAGATCTTCTTCAACATCTTGTAGACCACGGCGAGCAGGCCGACCATCAGCAGCGGAACGAAGACCTGTCCGGAGTAGTCGTTCATCTGCAGCGGCAGGCCGAAGATGTGGGCCACGCACTGCTCGGTGCCCAGGGTCGCGTTGGTGGTGCAGGTGGTGTTGGCCGCGTTCTTCACGTTGTCGGTGAACTCCGGCGTCATCAGTGCGCCCATGATGGCCGCGCCCAGCCAGGGATCGACGTTCAGCTTCTTGGCGCCGTTGTAGGCGACCATGATCGGCAGGAAGTAGAAGACGCCGCGCCACATGGTGTCGTAGAAGAACCAGCTGGCGCCCTTGTCGGCGGAGCGGAACTCGACCACGCCGAGCGCGTCCAGCACGGCCGCGATCGCGATGATCAGCGAGGCGCCGAGCAGCACGCCCAGGATCGGGCGGAAGGAGTCGGAGAGGAACTCGAAGAATGAGTCCAGCCAGCTGAACTTGCCGCGGACGCCCTGGTTGCGCAGATCGGCCTTCAGGTCCGCGTCGGACTTGCCGGGGGCGGGGGCGGCACCCGCAGTGGCCATCACGGGCAGGTTCTGGATGTCGTTGTAGACGCTCTGGACGCCGCCACCGATGATCACCTGGTAGCGGTTGCCCGACTGCGGCACAGCGCCCATCACGCCGGGGATGGACTCGATCGCAGCCTTGTCCACGATCGAGTTGTCGTTGAGCTCGAAGCGCAGTCGCGTGGCGCAGTGCGTCAGCGAGGCGATGTTGCCCGGGCCGCCGATTGTGTCGACGATCTCCTGGGCGGTGTTCTCGGCCATTGCGGGCCCCTTCCGTCTAGGGGTTGATGCGTGTGAGGTCAAAATAACCGCAGACAAACCTACTCGACGGATTTCAGCGGCCTGTCGCCGGTCGGCGTCGAACAGGGTGCGCGGGTGAGCAGCCGCTTCCTGCGCAACGAGACAGGGGCCCGCCCCTCGTCGCGCCGGCACCTTGGCGTCTAGGGTGTGGTTGTTCATTCGGACGCGCCTGCCGCTGGCGGGTGCACAGACTGCGTGCCGCACGGCACGCAGGTAGACAGGGGGACACGGTGGACGACAACGACAACATCCTGAAGGGCGTCCCGGCCTCGCCCGGACTGGGCGTCGGCACGATCGTCCAGCACCGGCCGGCCGAGATCGCCGTGACGGAGGCTCCGTCGGGCATCCCGGAGCAGGAGCAGGCGAAGCTGGACGAGGCCATCGCCGAGGCAGCGAAGCAACTCGACGGCCTGCGCGCCAAGATGGTTGCCGACGCCGACCCGTCCAAGGCGGCAATCTTCGTCGCGCACGGCGAGATCGTGAAGGACCGCGCCATGCTGAAGCTGGCGAAGAAGGGCATCGAGGGCGGCAAGTCCGCGGAGTTCGCCTGGAACGAGGCCTTCACCACCTACGCCGAGAAGCTCGCCGGCATGAAGAACGACCTGTTCGCGGAGCGCGCGAATGACGTCCGCGACGTCGGCCGCCGGGTGCTTGGCATCCTCACCGGTCACGACGAGGCGAGCCGTGAACTGCCTGACCAGGCCATCCTGGTGGCCGAAGAGCTCACCCCCTCCGACACCGCGCAGCTCGACCGCTCCAAGGTCGTCGGTTTCGCCACCACCACGGGCGGCGCTTCCAGCCACGTCGCGATCATCGCTCGCTCGCTCGACATCCCGGCCGTGGCAGGTATCGACGCCCGCGCGCTGGAGATCGCGGACGGTTCCCGGGTCGTCCTCGACGGCTCCAACGGCACCCTGCAGATGAATCTCGACGACGAGCAGATTTCGGCCATCTTGGCGCGTCGCGACCGGATCGCCGCCAAGAAGAAGGCAGACCTGGAGCACACCTTCGAGCACGCCACCACCACCGACGGGCACCAGGTCGACATCGTCGCCAACATCGGCAACCTGAAGGACGCCCAGCAGGCGATGGAGTTCGGCGCCGAGGGCGTCGGCCTGCTGCGCAGCGAGTTCATCTTCCTCGACCGCGCCGAGGCCCCCAGTGAGGACGAGCAGGCACAGATCTACGCCGACATCTCGAAGGCCCTGAAGCCCGGCCAGCCGCTGGTCATCCGGACGCTGGACGTCGGCGGTGACAAGCCGCTGCCGTACCTGCCGATCCCGCCGGAGGAGAACCCCTTCCTCGGCATCCGCGGCGTCCGGATCGCCTTCGACCGTCCCGAGGTGCTGCGCACCCAGTGCCGGGCCATCCTGAAGGCTGCCGACGCGGGTGCGCACCTGCACGTGATGTTCCCGATGATCGCCACCCTGGAGGACTACCGCCAGGCCAAGGCCATCTTCGACGAGGAGGCCAAGAGCCTGGGCGTCGACAATGTGCCGCTCGGCATCATGGTCGAGGTTCCCTCGGTGGCGGTGATGGCCGACCAGTTCGCCAAGGAGGTCGACTTCTTCAGCGTCGGAACCAATGACCTGACCAGCTACACGCTGGCCATGGACCGCGGCCACGCCAAGCTGGCCCCGCAGGTCGACCCCTGCAACCCGGCCGTCCTGGCGCTGATCGGACGCGCCGCCGAGGCCGCCCACAAGTACGGCAAGTGGCTGGGCATCTGTGGTGGCGTCGCCTCCGATCCGCAAGCCGTCCCGATCCTGGTCGGCCTGGGCGTCGACGAGCTCTCCTGCTCGATCCCGGCCATCCCGGCGGTCAAGGCCCAGGTGCGCGCCTGGTCCTTGGACGAATGCAAGGCGCTGGCCGAGCAGGCCGTTGCCTGTGACACCGCCGCGGCCGTCCGCGCGCTGGTGCCGCTGGCCGACGACTGATCCGCGCGGCAATCACGACCGAGCCCGGAAACCACCGATGTTGGTGGTTTCCGGGCTCGTTTCGTCTGGGATCATTTCAGTCCTGGGCCCGTGTCTGGCGGTGCCGCTACCAGCACTCGACCTGCGCCAGCAGGCCGCTGCCGGGGCGAATCCTCAGCTCGGAGGCGGTGATCGGCTCCCCGTCGGCCAGCAGCCAGCACAGCGTCTGGTTCGGCCACTGCGCCTGTCGCCGGCCCAGCTGCCATTCGCGCCCCTCGCCATCGCCATCTTGGCCGGCGCCGACACGCACGACCGGTTGCCTCGTCCCCGGTGACACGAACGTGAGGGTGAGGGCCCGCAGCTCGACGGCCTGGGGCCAGCGCAGCATCAACTCGTCGTCGTCCCCCAGGTCCACCGCCACGTCGCCGTGGTCATTGGCGAGCGCTGTGGCCGGGCGGCCCCGCAGGGTGATGGTGGCGCTCCCGGACAGGTCAGCTCGCCTGTGGCTTGTGGCGGGAAGGCTGAAGGGGCTGCTTCCCAGCCCGAAGGTCGAGGGCGCGTCGCCACGCCAGACATCGATGGTCACGGCTCCGCGCAGTCGTTCGACCGGCACCGCGATCGCCGTCCATTCCTGCCCGTCCAACAGCACCCGCTGGATGAAGCGCCCCTCGCCGTGCGTCCGAACCTCCAAGGCGCCTTCGGGACGCTCGACACGCATCCCGAACAAGGGAGTGGTGAGCACGTACTCGCCACTGGAGGGGAACAGCGGGTACAGCCCGAGCGCCGCGAACAGCCACCAAGAGCTCATCTCGCCGTTGTCCTCGTCACCGGGGTAGCCCTGCCCGATCTCGGAGCCGACGAAGGCCCGGTCGAGCGCCGCCCGGGTGATCTCCTGGCAGCGCCACGGGCGATCGGTGAAGGCATACATGAAGGGGATGTGGTGGGCGGGCTGGTTCGACAGTGCCCACTGGCCCATCCGCAGTGCCCGGGCCTCGACTATCTCGTGCATGGCGGTGGGGTAACCGCCAGGGTTGGCGCCGAGCTCGGGAGTGGCGAAGAGTCGGTCGAGGTGGTCGCCGAGCCCGGACGGGCCGCCGTACAGGGCTGCGAGGCCCTCGCCGTCGTGCACGGTGCTGACGCTCATCCCCCAGGCATTGGTCTCGGTGAAGTCCCCGCCCCACCGGGCCGGGTCGAAGTCGCCGGGCTCCCTGGTCGGACGTCCGTCCGGTCGGCGCCCCTGGAAGAAGCCCACCGCAGGGTCGAAGAGCTCCCGTGCTGCCAGCGCGCGGTTGCTGAACCAGACAGCATGGGCGCGGAACTCGTCCGCACGTCCTGGTACGCCCAGCTCGTCGGCTCGATCCGCGAGGCGGGCGGACCAGCCGGCGATCGCGGCATCGCAGATGGCGTTCTCGATGCTCCAGCTGAAGCCTTCCGGGGTGGACGTGGTGACGTGGCCCCGGAAACGGCCCGAGGCGATCCCCTTGCGTCCCACCATCGGGTCGGGGGAGGGGCAGCAGGCATTGCGGAGGGCCGAGTCGTAGCCGGCCAGCTCGTCGAAGGCCACGCCGTGTCGGGAGGCGTCGGCGAAGATCACGTCGGACGAGGTGCCCACCATGCAGTCGACATGGCCTGGCGCGCTCCACCGGCCCATCCAGCCGGACTCGCGCCAGGCAGCCAGCAGTCCCTCGGTGAGCTGCGGCGCCAGGTCGGGGGTGAACAGGTTGTAGGCGGGCCAACATCCCCGGTAGGTGTCCCAATATCCGTTGTTGATCATGATCTGGCCGTCGACCACGGGGGAGCTGGTTCGTCGTCGGGCGTGGCCGTGGCCGGACGCGATGAAGGGGGACGCGTGCGCCCACCGGGGTTGGTCTGCGCTGCCCAGGTTCTCGTGCATCGAGTTGGGCCAGCAGTGCAGACGGGCCAAGTTCGAGTAGGCCGAGATCAGTTGATCATGGTTGGCTCCGGTCAGCGTGAACCGTCCCAGCAGTTCTTCCCACTGGTCGTGGGCGCGAGTGGCAACGGTCTCGTAGTCATCCGGGCCGATCTCCAGGTCGAGGTTGTGCCGGGCCTGGTCCACGGAGATGAAACTCGTGGCCATCGCCACCTCGAGCACCTCGCCCGTGACCAGCTCGAGGATGCCGCCTTTGGCGCCGCGTCCGGGCCAGGGCCAGCGCGTCGAGCGACGTCTCGGCCTGATCCGGCAGGGCTGGCGAGTGATACCCCAGAGGTAGCAGGTGGGGTCCAGCAGCCGTCGTCCCCAGACCTGGGTCGGACGGGCCACACCGCTGATCAGCACTCGTCCATCAGGGAGGTGCTCGAACCAGGTCTCACCGGCGCGAGCAAGATCAACAAGGGCGCCGCGAGGGCTGTCGCGGTTGGGTGCCTCGTTCCAGGTGAAACGGAAGACAGCGCCGTGGTCGGTGGGCGTGACCTCGGCGGTGGAGCCATCGGCCAGTCGCAGCCGGAACAAGTGCGGGTGGTCGACCATGTCGCGCGGGTCGTAGCCGATGGCTCGTTCGGCTGGGTCGAGGAACGGCGTCCCCTGCCAGCCCATCAGCTGGATCGCTGCCCGATCCCGGATCCACGGCGAGGGTGCGTGGCAGAAACTCAGCGCCTCCAGCCGAGGGCCACCATCGGGATGCCAGGTGAAGATCCAGTCGTCGGCGCGGGCGTCGCTGACCGGCGAGACGAAGGTGAAACCGTGCGGAACACAGGCCAGGGGATAGGTGTTGCCGCGGCTCTGCGCGTGTCGCGAGTGCGAGCCCCGCGCGGTGCGGACGTACTCGACCACGTCCGGCTCGAAGCGCGGCAGGTGCGTCGGGCCCAGCACCTGCACCCAACCACGACCCCGGGCCCCGTCCAGCACCACCAGATCGATGGACGCGTGGGAGGGCACGGCCGACAGGTCAACGGTGAGTAGGTTCCACTGGTCGCGCACCAGACAGGTCACGGGCCCGCTGCCGTCGTGCCCGTGCTGGTCGACCAGCCGGACGCCGCCGGCGTCCAGCCAGACACTTGTCGCGCCCTCGCCCTCGGGGAAGACCGCCACCTGCCAGGCCTCGCCGGTCACGTCGTCCGCCAGCCGTGCGCTGTCGGTACCCAGTTCGTAGCGCAGGACGGGCGCACTGGCGAACAGGCCGGTCCGGGTCGCGGAGCTCGTCGGGTGCTCGGGGCCCTCGTCCGGCACCAGCCTGGTCCGGGGTGGGGCGCTCATTGGGACAGTCTGCCAAAGGCGACGAGCCGCCGCCCCGCGAAGGGGCGACGGCTCGTCAGTGGAGATTCGGTGCGGGTACCGCGATCAGATCGCGAAGTACAGGTCGAACTCGTAGGGGTGCGGACGCTGACGGATGGCGTCGATCTCCGCGCGCTTCAGCTCGATCCAGGTCTCGATCAGGTCGGGGGTGAACACGTCGCCCTGGAGCAGGAATTCCTGGTCGGCCTCCAGCGCCTCAAGAGCCGCGTCCAGGGAGGCCGGCACCTGCGCGACCTGGGCGTGCTCCTCGGGAGGCAGCTCGTAGAGGTCCTTGTCGATCGGCTCCGGCGGCTCGATCCGGTTCTGGATGCCGTCGATGCCGGCAAGAAGCATCGCGGCGAAGGCCAGATAGGGGTTGGACGAGGGGTCGGGGCAACGGAACTCGACGCGCTTGGCTTTCGGGTTGGAACCCGTCAGCGGGATGCGCATGCAGGCCGAACGGTTGCGAGCCGAGTAGACCAGGTTGACCGGGGCCTCGAAGCCTGGCACCAACCGGTGGTAGGAGTTCACCGAGGGGTTGGTGAAGGCCAGCAGCGCCGGGGCGTGCTTCAGGATGCCGCCGATGTACCAGCGGGCCACATCCGACAGCTGGCCGTAGCCGTTGTCGTCGTAGAACAGCGGGGTGCCATTGCTCCACAGGGAGCTGTGCACGTGCATGCCCGAGCCGTTGTCGCCGAAGATCGGCTTCGGCATGAAGGTGGCGGTCTTGCCGTTGACCCAGGCGGTGTTCTTCACGAGGTACTTGAACAGCATCACCTTGTCGGCGCTGGCGAGCATGGTGTCGAAGCGCCAGTTGATCTCGGCCTGGCCAGCGGTGCCGACCTCGTGGTGGGCGCGCTCGGTCTGCATGCCAAGGCGTTCCATGTGGGCCACGATCTCGTCGCGCAGCTCGCCGAAGTGGTCAACGGGGGAGACGGGGAAGTATCCGCCCTTGTACTTGACCTTGTAGCCGCGGTTGCCGCCCTCCTCGACGCGTCCGGTGTTCCAGGCGCCGGCCTCGGAGTCGATCTCGTAGAAGGAGCCGTTGGCCTTGGTGTCGAAGCGCACGTCGTCGAAGACGTAGAACTCGGCCTCGGGGGCGAAGAAGGCGGTGTCACCGATGCCGGTGCTGGCCAGGTAGGCCTCGGCCTTCTTGGCGATGTTGCGCGGGTCGCGGCTGTATGGCTCCTTCGTGATCGGGTCGTGCACGAAGAAGTTGACGACAAGCGTCTTGGAAACCCGGAAGGGGTCGACGAATGCGGTGCTCGGGTCGGGCAACAGCGCCATGTCCGACTCGTGGATCTTCTGGAAGCCCGTGATCGACGAGCCGTCGAAGGCCAGACCGTCCTCGAAGACCTCCGGCCCGAAGGCCGCGGCGGGGACGGTGAAGTGCTGCATGACGCCGGGCAGGTCGCAGAAGCGGACGTCGATGTTCTCGATGCCCTCATCCTTGACGAAGGCCAGCAGGTCGTCTGCGCCTTGGAACATGTGTTTTTCCTCCATGAACGTGTCGTTGCGACAAAGCTAGGACGCGCGGATTGCCCGCGCGTTCCGGGCGTGTAACAGCAGTGTTACAGGCCGTTCACCGGTCCGTGCGGCGGGGGTCGGCCTTGCCGGTACGATCGGGCGCATGAGCCAGACCGCCGTTGACGAGTACCCGGGCGCCCGGATCGGACTCCCCGAGAGCAGTCGAGGGTCCCTGGCCTCCTGGCGGGCGCGTTTCGCCGCCCTCATCGTCGACTGGGCGGCGTGCATGCTCTTGTCGCGGCTCCTGTTCGGGGACGGTGTGCTGCGCGGCCATGACTGGCGCCGCTTCGCTCCGATGGCGATCTACTTCCTCGAGAAGACGGCCCTCACCGCGCTGGCCTCGGGCTCCTTCGGCCAACTGCTGGCCCGCATCGCCGTCGTCCGGCTGGACGGTGAGCCGATCGGCTGGGTGCGCAGTGCTGCCCGGGCCTTCATGAAGTGCATCATCGTCCCGGCTGGCGTGATCGGTGGCGACCGGCGAGCGCTGGACGACCTGGCCCTGGGCACGGTGGTGGTCAACCGCCGCTGAGCTCTTCATCCGGGGGCTCAGCCCTCGGCGACCTCGGCGGCCTCGAGCCAGGCCAGTTCCAGTTCGTCCTTCTCCGCCTGCAGGGCCTGCTCCTGCTCACCGAGCCGCGCCAGTTCGGCGTAGTCGGTGGCCCTGGCCGCCATTTCCGCGTGGATCCGGGCGAGCTTCTGGTCGAGCTTGGCCATCTGGCCGTCCAGCCTGGCCAGGTCCTTCTTCGCGGCCCGGACATCCGCCGCGCTGGCCCCCGAGGCGGCGACAGCAGCCACCGTCGCAGTCTCGGCCGAACGGATCGGCAGCTGCTGGGCCTCGCGGCGGGCCTCCCGGGACTGGTCGACGCC
>DGKN01000159.1 GCA_002387005.1 Propionibacteriaceae bacterium UBA4569
ATCGGCCGGTCAGCACGGCCGTGTGGGTGGCCATCGTGGCCGCAAGGCCACTGGCTGCGAGTGCGACAGCCACCCTGAGCGGGACGACCTCGCGAAAGGACTGGGGAATGGGCACGACACGAGCCTCCGAGATCACGGCGACGAGCAACGGCGGGTTCCGCCCCCAACACTAGCCCGGCCGGCTCGCCTCGCAGGTCGTGGTCGTTGGCGGGGGGCGTGGATACTGAGCCCATGAACGCCGTGGACGACTACCTCGACCAACTGCCCGACGAACGGCGCGCAGCGCTGGCCCACATCCGAGACCTCGTCCACCAGGGCTATCCGGACGCGGTCGAGAAGATCAGCTACAACATGCCGACCTTCGTCGTCGAGGGGCACGCCATCGGCGGTTTCCTGTCCCACCAGAAGTTCATGAGCTGGTACCCGCACTCGGGCAGCACCCTGGCCACGCTGTCGTCCGAGATCTCGGGCCGCCAGCAGACCAAGAGCGCACTGCACTTCACCGTCGCCGAGCCACTGCCGGACGACTTGGTCCGGCTCCTGCTGGAGACACGTCGCCGGGAGTGGAGCCCGTCCGGACAGACCGACTGAGAATCGGACGCCAGCGGAGCACATCGGCGACTGGATCGTTCAAGTGGTCCAATTCGTCCGATTCTCAGTGTCACCGGCCGGGGCCCCTCGACAGGCTCGGGGTTCGTGCGCCGGCTCAGGGTGTGCGCCAGCTCGGGGAAGGTTCGGGAGCCAGCCCCCGAACGTGCCACCGGGCCCGACCTTGGCCCCTCCCCTACGCTTGTGGCATGGAGGAACAGAGCCGCGCGCCACAGTGGTTCCTGTCGTTGCGGCACGGGATCTGGCGCGTGCTCCCCGGGCCACTGCGACGCATCGTCCCCCACACCTTCGTCGGCTACTGCCTCCTGAACGGGACGACCTTCGCGCTCGATCTGGGGCTGCTGCACCTGCTGTACAACGAGCTCGGTTTGCCGAGCCCCGTGGCGCTGACGATCGCCTACTGCACCGCGCTCTCGCTCGCCTATCTGTTGAACCGGTGGTTCAACTTCGAGTCGCACGGTTCGGTCGCGAAGCAATCCGTCCGCTATGTGGCGGTGGTTCTGGTCAACTACCTGGCCCTGATCCTGGGGGTTGGGAGCGGCCTGACGCACCTGGGCCTCCCGCAGCTGGTCGCGCGGGTGATCGCCGGCGTCTGTGAAGCCGTCTACATGTACGCGGCCATGCGGTGGATCGTCTTCCGGGAAGATGCCACCGCGTAACCTGAGAACTCGACCAGCTGAGCTATTGCCTCGTCTAACGTTGCCGGTAGAATAGTCACATCGCGCTGGTTCGGTGCGGAGGGCCCGACCTACCGTGGCCTCCCCAGCTGGCGTTCAGCCACTCTCAACCTGTTCGTAACCCGGGCACAGGTTCTCGAAACATTGAGCGCGCACACTGGTCTCCAGATCGAGGCGATGTGCTTCGAGAACGCCAGCGCCGGCCGCTTCCCCCGTCGGCGCGGCCCGGTGTCACGACACCTTCTTGGAGGAGGACACCCATGACCATGGTCACCACCGCAAACACTCCCGCGATCCGTCGCGCGCTGCTCGGGGGCGAGGCAAAGAGCCCCGCCCTCACCCGTCCGTCCGCCCAGCACCCGGCCGGCACCGAGCACCCCGCCAGCTCGCACGCGACAGCGCAGCACGCATCGCGTCTGAACCACGCCAGGTCGGCCGTGCGCCAGGCACTTCGCGGCTGACACCGACCATCCCCACACTGGGTGGTTCTCCTGCCGAACGCTGCTGGAGAGCCACCCACTCCCGTGTCTGTGGACTAGCGGTTGTGGGTCCCGTCCGGGTTCACGAGCGCCCAGCCAAGGACCCTTGTCGCCGTCGCGCCGCTTGCCCCACGGACGAATCGCAGCGCTGCGTCATCCCTGATCTGCAGCATCGAACGGGCCCACTCAGGCAGCAGGTCGATGCCGCCTGACACCACCATCCGAAAGCCCGGGCGTGCCACCGCTGGCACCGGCGCCCGGTTCACCAGGTAGTCGACCACCTCGAGGGCATCGGCCGTGGTCTCCAGCTCGGCGCGATAGGCCTCCAGCTGTGCTTCCAACTCGGCCACCGTCATCGGCAGACCGGTGGCGCCCAGCTTCTGCGCCGCCAGCGCCGACTGCGCAACATAGGCGTCCGCCTCGGCGGCGGTGAGCGGACGTCGACCCCAGCGCTGGTGGGCATGCAGGAAACTCCAGGTCTCGGCGACCGCCACCCAGCGCAACAGGTGCGGGTCGCTGGCCGAGTATGGACGGCCACGGTGGTCTTCCCCCACGACGAAGTCGTGCACTCGACGAACCACGGCGAGCTGTTGTTCGGCCATCGGGATCGGCGCGTAGGTGGTGACGGCGATGTGGTTGGAGATGCGCTGCAACCGTCCCCATGGGTCGCCCTGGTAGTTGTCGTGCTGCGCGACCCCCGCCATCGGCCCCGGGTGCAGCGACTGAAGGAAGAGTGCACAGACCCCGCCCGCATACATTGCCGGGTCCTGGTTGACGCGCCAGATCGGGTCGTCAGAGCTGAACCAGCGTTCTCCCTCCGAGCCCCAGATCTCACGCGCGCGCACTTCGGCGTCCGGGCCGGCGACCTTGGAACGCAACAGGCCCGCGACTCTTTGCCGGGCACAATCCTGCGGTGTCATGACCTCAGCCTAGACAGGCCGTCCGACGCGCCCGGGCGTCAGAACCCCGCCTCAAAGTTGGGTACCAACCAACGAACCGATGCCGTAGGTGATCGCCATCGCGAGCATGCCGCCGCAGATATTGCGGACGAGCGCGCGCCATGGGTTCGCCCCACCGAGCTTGGCGCTGGTGAAGCCGGTGAAGGCCAGCGCGACGGCCGCGGCCACGACGCACAGGGTGATGCGCAGGGATGGAGGCGTCAGGAGGACCGCGGCCAGCGGGATCAGCGCGCCGACCGTGAAGGCAACCATGGACGCGACCGCGGCCTGCCAGGGGTTGGTGAAGTCCTCATGGTCGATGCCCAGCTCGGTCTCGGCATGGGCAGCCAGGGCGTCATGGGCATGCAACTGGGAGGCGACCTCGTGGGCCAGGTCGGCCGACAGGCCCTTCTGCCGGTACATTCCCGCCAGTTCCAGCAGTTCGCCCTCGGGATCGTCCGCGAGCTCCTTGCGCTCCTTGGCGATCAGGGCCATCTCGGTATCGCGCTGCGTGGAGACTGACACATACTCTCCCACCGCCATCGACAGCGCTCCGGCAGCCAGACCGGCCATTCCGGCGGTGAAGATCGCGCCGTGCGAGGCCCCGGCCGCAGCGACACCGATCACCAGCCCCGACAGGCTGACGACGCCGTCATTGGCGCCCAGCACTGCGGCGCGCAGCCAGTTCAGCAGCCCGCCGGTGCTCTTGGAGTGCAGTTCACCGGTGTGCTCAGCGGTGGTGGACTCGCTTGACATGGTTCTCCCCTCGACCGGTGACAAGTGTGGAGCCAACCAGCGCCGTACGCATCCAAGGCGAGGCTCGCCTCACCGCTGCTGTGGAGCCGTTGGATGCGGGATGATCGTCGCCATGCGCTGCCCCTGCGGATCGGACGACTACGCCACCTGTTGCCAGCCGTTGTTGGAACAACGAGCACTCGCGCCCACCGCCGTGGCCCTGATGCGCTCGCGCTACACGGCCTTCGCCCTGGGAGACGACGACCACCTCTTCCGCACCTGGCACCCGCGGACGCGTCCGGACGACGTCCGCTCGGGCCATCTGGAATGGACTGGCCTGCAGATCCTCGACGTCGTGGACGGCGGCCCGGACGACCAGAGCGGCGTCGTCGATTTCGCGGCCCACTACCGGGACGGACGATCGCGGGAGGTGCTACGCGAACGCTCCCGATTCGAGCGCCGGGCCGGGCCCTGGTTCTACGTGGACGGTGACCTCCAGGCTGGCTGAGCGATCCGCGAGATCGTTAACATCAGCAAACTCGACAATGACAGGTGCCACCCACATGCAGTCCGTCCCGCAGCAGTACCGCCGCGCCCGCTGGGCCGTCGCCGCCCTCTTCTGGCTCAATGGCGCCACCATGGCCACGATGCTGCCGCGCTACCCACTGATCCGCGACAACCTGGGCCTGTCGAACACCTTCTTCGGCCTGGCCATCGCCCTGGGACCCTTCGGCGGGCTCATCACCGGCTTCTTCACCGCCCGTCTGATGCGTCGCTTCTCGTCCGGCACCGTCGCGGTCTGGGCCCAGATCGCGCAAATCCTGTGCAGCCTGGTGGTGCTCAACGCACCCGCCCCGATCTGGTTCGCGGTGGGTCTGTTCCTGATGAGCGCCACGGACGTCTACACCGACATCGCGATGAACGCCCACGGTCTGCGCGTCCAGAAGCACTATCCGCGCTCGATCAACAACACCTTCCATGGCTTCTGGTCCGTCGGCGCCTTCTCCGGTGGCCTGCTCGGATCGCTGTTCGCCGGCATCGACCTGCCGCTGTGGCAGCACTCCCTGGTCGCCGCCGCGATCATGCTGGTGGTCAACATCGCCCTGCGCCCCTTCCTGCTCAAGGGTCCCGACACCGAGATCGCCGAGGAGACCGCCGACGACACCCCGCGCTCGAGGTCGCCGATCCCCCGCACCCTGTGGCCACATCTGCTGGCGTTGGGCCTGATGGGCGCCTTCGCCGCCGAGATCGAGGACTCCGGCTTCAACTGGGCCGCGATCTACCTGCACGACGCACTGGGCGCCGCACCCGCGCTGGCGGGGATGGGCCTCGCGGCCCTTGTCGGGGCGCAGACCATCGGACGCTTCACCGGCGACGCGCTGACCGACCGCCTGGGCTACCGCAGAACCGCCCGGCTGGGCTGCGGCGTCGCCACCGTCGCGATGCTGGCAGCACTGGCCTTCCAGTCGATCCCGTTGACGCTGCTCGGCTTCGCGCTGGCCGGCTGGGGGGTCGCGACGGTCGTCCCGGCCGTCTACGTCGCCGGCGACAACATCCCGGGCCTCCCGCACGGCGCTGGTCTGTCGGTGGTCAACTGGCTGCTGCGCCTGTCGTTCATCGTCTTCCCGCCCTTGGTCGGACGGGTGGGTGACCTGGTCGGTCTGCGCACCGCCCTGCTGCTGATGCCCATCTCGACGCTGATGGTGGTGCTGTTCTCCGGCCATCTGGCCGGCGGACGACCCCGCCACGAGGCCAGCCGCGAGGCCGTGCTCGCGCAGGCATCCGCCGACCGGAACTGACCGGGACGGACATCGAAGCGGGTCGCCCACCGCACCCGCAGAGGTGCTGAAAACTGTCAGGGCGTTGCGGCAGACTGGCGCCATGAGCGACAACCAGCCCACCATCGGCCAGCGACACCGGGCCGCCGCCTACGAGTTCACCGAGAAGGTCGACCAGACCCGCGACTGGGACGCCCCCACCCCCGTCAAGGAGTGGAGGGCCCGCGATGTCGTCCGCCACCTCGTCGAGTGGCCCCGCCAGCTCACCACCAGCGCGGTCACCTGGGGCGAGGTGCCCAGCGTGGACGACGATCCCGCTGGCGCGTGGCACGCCCACACCGACGAGGTCCAGGCCTTGCTCGATGACCCGGCCAGCGCCCAGCTGATGCTCGACAGCGAGCACTTCGGCCAGCGCCCGGTCACCGACGTGCTGGAGGAGTTCTACCTGCCGGACGTGTTCATGCACACCTGGGACCTCGCCCGCTCCCAGGGCATCACGGCCGACCTCGACCCGGTGGTTGCCGAGGCACTGTTCAAGGGAATGGAGCAGCAGGAGGAGATGCTGCGCAGCTCGGGTCAGTTCGGGGAACGCCAGGAGGTGCGTCCGGGCGCCAGCTACGAAGAGCAGTTGGTGGCCCTGATCGGGCGGGACCCGGCCTGGATCCGCCCCCGCGTCTGACCTATTCGCCTGGGGCTGCTTCGCCCTCAGCCACTGGCCCTGACCTACCTCTGCACGAGGAAGAACTGCTGGATGCCGTCCAGCAACTGCTGGACGGCCACCAGCACCAGGATCATGCCCATCAGGCGCTCCAGGGCGGTAAGCACCCGCTCGCCCAGGATCCGTTCCAGGAAACCCGAGCAGTACAGGATTCCCGCCGACAGGGTCCACGCGACGAGCAGGGCACCGAGCCAGACATACCAGCGGCCAGGGTCCTGGCTCATCAGCAGGATCTCTGTCGCCAGCACTGACGGTCCGGCGGTGTAGGGCACCGCGAGCGGGACGATGAAGGGCTCGTCCCCGGCCACGGGTTCCTCGAGCGTGGTCTCCGGGGTGGGGAAGATCATCTTCAGTGCGATGAGCAGCAGGATCACGCCGCCGGCGGTGGTGAGCGCCTCCTTGCTGACGTGCAGGTAGGCCAACATTCCCTGCCCGGCGAACAGGAAGGCCACCATGATGGCCAGCGCGATCAGCAGTTCGCGCACTATGACCCGCTGCTTGCGAGCGGGCGCGACCTTGCGTAGTGCGGTGAGGAACATCGGCACATTTCCCACCGGGTCCATGACCAGGAACAGCAGGGTCGCTGCCGACAACAAACTCACTGATTCACTCCATGCTCACAAAATTCTTTTGCCGCGCTCGGCTGCGACAGGATATTCCATCACAGCGATGGCGTCACGCCGCAACCTGAACTCATCCACAGCGCAGCATTCGTCACGCATTTCGCGTCACGAGGCGTTCCGGCCAGAAGGTCAATGGGCCCTGTTCACGGCCTGACGTGCGACGATGCTGGGCGTGGAAAGCTTCGGGGAGGTGCTGAAGCAGCTGCGTCGCGAGGACGGGATGCGCCAGCTGGACCTCGTGGACGCCCTCAACGGGGTCATTGCCCGCTCCACCCTCGCCAACGTCGAGGTAGGTAGGGAGAACCCGTCCATCCGGCTCTGGGAAGCCATCTGTTCCAATTTGCCGCACTGGGTCTCGCGGCTGGAACCGCTGTACCGGGCCAAGGGAGTTGCCGTCACGCCGACCCCCTTCGAGGTGTCCGGACCCTTTGAGCTGCTTGAGGCCACCTATGTGTACACCTTCCGCGAGCATCGCGCTCCCGAGGAGATCGTGCAGTTGCGACGCGTGCGTGCCTTGACCGACGGCGCGGACGGCTATGGCCTGAAATTGATGAACAATTCCGTTGGCTTCGACCTGGACTCCGAAGCCCTGTTCGGCGGCTGGATCGAGCAGCACGAGCGCATCCTCGGACCGAACGAGCACCTCCACCTCACTCGCTTCCATTTCGATCGCCAGCTGTCACGTGGGGAGNNCGCCACCCGGTCCTGGGTGGCCGATGATGATCCGGGGCAGGTGGTCACCGTCCGGTTCACCCGTCCCACGATGATGACCCAGCTGCGCCTCAACTTCCTCAGCCCCAACCGGGTGCCGCAGCAGGTGTACCGCTTCGGCCCGCTGCCCGACCCCAATGCTGAGCCCGAGTCAGCGGAGGGTCAGGATCCATTACCCGCCGTCGCTCCCGGCATCTACTCCCTGCGCATCGACTCCCCCGTGCTCGGCCACCTCTACGGCGTGGGGTGGGAGTGGTGAGCACCACCCGGCGCAGCCTGTTGCAGATTGCCGGGGCCAGCGGGGCGCTCAGCCTGATGGGTTGTCGGACCAGCAGCACCCCGTCCACGCCGACGCCAGCCCCCAGCGTCACCGTCACACCCGGCCCCGGCAACCCCTTCGGGCTTGCCTCCGGCTCCAGCGTGTCCGTGCTGGTTGACGAGACCGAGTTCGGCCGCGACATCCTCGAGCGGGCCGCCACCTTGCTCACCACTCGCTCCGTTCCGGCCCGGGCCACCACCAGTGGCACGAAGACGATCGCGGCCGACGTGCTGTCACGCCTGGCGGAGGACAACCCGCCGGACGCCCTGCTGAGCGGAGGTCTGGGCGGGCTCGCGTTGGCGGAGCTCACCGGCCAGATGACCGACCTCACGCCTGCACTCACCTCGTCCGGGCAGCAGCTCGTGGCGGGCACCACGGCGGCCGGCAGCCTGGGCGACACCTTGGTGTCCATCCCATGGGTCCGTGAGGTGCGCGGTCAGTGGTACTCGTCCACCGTCTTCAAGCAGTACGGATGGACCGCCCCGACGACCTGGGACGAGTTGCACGCGCTCGGCCACGCTGCGCGTAGCAAGGGGATGTACCTGTTCGGACGCGGTCGCCAAAGCGCCGTCGACCTGGCCCGAATGGTCGTGGCAAGCGCGATCAAGGAGGGTGGCGACGAGGTCCGCACCCCATTGGAGACCCTCGCGGCCGATTGCTGGGGACTCGCCCCAGTACAGCGCGCCCTGGCCCATCTGGCAGGGATCATCGCCGACGGCCTCGTCCACCCCGATGGCCGGGGTGACTCGGCCGAGGATGCACTCGGGCGCTGGGCCCAGGACCGCACCATCGCGATCATGCCNNACTCTTCGGTTCCCTGGCGCTCCCGCCAGCTGGCCGCGACCGACTTCCAGATCGCCTTGGCCCCCGATCCGTCCGTGACCGCCGCGCCCACGCTCGGCAAGGGCGCCGCCCAGGTCGGTTTCGGCAGTTGGCTGGCCGTCCCCCAGCAGGCCCCCAACCGTGCTGGCGGGCTCGCACTGGTCGAGGCCTGCCTCGACCCGGCCGTGGCGGGTGCCTTCACCACCGAACATTTCGCGCTGACCACCGTGGCGGGAGCCACCGGAGCGCCCACTGGAGAGCACGGACGGGCAGCGTTGGCCGCCCAGCAGGCAGTCGTGGAGGCATCCGGCGACTCCACCTGCACCTGGCTGGCCAGCGACCGCTACGGGCTCGGCCCCGACCTTTCCGTGCTGTTCACGGCCCTGATGGACGCGGACCTGGGCGTGGCGACGCTGACCAAGGAGCTGCAGGCGCTCACCGACCGCGTCCGCGACGACCCCGGGACCACCCACTTCCCGGTCTGAGGTCACCGCGATTCCCGGCCAACTTCCCTGCCACGCTCGCAGGCGCCGGCGGTATGATTGGCACCAGAGGACGGCGCTTGACCGACCAGCACGGAAGCTGGCCTGACGCCCGTTCGGGCCGCCGTCCCGGAAAGGGTTGGAGGCAGGCCATGAACGAGCAGTTCACCACCGCCGGACGCATCGTCGTCGGGATCGACGGGTCCACCCAGTCGCAGGTCGCCATCGAATGGGCAGCCCGGCGCGCGATCCGTGACGGCGTCGGACTCACCCTCGTGCTCGCCCTCGCACCCTTGCAGGTGCCCAACCGGACCTCGGTCTTCCGGGTGCTGCACCAAGGCATCGACTTCCTCGCCGAGGTCGAGAAGGCGGGCCGGGAGCGCCTGGCCGTCGCCGAGCAGGAGACGCACGCGCGCTGGCCCGAACTCGACCTGCAAGCCGTGCTGCTGCGCGAGACAGAACCTTCGGTGGCGCTGGTGGGGGCATCGGCCGACGCCCACCTGGTCGTCACGGGAACGCGGGGCCTGGGGGCCGTGCGGGGCGCGGCACTGGGTTCGGTGTCCTCCCATCTGGTCGCCCACGCCCGGGGCCGGGTGGTCATCGTCCCCGAGACGGGCGCCTCCGACCCGGCAACCCCAGGCCTGGTGGTGGTCGGCGTCGACGACGCGGCCCAGTCGGCCGCGACCCTGGACGCCGCGCTGGAGGAGGCCGCCCGCGCGAACGGACGGGTG
>DGKN01000007.1 GCA_002387005.1 Propionibacteriaceae bacterium UBA4569
GTTGCCGAACAGGCAGCCTTCCACCCGCGTCGCGCCGGCCAGCTGGGCCAGCTCGGCACAGGCGACACCGGTGCCGCGATCATTGTGCGGATGGACGCTGATGGTCACATGGGGCGCCGGGCCCAGGCCGCGGATGAAGCCTTCGATCTGATCGGCATAGACGTTGGGTGTCGCCACCTCCACCGTCGCCGGCAGATTGAGGATCAGCGGTCGCTCGGCCGAGGGCTGCCAGGCCTCGAGCACTGCCTGGCAGATCTCCAGGGCGAAATCCGCTTCGGTAAAGCAGAAGGTCTCGGGCGAATACTGATAGGTCCAGGCCGTATCCGGCTGGGCATCGCACCGGGCGCGCACCCGCTGGGTACCGGCCACCGCCATGGCCAGGGTCGCGGCGCGATCCTGATCGAACACCACCCGACGAAACAGCGGCGCGGTGGCGTTGTAGAGGTGCACGATGGCGCGTGGCGCGCCGACCAGGGACTCGAAGGTACGGTCGATCAGTTCGACGCGGGCTGGCGTCATCACCTGCAGCCAGAGATCCTGGGGCAGCCCGTCCGCCGTGACCAGCTCGCGCACGAAGGCGAAATCGGTCTGCGAGGCCGCCGGAAAGGCCACCTCGATTTCCCGGTAGCCCACCGCCACCAGCAGGGCGAAGAAGCGCCGCTTGCGCTCCAACCCCATGGGTTCGATGAGGGCCTGGTTGCCATCGCGCAGGTCGGTGGAGCACCAGCGCGGCGCCTGGGTCAGCTGGCGACCCGGCCATTGGCGATCGGGCAGGTGAGGCGCGGCGAAGGCTTGGTACTTGGTCTGAGGTTGCTTGAGCATGGGGGACTCCAGGGCTGGGCCCTTGAGTCTGACCGGCGCCGCCCCCCGCTGCGCTTGCGAGCAGGACAGCCCCCTGCGCGATCCGGACAGCCACCGGATGAAAAAAGCCGCCGGGGAGCACCCGGCGGCTTTCTTGACCTCAACAGCAGGGCGATCAGTCTACCGAGATGCGCTCCAGCGGTACCGGCTTGAGCCGCGGCGTGAGCACATGGATGACCACGATGGCCACCAGGTAGGCGCCGCCGGCCACGATGAAGATCGGCTGGTAGGACTTGAAGATCTGCAGGATGTAACCGTTGTAGGTGGTCATCAGCATGCCGCCGATGGCACCCGCGGTACCGCCGATGCCGATCACCGAGNNGGTGACGATTGGAATGACCGCCAGGGCGCAGAGCAGCATGGTGGTCTTGCGTGCCAGGTTGGCGCTACGGCCGAGCTTCATCTGCTTGGAAGAACCCCAGCCGCCCATCACCGAACCGATGTCGGCCAGGATATAGATGGCGATCAGCGGCGGACCGAAGGATTTCAGATTCAGGCCATAGGTCTTGCCGAGGAAGTCCGGCAGCCAGAACAGGTAGAGCCACCAGATCGGATCGGTAAGGAACTTGCCCGCGGCGTAGGCCCAGGTCTCGCGAAAGGTCAGCAGCTTGAACCAGGAGATCTTGGTCTGGGTGGCCGGCGTCGCCGCCACCGGGGAGCCATCGTCCGCCTGGATGTAGGCCAGCTCTTCACGACTCACCTTGGGGTGTTCGTGAGGGCGACGATAGATCAGCAACCAGGCGATCAGCCACAGCGCGGTGACGATGCCGATGGAGATGAAGGCCGCACGCCAGCCCCAGGCCAAAGTGATGGCTGGCACCAGCAAAGGTGTGATGATTGGCCCCATGGCGGTGCCGGCGTTGAACAGCCCGGTAGCCTGGGCGCGTTCCTTTTGCGGAAACCATTCCGACACCGCCTTGAGGCTGGCCGGAAAGCTGCCGGACTCGCCGAAGCCGAGGGTGAAGCGCACCAGCACGAAGTGCGTGACGGTATGGGCAATGCCATGGCCGATGCTGGCGATGGTCCAGATAGTGAAGGCCAGGGCGTAGCCGATGCGTACCCCGACCTTGTCGATGATGCGGCCAAAGGTCAGGAAGCCGATGGCATAGGCGCACTGGAACCAGAACACGATCGTGGCGTAGTCGGTCTCCGTCCAGCCCAGGTCCGCCTGCAGCGTGGGCTTGAGGATGCCGATCATCTGGCGGTCGATGTAGTTGATACCGATGGCGACGAACAGCAGGGCGCAGATCAGCCAGCGATAGCGCGTGAAGCAGGAGGTTTGCTGGGTAGCGGCGACGGGCGGGACCTGCGGCCGCGAGACGGACTCCGTCTCGGGAGTGACCTGGATAGTCATCGAATAGGCTTCCTGACTTGTTGTTATTGACCGGGGTGAACCGGGGTCGTTGGAAAGCTGTTACTAGATATTCATATGACATCGTATGAGTGACTTCTCTAGGTGTCAATCCGCCCAAAGCAGAGTGGTCAGACATCTTTGTTAGGGCTAGGAGATCTGTAACGGTGAGCCCCAGGCAGCCAGCGCCGGGCGCGATATCAGCAGGGCGGCAATCCGTGACGTGGGTGGCACTTTTCCGCCTAAAGACATCTAATACGGACTTTGAAGCGAAGCCGTCGCCTCATCCTGGCCTGACGAGTCCACTGTGCCCCTCGCCGATATCCCTTCCCTGCTGGCGCGCATCGCCGAGCTGGAGCAGCACAATCAACAGCTGCGCCATCAGCTCGACGACCAGGCCATACCGTCCGAGGGCGCCGCCACCCTGGCCAGCGAGCGTTATCAGTTTCTCTTCAACGCCATGGACGAAGGCTTCTGCATCATCGAGTTCCTCGATGGTCCCCATGGCCCCCTGAGCGATTACCTTCATGTCGAGGCCAATCCGGCCTATGCCGCCCATGCCGGCATTCCCAACGTGGTGGGCCAGAAGTTGCGCGACATGGTCGGCGACGAGGCCCAGGCCTGGCTCGACCGCTACGGCCACGTACTGCGGACGGGCGAATCCATCCGCTTCGAACAGGAGCTGGTGGCCACCGGGCGCTACCTGGACGTCACCGCCTTTCGCGTGGAGCCGGCCAGCCGCCGTCAGGTCGCGGTGCTGTTCCAGGACATCACCCCACGCAAGCGCGCCGAAGCCGCCCTGCGCCAACTCAACGAGACCCTCGAAGAACGGGTGCAGGCCGCCCTGGCCGCCAACCGTATCCTGGCCAACGTGGTGGACGGCGCCGCCGCCCTGATTCAGGTACTGGATTTCAATTTCCGCTGGCTGGCGATCAACGGCTCCGGCGCCGATGTCTTCGAACAGGTGATCGGGGTCCGCCCCCGTATCGGCGCCTCCTTCAGCGAAAGCCTCAGGCACCGTCCCGAATTGCGCGACGGCATCCTCGCCCACTGGCGCCGCGCCTTCGCCGGCGAGACCTTCAGCGAGATCATCGGGTACTACGTCGCCCGCTGCGCCAACGACAATCCCTACGACGACGACAAGTACGCGCCCTACTACTCCTACGTCCGTGAGCACGTCTTCGACGGACGAGAATTCGGCCCGGCGGCTGGCGAGGCGATCTCCTGCGGTTGAACCGCGCGCAAGAATGGCCGGGCCATCCCTTTCCTAGGAGGATCCCATGCCTGAAGTCCTGGCCTACGCCACCGACGACAAGTCCTGCCAGTTCCACAAGACCACCATCACGCGCCGCGAGCCCGGACCCACGGAGGTCTTCTTCGAGGTCAAGTACGCGGGCATCTGCCACTCCGACATCCACACCGCCCGTGAGGAGTGGGGCCCTGCGCACTTCCCACTGGTACCCGGCCACGAGTTGGCCGGCATCGTCACGATGGTCGGCAGCGAGGTGACCAAGCACAAGGTAGGTGACAAGGTGGGCGTCGGTTGCTTCGTCGACTCATGCGGCGAGTGCGAGATGTGCCAGGCCGGCCGCGAGAACTTCTGTACCAGCCGCGAGAAGCCCACCGTGTGGACCTACGGCTCGATGGGCCGCGACGGCAAGTACACCGACGGCGGCTACTCCCAGGGCATCACCGTCGAGCAGGACTACGTGTGCCGCATCCCCGACGAGATCCCCTTCGAGAAGGCCGCGCCGTTGCTGTGCGCCGGCATCACCACCTACTCCCCGCTGAAGCGCTGGGGCGCCGGCCCCGGCAAGAAGGTTGCCGTCGTCGGCATGGGTGGTCTGGGCCACATGGGCGTGCAGATCGCCGCGGCCATGGGTGCCGAGGTCAGCGTGATCTCACAAACGATGAGCAAGGAGGCGGACGGCAAGAAGTTCGGCGCCACCAACTACTACGCGATGAGCGAGGACGGCATCCTCAAGAAGCTGCGTGGCAGCTTCGATCTCATCCTGTCGACCATCTCGGCGGAGAGTGACCTGGACGCCCTGCTGGGCACCCTGAGGGTGGACGGAGTGCTTGTCGACGTCGGCCTGCCCGAACACCCGTCCACGTTCCGCTTCGGCAGCCTGATCGGCGGCAACAAGGCCATGGCCGGCTCGAACATCGGCGGCATCGCCGAGACCCAGGAGATGCTCGACTTCTGTGCCGAGCACGGCATCGCGCCGCAGGTGGAGATCATCTCGGGCGAGGAGATCACCGAGGCCTACGACAAGGTCGTGGGCTCCAAGGTGCGCTACCGCTACGTGATCGACACGTCCACCTTCTGATCCCCGAACCGCACGGCAAGCGCTCGGCTGGGTTCGCCCAGTCGAGCGTTCTGCGTGGTCGGCGGTTGAGGCGCTGGGCAACGAGGTCGGGGTCGTCAGGGCTGTGCAGCCCCACCTCGTCGACGACCACGGACGTGCGATCGCCGGGGTTCTTGTGGGGTTGTGCGTTGCGCTCAGCCGGCCTTGCGGCGCCCAGCTGGTTGGGTGCGACCGGCCGAGGAGTGGGCCAGTTCCTCGCGGTAGAGCTCGCAGGCGCGCTCGAGGCGCGCGATCACCCTCGACACGGTGGTCAGCTCGTCTGCTTCGAACTCCGCCAGGGCCACCTGGGACAGGCTGTCCAACGGACTGACATAGCCCTGCGTCACCTCGCGACCATGGGCGGAACGCACCAACAGCACCTTGCGACGGTCGTTCGGGTCGCTCTGGCGCTCGACATGCCCCGACGCGACCAGACGCTCCACCAGATAGGTGACTGCACCCGAGGAGAGGCTCAGCTGCTGAGCCAGTTCGCCGGCAGTGAGCTGCAGACCAGACCGCTCGGCGGCGTCCATCATGCACAGTGCCCGGAAGTCGTTTCCGTAGAGCCCCTTGGCCTCGGCGTAGAGATGGGCGGCGCGGTCGAGATGACAGGCTAGTTCGCGCACTTGGGCTGCCAGCTGGGTGTCGAGTTCAAGGGTCTGGTTGGGCACTGGAGCACTCTAGTGGCCGATGATGGCAGTCCGGCCCACCCCAACGCGCGTGGAGAAGGCAGAACCCAAAGACAAGCCCGAACCCAAGAACAAGGGTTTGGTGTGGGCAGTCATCCGACCCGGTAGGTCGCGACCATCGCGTGGCGTTCCCCCGGCTGGAGGGTGACCGCGTGCTCCTTCGCATTTGCGGTCTCGACGCAGCAGAACAGACGCGCCTGGTCAGCTCCGAGGTCTTGCATCGTGCCGGCCAGTTCGGGCCCGGGGTTCCACACGACCGTGGTCCTGGAGTTCTGCTTGCCGACGGTGATCGTCCGCTCGCCGTCGACCAGGACTGCTTGCGCGGTGGAGGAGTAGACGCGGTCCAGTTCGCCGTCGAAGGTGATCTCGCCGGTCTGGGTGCGCTGGGTGGGCTCCCCAACGGTGTCGAGGTAGTCGTCCCCGTCCAGGCCCTCGATGCGGACCTTCGAGATCTCGTCCACCGCCAGGTAGGTGTGCAGCGCCTCCTCGAACTCGACCGGCTCTGCGCCCGCTGTCACGACGAGTCGGACGACGAGTTCGGCGCCGAACTCCGCCTCAAGTCGAGCCACCACGTCAGTCGGGAAGCCATGCGTGTCGACGTCGGAGCCGGTGAGTTCGTAGGCGATGGTTGCGACGCCGTCGGTGACGGACGCGTCGACCAGTCGCCAGTCGGCGGTGCGCGCGAAACCGTGCCGGACCGGTGCCTTCCCCTCCTTGCCGGAGTCGAACCAGGGCCAGCAGACGGGGATCCCGCCGCGGATCGCCTTGCCCGGGGTGAAGAGCGCGTGGTCGCTGGTGAACAAGACCTCGGACTGTCCGGACGGGGCCCAGCTCAGGATGTGCGCGCCCTGGTCGAGCACCAGGCCGGTGCAGGCCTCGGTCTCGATCAGGACTCCGGGCATGGGGTGAGTGGTCCGGCTGATGCCGGTGGGCAGGTCAACGCTCATGCTCTGATCCTCCCCGATGGCGGGTCCAGCCGGAAGTGCGGTGGCCACAGGCGCATGGCCAGCGTGACCACCTGGGGGGAACACGACGAAATCATCGGGCCGGACAACCGGTGACTCGACGTTTCGGCGACGCACGGGCGTTTCGGCGAAGTGGGCGTTTCGGCGAAGTGGGCGTTTCAGCGATGGTGGAACAATGCTTGACGTGTCAACTCTTGTCTTCGTCCACGCCCATCCCGACGACGAGGCCACGCAGACCTCTGGGACCATGGCTCGTGCGGTCGCCGAGGGGCACCGTGTCGTCCTCGTCCTGTGCACCGATGGGTCACAGGGTGAAGTACCCGACGACCTGGCCGAGGGTGAGGACGTCGTGGCCCGTCGGCGCGCGGAGTCGGCGGAATCTGCGCGGGTGCTGGGCACCCATCGCGTCGCCTGGCTCGGCTACCGAGACTCCGGGATGACCGGTTGGGATGCCAACGAGCACAACGATTCCTTCCACCTCGCCGACCTGGAGGAGGCCGCCCGGCGGCTGGCCGACATCCTGGACGAGGAGGACGCTGACGTCGTCAGTGGCTACGACTGGCACGGGAACTACGGCCACCCTGACCACGTGAAGGTGCACCCGGTCACCTGGCGCGCGGCGGCCCTGGCCAAGCGTCGTCCGCGGGTGTTGGAGAGCACGATGAACCGGGACCTGATGCGGCGCGTCTACGAGCAGGCCAAGGCGGCCGGTAGCGACCTGCACTTCGACCCGGACGCCTTGGGTGACGACGGCAACCCGATTGGCACCCCCGAGGCGGAACTGCACTGGCGCGTCGACATCAGCGGTTACCTTGAGCAGAAGCGCCAGGCCCTGCTCTCGCACGCGTCCCAGGCCACCGACATCGGCGGCCTGACCGGCATGCCGGAGGATGCGTTCGCCACCGCGATGGGCCTGGAGCACTTCCGCGAGCACGGGCGTCCGAATGGCATGGTGCTGGGCTGGCCCTTCGGCGCCGCCTGAGCAGAACCTCTGAGCAGGCTCTCTGTCAACGCCACCGGTACCGGCTGGCCAGGCGCATTGATCCCGGAGCCTGTCGCGGGGACTCCGGCCAGTCGCACTGAAAATCGGACGAAATCATTCACTTGCACGATCAACGCGCGGATCTGGTCCGCTCACGTCCGGTTTTCAGCCGCCCACGTACCCTCCCCGCGCCAAGCCCGGGGAACGCAGGCGGGCAGCCCGGGGGCCGGCTGCACCCCCTCAGATCACCAAAGACCCTCGGGGGCGGGCGGTGGCGCGTACTTGGGATCGACGCCGCGGAAGAGCTTGCTGACACTCTTGCCCTGGTGGGTGCGCGCGATCGCCTCGGCGAACAAGGGGGCGACGGTACGCACCTCGAGCTCAGGCCAGTCGGTCGGGCTGGGGACGGTGTTGGTGGTGACCACCTCGGTGATCATCGGATGCTTGCGCAGGTTCTCGACGGCGCTGCCGGAGAACAGACCGTGCGTCGTGGCGACCGAGGCCTCCACGCAGCCGAAGTCGCGTAGGCGGTTCATCAGCTCGATGATCGAGCCGCCGGTGGCGATCTCGTCGTCCAGGACGATGGCCTTGCGACCCACCACGTCACCAACGATGGAGTCGATGACGACCTTGTCGTCCGCCAGTCGCTTCTTCGACCCAGCGGCCACCGGAACGCCGAGCAGGCGCGCGAAGACCGACGCCTCCTTGGCATTTCCCAGGTCGGGGGAGACGACCACGCAGTTGGTCAAGTCCTGGCCGCGGTAGTGCTCGGCGAGCACGCCGATCGCGGTCAGCTGGTCGACCGGGACCGAGAAGAAACCCTGCACCTGGGGGGAGTGCAGGGTCATGGTGAGGATGCGGGTCACGCCGGCGGTCTGCAGCAGGTCGGCGACCAGGCGGCCACCGAGCGAGATGCGGGAGGCGTCCTTCTTGTCGCTGCGCGCGTAGGCGTAGTGCGGGATGACGGCGGTGATGTACTCGGCGGACGCGCCACGCGCCGCGTCGATCATCAACAGCAGCTCCATCAGGTGCTCCTGCGTCGGCGGCACCAAGGGCTGGATGATGTAGACGTCCCGACGACGACAGTTGGCACCCAACTGTGCCTGCAGGCAGTCATTGCTGAAGCGCTTGATGTCGGTCCAGCTGAGGGGCACTTCCAGCCCGGCACAGATCTCCTCCGCGAGTTCGCGGTGGGCCGAGCCGGAGAAAACGACGAGGTCCTTCATGGTTCTCCCGATTGTGCTGCCTGACACCCGTCCCGCCAGACGACGTGCGGGGTCAACAGTATCGCCTCGAGCCCCGGCTAGGCTGAGGGCATGGCTTCCTCGAACACCCCCGCCCTGTCCCGACTGTCCGCCACCGCGGGTGGCCTGGTGCTGCTGATGCTCCTCCAGCTCGGCATGGGCATCGGCATCCTGTCCAGCGGCAATGGCCTGCGCGACGCCCATGGCGGCATCGGCTACCTCATCTTCCTGGTCTGTGCGGTCGCCGCCTTCTTCGCGTGGCAGCTGTCCAAGGCCGACGCCTCGGCCAAGGGCGTCTTCTTCCACGCGCTCAGCCTGCCGGTGCTGGCGATCCTGCAGATCGGGCTGGCCGAGATGGACGGGATGAAGTGGGTGCACGTCGTGCTCGGCATCGCCCTGCTCGTCGACGCGCTCGGCCTGTTCATGATGACCCGCAAGCGCTCCGGCGCCACCGTCTGAGCGTCCCCCGGCCACCGAGTCCCCGGCCACCGAGGCCCCACACCGAGGCCCCACGCCGGGGCCCACGGGACCGCCTCAGCGGACCCGCAACCAGATCGTCGTCTCGCCCGGCAGCTCCTCGCTGACCGGGCCGGACGACAGCAGCACGTCCCCGGTTGGCAACGGCACCGGCGTCGTCCCGAAGTTGGACACCACCTGCCAGCCGCCCGGACGGACGAAGTGCAGCACGGTGGCGTCCTCCGAGGGCACCCACTCGAGCGATTCCGCAGCGCCCAGCGCACGGCGGATCCGCAGCGCCCGCTGGTAGAGCGTCAAGGTCGAGTCGTCCACCCCATGCTGCGCCTGGACGCTGTAGTGCCCGAACCACAAGGGCTGCGGCAGGTGTGACCCCGCCGCTCCGAAGCCGTAGGACGGGCCACTACGCGTCCACGGGATCGGCACCCGGCAGCCGTCGCGGCCGACCTCCACGCTGCGGTTGCGGAAGAAGGAGGGGTCCTGGCGCTGATGGTCCGCGATCTCGGCGACCTCCTGCAGGCCCAGTTCCTCGCCCTGNNCGGCCAGCAGCCAGTCGCCGCCGTACTTGCGCAGCGGGAAGCCGGTGTGGTCGAGGCCTGGGAAGGGGGTTCCGTAGCGGCTCGCGGTGCGGATCGTGTCGTGGTTGTTCAGCGTCCACGTCACCGACGAACCCGAGCGGGCCGCCACCTGCAGGCACTCGTCCACCACGGCGTGGAAGACGGCCGCGTCGTACTCGGCCAGCAGCAGGTCGAAGAAGAAGCTCTGGCCCAGGGTCTCGGGACTGGCGTAACGAGGGACGCGTTCGGAGGCGACCGAGGCCTCCGCGACGGCGGTACGGGGCGGGTCATAGTNNAAGAGTCGAAGACCTGGCGCCACTCGCCGTAGATCTCGGCCAGCTCGTCGCGGTCGGCCAGCGGGTGGTTGCCGTCCATCGGCAGCTCGAGCAGCTGGGCCTGTGTGGGCAGCTCGTCGGCCAGGTCCTTGGCGAGCATGTGCGCCGCGTCCACCCGGAAGCCGTCGACGCCGCGGTCGGCCCAGAACCTCAGTACGTCCAGGAAGTGTGCCCTGACCTCCGGGTTTGCCCAGTTCAGGTCGGGCTGCTCCGTGGCGAAGGTGTGCAGGTACCACTGGGCGCGCTCACCATCGTTGCCCTCGACGCGCGTCCACGCGGAACCGCCGAACAGGGAGGTCCAGTCCGAGGGTGGCTGGGTGCCGTCCGGGCCGGACCCGTCGCGGAAGTGATAGCGCTCCCGCGCGGGCGATGCAGGGGCCGATGCCAGTGCCTCGACGAACCAGGGGTGCTCGTCGGAGGAGTGGTTGGGGACGATGTCGACCAGTAGCCGGATGCCATTGCCGTGCAGGTCGGCAACCAGCTCGTCGAAGTCGGCCAGGGTGCCGATCCGGGGGTCGACGTCTCGGTGGTCGACGACGTCGTAACCGCCATCGGCCAGGGGGGAGGGGTAGAAGGGGCTCATCCACACCGCGTCCACACCCAGCTCGACGAGATGCTTGATGCGGGAGCGGATCCCTTGCAGGTCACCGATCCCGTCACCATTCGCGTCCGCGAAGGAGCGCGGGTAGATCTGGTAGACCACGGCCTGGCGCCACCAGTCGGGGTCGGCGGCGATCGTCGCCAGGGCATCGGTGGGGGTGGGCTGTTCGTCCGATGACCGTGCGAGGCCGAAGCTCATGATGGTGCTCATCACGTCCTGGGTCTGCCCGCCGACGTGGACGATCGTCGTGCCGTCGGGCTGCAGGGTCAGTTGGGTCGCGTGCCGGCGTAGGGCGGCTTGGACGCGGGGCAGGTCGTACGGGAGTTCGAACCACTCCACCCCGGGACCCTTCTCGCCACGCACCTCGGCGACCGGCGTACTGGTGCGCTGCGCGGCAGCGTGGACGACCTCGTGCATCCGCACGTGGTCGGGGTGGCCGTAGCCGCCGGCCGCGTCGTAGCTGACCAGCAGGTCATAGGGACGTCCATCGGCAGCCGCCGCATCCAGCAGCGCACACAGGTCGTCCACCTGCTCGTCGATCGGGCTGACGGAGAACGCGCGCTCGTCGGTGGCATCAGCGGGGCCGGCCACCTCGGGGGTCACCCACTGCATGCCGGAGTCGCGGTAGCGGCGGGGATCCCGGCCGGCGCCGCGGGCGGGCGCGGTGCCCAGGAAGTAGTGGTTCTCGACGCCCAGTTCGGCGATCGCGGCGCGCAGTTCCGCCTCACGGACCGAGGTCAGTTCGTCCGTTCCGAACAGGTCGCGCCACGGTCCCTCGGTTGTCTCGCCCATCTCGCCGCGGGTGGCGGTCAGCACGTCCGCCGGGATCCCGACGTCGTGCAGGTGGGCCAGTAGCGCGCCCGTCGACAGGGTTTCGTCGTCGGGATGGGCGTGACAGCACAACACCCGGGTGGCCGCTTCGAGAATCATGCTGGCCATCCTTGCAGTCAGCTGCCGAAGGTGCCGTTCTCGGGGGCGGCAGCGGCGGGGCTCTCGATGCCGAGCAGCCGGCGATAGTGGCTGTCCAGCTGCTCCGCTGCGCGCTTCCAGCTGAACCCCAGCGCACGTCGTCGCGCCGCTTGGCCCATCGCCTCCAGCTGGGACGGGTCGCGCATCAAGTCGGTCAGGGCAGCGGACCAGTCCTCCGCCTCCCGGGACTTCAGCAGTACCGCGGTGACGCCGTCCTGCACCGCCTCGACGAGCCCGCCCTCGGCCTCGGCAAGCACCGGGACCCCGGCGGCATTGGCCTCCAGCGCGATCAGCCCGAAGGTCTCCGAATAGGAGGGGACCATGACAACGCGCGCCCCGCGCACCAGCCGGGCGAGGTCATTGCGGCTCTGCGAACCCAACCAGCACACGCGATCGTTGATACCGAGGTTGGCCGCAAGATCGACCAGTTCGTCCCGATAACCCTGGAAATCCTGGCTGGTCTCGCCGGCGATCACCAGCGTCGGACGCAGCTCGGCCGGGACGCCGGCCACGGTCATCATCGCCAGGTCGGGGGCCTTGAGGGGCTGCAGTCGGGCTGCGAACAGGACGTAGCCGTTTGGGTTCGACTTGATGCAGGGGCCGAACTGCTTCGGCTCGTCCTCGCCGTTCAGCTCCGGGCGCCAGGGGCGGTGCGGGTCTCCTGGCTCGTGGCACTCGCAGCTGCCCTCGGGACGGAAGAGGTCGGTGTCGACGCCCGGGTGCACGACCACGACCCTTTTCGAGTCGGCGCCACAGCGATCGATGATCGTCCGAGCCTCGGCGTGCGAGACGGCCACCACCAGGTCGGATTCCTGCGCGATCACGCGCTCGCCCTCCACCCGTCCGGGTGATTCGGGCGGCTCACCCTCACCGAGCGGACGATGGGGCAACGCGGCCACGGAGTGGAAGCTCTGGACGTGCGGGACGCCCCACTGNNGGGCGGCGACACCGGACATCCAGTGGTGGGAGTGGACGATGTCGTAGGGCTCCAGGTCGGCGACCATCGCGTCGGCGAAGGCGCCGATCCACTCCTCCTGCGCGCTCTTTGCCAGCGGTTCGGTGGGCCCGGCGACCAGGTGGCGCACCTGGACATTGGGTGCGATCTCCACCACCACAGGGGTCTGGTCGTCGCTGCGACGGGTGACGATCTCGACCTGGTGTCCGAGCTCACCCAGTGCCAGTGCCTGGGCCACCTCGACGACGTTCATGCCACCTGCGTCCTTCGACCCTGGAGCGTCCAATGGGGAGGTGTGCAGGCTGATGAAGCCGATGCGTGACATGCAAAAACGCTAGCATCCGCGGAAAATTTGGACCCTAGGGATGGAGCGTGATGAGCGTCACCTGTGCGGGGTCCAGGAAACGCAGGGGGGCGGTCTGTCCCGCGCCGGAGTCGATGTAGAGCCTCGAGTTGCCGACCGTGAACAGTCCCTTGTCGTAGTCGGGCAGGAAGCCCTGCCCGGGAGCGTAGAGCGCGCCGATGAGGGGCAGTCGCACCTGGCCACCGTGGGTGTGGCCGCAGATCGCCAGTTCGGCGCCGGAAGCGGCCAAGTCGTCGACGATTCCGGGATCGTGCGTGAGCACGAGCTGGAAGGCGTTCGGACGGGTGCCGGCCATCGCGTCCGGAAGGCTCGCGTCCGAGTCGTAGTAGTCGGTGGTGCCGACCACGTCGAGGTTGCCCCAGGCGCCGTCGAGGGTGGCGTGGTTGTTCGCCAGCACCGTGACGCCGTGCTTCTCGAGCGTCGCGGTCACCGCTGGCAGGTGTCCCTCCCAGTGGTCGTGGTTGCCCTGCACGTAGTAGGTGGGGATCTGGAGCGCGGTGAGTTCGGCCATGAAGGCATCGAGCCGGCCGTAGTCGGAGGTGAAGGTGTTCACGACGTCGCCGGTCAACGCGATCAGGTCGGGACGCGTTTCCCTGGCGTGCGCGACCACCTGCTGCCAACGGGCGGCGTCCTGGTCGTGGGTGTCGGTGATCTGGAGCACGCGCAGGGCGCCGCCCAGCTTGTCGGAGGCCAGGTCGAGCGTCGCGAGCTTCACGGTGGCGATCTCGCGCCGCGACTCCAGCACCAGGCCGGCCAGCAACATGGCGCCGACCAGCGTGAGTGCGGCGAGTCGGCGGAGCCAGCGATGAGTGCGGTGCATGGTTCCAAAAGTAGCCATCGGCCCGAAAGCCCATCCCTGGGTGGTCCTCGGATCAGCGCGGGCGCGCCACCGATCGCCAGCAGTTACGGGAGGTCTTGCGCGACCGGCTCGCATCCCGTGTGCGGCAGGCACCGTCTGCTTGGAGCGGGCGCCGGGAATTGCACCAGGCTCTCCCACCAGGAAGGTGGGTGTTCTGCTACTGAACTACGCCCGCAAGGAGGCCAACGATACCGGACCGTGCAGCTGTACAGCCTGTACGCCGCGCAGCAGCCCCCGTCAGCACGGTTCAGCCAACCAAGGCCCTCCAGAGGCTGGGCACGAGCACTGACCTGAGGACGGGGTCAAGCTCACACGGCGCGCACGGCGGCGAGCACGTCGAGTCGTCCCGCCCCCGTGCAGCTGTTGGCCTTCGCCGTGCCCCGGCAACCGGCGCCGGAGGTCCTGGCCGAGATCCCGCTGGCGGTGGCCTTCAGGGTGGCGATCAGCTGCGCCGGGGTGGCCGAGGGACGCTTCGACTTCATCAGCGCGAGGGCACCGGACACCTGGGGCGCGGCCTGCGAAGTGCCCGTTCGGGAGGCATAGCCGCCGATCGAGTCGGAGTAGACGTTCTCGCCCAATGCCACCACGTCGACGACCTTGGTGCCGCGGGAGCTGAACCAGCTGACCCGGCTGGCTGCGGTCACCGAACCGACCTGGACGACGTCCGAGCGTCCGGCCAGCGGGTCGAAGCATGAGCCACCCAGCTGCCAGGAGTCGTCCTCGCCGGAGTTGCCGGCCGACTGGACGTGCGTGACCCCGCGTTTGGTCGCGTACCCGACGGCCCGCTGCACGGCGAGCAGCCCGCCGCGGTCGATGCCGAGACCACACCAGTAGTCGAAGACATTGATGGACGCATTGGTCACGGCCACCCCGCGTTGCGCCGCCCACAGGTAGGCGCAGACGAGGTACTCGGGATAGGTGGCGCCGCTGGCGTCCACCACCTTGATCGAGGCCACCTTGACGCGCGGGGCGACGCCCGTGACGCCCATCCCGTTGCGGGCCGCTGCGATGGTCCCGGCGACGTGGGTGCCGTGGGAGTCCGTTCCCCGCCACGCATTCGTGGCGGTGTTCGGGCGTCCGCCCGCGGTACAGTCGACCGAGTCGGCGCGGGAGAAGTTCGTAGCCAGATCGCGGTGCCGGTCGTCCACACCGGTGTCGAGGACGGCCACGACGACCGCGGGCGAGCCGCCGGTGACCCGCTGGGCGGAGGTGGCCTTGATCGTGGAGAGCCAACCCTGCTTCGACTGCAGCGGGTCGGTTCCGCTGACCGGGGCGCTCGTTCCCGTGCGCGCGGGCACGGACTGCGCGCTGACCGTCGAGGTCGCGAGCCGGTCGGTGACGGTCTGCCCGCCGTGCGCGTCCGCGAAGGACGCGACCGCAACGGACCTCTGCGCAGTGAGCATGCGTCCGAAGTCGGACCGGGTGGTGCGCACCACGACGACGCCGATCTGCGGCCAGCTCTGCACGACCCTTCCGCCGGCCTTGGAGGCAGCCGCGGCGGCCTGCGCGGTGGCGCTCGGCGAGGTCGCGTTGACCAACCAGGTGTGGGTGCCGCCCGCGGCCTGCGCCGGTACGGACGTGAACCAGCCAGACAAGGCGATGACAAGGGCGGACGCTGCTGCGATCGTGATGCGCATGGTGGACTTCACGGCTTCTCCTCGGCTCACCCCCATTGGATGTCGCCGATGGCCCAAACCGAACCATTGCACGCCCAGAATCACCGAAGGCTTCGCTGAGGTTGTCTCAGCGACGAAGCTGCTTACCCGGAGACGGAGCTGCTTGCCCGGAGACGGAGCAGGGGGCCGGACCACGTGGTCCGACCCCCTGCTGGGTGGTGCTTGTTCGAGCTCAGATCACTGGGCGTCGAGGTCCTTCTCGATGAGGGCGGCGATGGTCTCGACGGCCTCCTCGTTGTCGGACTCGATCGTGACCTGGGCGCCCTTCTCGGCACCGAGGGTCATGATCAGCAGTGGTGACGTGGCGTCAACGCCCTCCTCGCCGTCGACCGACAGCAAGATCTCGTCGTCGTACTCACCAGCGGCCTCGGCGATCAGTGCAGCGGGACGAGCGTGCAGGCCGACGCTCGAACCGACGGAAACAGTCTTGCTAGCCATGGATGGTTCCTTTCAATGGGCGTGGGTCAATTGTGACCGATGTCAGGCCGTTACGGCAGAGGGGGTCTCCACAAGGGGCTTGCGAGTTGACTTCAGCAGCACCACGAGCGCCCCCGAGACCATCGCGCCGACGATGATCGAGAGCAGGAAGCCCCAGAACTTGTCGATGGCGAAGAATACGAAGACACCACCGTGGGGAGCCTTGGAAGCAGCCCCCAGGGCCATGCTCATGGCACCGGTGACGGCGCCGCCGACCATGGTCGCGGGGATGATGCGGAAGGGATCGCCAGCTGCGAACGGGATCGCACCCTCGGAGATGAAGCTCGCTCCGAGCAGCCAGCACGCACGTCCGTTCTCCTTCTCGTTCTCGGTGAACAGCTTCGGACGCACGGCCGTCGCGATNNGGCCATCACGGCGGCCATGATCTTCATCGAGGCCGGGTTGGAGACGTCCAGGCCAGCGGTGGCGAAGAGGTAGGCGGCCTTGTTGACCGGGCCACCAAGGTCGAAGCACATCATGAGGCCCAGCAGCACGCCCAGCAGGATGGCCGAGGAACCGCTCATGCCATTCAGGCCATTGGTCATCATCTCCATCAAACGGGCGATCGGCTTGGCCAGCAGCAGGTACATCAGGCCGCCCGTGACCAGGGTCGCGCCGAGCGGGATGATCATCACCGGCATCAGGCCGCGCAGCCAGCGGGGGACGCGCC
>DGKN01000073.1:0-152 GCA_002387005.1 Propionibacteriaceae bacterium UBA4569
GATGGGCTACCTGCCCGGCACGATCTGGATCATCGTCGGGGTCATCATCGCCGGCGCCGTCCAGGACTATCTGGTGCTGTTCGTCTCCATGCGCCGCGGCGGGCGCTCGCTGGGCCAGATGGCCAAGGACGAACTTGGCCCCATCGGCGGGG
>DGKN01000073.1:303-1056 GCA_002387005.1 Propionibacteriaceae bacterium UBA4569
GGGCTGCGTACTGCTGCTCGGGGCGATCATCGGCGGCGGCTATGTCTCGCGCACCGGCTGGGGCGAGGCCTGGTTCCACCTCGACAAGCCCACCGTCGCCTGGTGCCTGATCATCTACGGCTTCATCGCAGCCGTGTTGCCCGTCTGGTTGCTGCTGGCGCCACGCGACTACCTGTCCACCTTCATGAAGGTCGGTGTCATCGTGATGCTGGCGCTGGCGATCGTCGTCGTCCAGCCCACGATCACCGTGCCGGCCATCAGCGAGTTCGCGCACCGCAGCGACGGCCCGGTGTTCACCGGTTCGCTGTTCCCCTTCCTGTTCGTCACCATCGCGTGCGGGGCCTTGTCGGGCTTCCACGCGATGATCGCCTCCGGCACGACGCCGAAGATGGTGGAGAAGGAACGCCAGACCCGCCTGATCGGCTATGGCGGCATGCTGATGGAGAGCTTCGTCGCGATCATGGCCCTGGTCGCTGCCGTCAGCATCGACCGCGGCATCTACTTCTCGATGAACTCGGCCGCGGGCGCCACCCAGGGCACCGTCGAAGGAGCCGTCGCCTACGTCAACTCCCTTGGCCTGACCGGCGTCCACGTCGATGCCGCGACGCTGACCGAGACCGCCAAGAATGTCGGCGAGCACTCGATCGTCTCGCGCACCGGCGGCGCGCCGACGCTGGCCGTTGGGCTGGCGCACATCATGCATCAGGTCTTCGGTGGTACCGCGATGATGAGCTTCTGGTACCACTTCGCGAT
>DGKN01000073.1:1246-1503 GCA_002387005.1 Propionibacteriaceae bacterium UBA4569
GCTGCTGGCGGCGCTGGCGCTCAGCATCTGCCTGGTGATCTTCGCCCGCAAGGGTGCCCGCAAGACGCTGCTGATCATCCTCGTTCCGCTGGTCTTCACTGCGATCGTGACCGTCTACGGCAGCTACCTCAAGATCTTCTCGTCCAACCCGAAGATCGGCTACTTCGCCAACCACAACGTGTACGCCGACGCGATCAAGGCCGGCAAGACCTCGCTGGGTGCCGCGAAGAACCCCGACCAGATGGCGGCAGTCAGCT
>DGKN01000073.1:1619-6408 GCA_002387005.1 Propionibacteriaceae bacterium UBA4569
CCAGCGCTCCCGGCCCAGCTCTACGCCCCGGCCGGCCTCGGGGCCAGTGCCGCGGAGAAGGAACTGGAGCGGCAGTGGGACGAGTTCTACGCGTCCCATCCCGACGCGCACCTGGTGCGGACGGGCCACTGATGGGCGAGCTGACAGGCGTCGCGATGCGGGAACGCTGGCGCAGCGTGGTCCGGTTCAGTCGCGGGGTGCTGGGCGCCGACAAGTACGAGCGCTACCTGCAGTGGCACCAGACCACCTCCCAGCCGGGGGAGCCGATGGACGTCAAGCAGTTCTGGCGCCACGAGATGAACCGACTGGAGTTCAACCCCGGCTCACGGTGCTGCTGAGCGCTCCACTGGTGGGGCCGGCGGTGGGATGGGCCGCGGCCCGTCCCNNCCCACCGCCCCGAACCGCTAGATTGTCCCCGTGGCCGACACCGTTGAGAATGCCTGGAACACCCCCGACGTCGAGCAGCCCTGGGCCGAGCTCGGGCTCAAGTCGGACGAGTACGACCGGATCCGCGAGATCCTTGGCCGACGCCCCACCGGCGCCGAGCTCGCCATGTACTCCGTCATGTGGTCCGAGCATTGTTCCTACAAGTCGTCCAAGGTGCACCTCAAGCGCTTCTCGGTGCTGGAGCAGACGACCCCGCGTGGGCCCCTGCTCGCCGGCATCGGTGACAACGCCGGTGCGGTCGACATCGGTCAGGGTTATGCGGTCACCTTCAAGGCCGAGAGCCACAACCACCCGTCCTATGTGGAGCCCTACCAGGGCGCTGCGACCGGCGTCGGCGGCATCGTCCGTGACATCCTCGCGATGGGCGCCCGCCCGATCGGCGTGATGGACCCGCTGCGCTTCGGCCCACTCGACGCCCCCGACACCGCGCGCGTGCTGCCCGGTGTGGTGGCGGGCGTCGGCGGTTACGGAAACTGCCTCGGCCTGCCGAACATCGGCGGTGAGGTCGTGTTCGACAAGAGCTACCTCGGCAACCCGCTGGTCAACGCCCTGTGCGTCGGCCTGATGCGCCACGACGACGTGAAGCGCGCCCAGGCGACGGGAGTCGGCAACAAGGTGATCATGTACGGCGCCGCCACCGGTGGTGACGGCATCGGCGGCGCGTCCATCCTCGCGTCCGAGACCTTCGAGGCCGACGGCCCCGTCAAGCGTCCGTCGGTGCAGGTGGGCGACCCCTTCATGGAGAAGTTGCTGATCGAGTGCACCTTGGAGCTCTTCTCCGAAGACCTGATCGGTGGCCTGCAGGACTTCGGCGCCGCTGGCATCAGCTGCGCGACCAGTGAGCTGGCCAGCGCCGGCGACGGTGGCATGCGGGTGGAGCTGGACGTCGTCCCGCTGCGCNNGACCCCGGGCGAGATCCTGATGTCCGAGTCGCAGGAACGCATGATGGCCGTCGTAACCCCTGACAAGGTCGAGCGCTTCCTGGAGATCTGCCGCAAGTGGGACGTGCTGGCGACCGTGGTGGGCGAGGTCACCGACGGCGATCGGCTGATCATCACCTGGCACGGTGAGACCATCGTGGACGTCGACCCGAAGACGGTCGCGCATGAGGGCCCGACCTATGAGCGTCCGATCGCGCGTCCGGCCTGGATCGACGAGGTCAACGCCAACGACGCGAACCATCTGCCGCGCGCCGGCAGCGGGGACGAGTTGAGGGACCAGCTGCTCGCCATGGTCGGCTCGCCGAACCTGTGCGACAAGTCCTGGGTGACAAGCCAGTACGACCGCTATGTGCGCGGCAACTCGGTGCTGGCGCAGCCGGAGGATTCGGGCATGCTGCGCATCGACGAGAAGACCAACCTCGGCATCGCGCTGGCGACCGACGCGAACGGACGCTTCACCTTCCTGAACCCCTACCTGGGCGCGCAGCTGAGCCTGTGCGAGAGCTACCGGAATGTGGCTGTCACGGGCGCCGAGCCGGTCGCCATCACCGACTGCCTGAACTTCGGTTCCCCGGAGGACCCCGAGGTGATGTGGCAGTTCCTGGAGGCGATCATGGGCCTGGTGGAGGGCTGCCAGAAGCTCGGTACGCCGGTCACCGGCGGCAATGTCAGCTTCTACAACCAGACCAATGGCGACAACATCCTGCCCACCCCCACGGTCGGCATGCTCGGTGTGATCGACGACGTCACCAAGCGGATCCCGATGGGCTTCGCCCACGAGGGGGACGGTATCTTCCTGCTGGGCGAGACCAAGGAGGAGCTGGGCGGCTCGGCATGGAGCGAGGTCGTCCACGACCACCTCGGCGGCATGCCGCCAATGCCCGACTTCGACGCAGAGATCGCGCTGGCCAAGGTGATGCAGGCTTGCTCGGCGGAGGGGCTGCTCAGCTCGGCGCATGACCTGGCAGATGGTGGCCTCGCGCAGGCGCTGGTCGAGGGCGCGCTGCGCCGTGACATGGGCGTCGCGGTGACCCTGCCCGAGGGCGATGCGACGGTGCAGCTGTTCAGCGAGTCGGCAGCTCGAGCGCTGGTCTCCCTGCCCGCCTCCTCGCTGGCGCGGATGAAGCAGCTCTGCGCCGAGCACGGTGTGGCGCTGATTCGTCTGGGCGAGGTGTTGGGCACCGGGACGCTGGAGGTCCGCGGCCAGTTCGAGGTGGGTCTGGACGAGTTGCGCCAGGCTTGGGAGGCCCCAATCCCTGCGGCGATGTCCGCGAACCCCGCCCAGGGCTGACAACATCGCGAACCGGGGTTGGTTTGTCCGGGGTTGGTTTTTACCGACAGCGGTTCAACCCAACCCCGGTTGGCGGCCTCGGAGCTCAGATGACCTTGGCGATCGACTCGCAGACGTAGTCGATGTTGTTGTCGTTCAGCGCCGCCACGCAGATGCGGCCCTTGTCGGTGCCGTAGACGCCGTACTTCTCGCGCAGTTCGACCATCTGGTCCTTGCTCAGGCCCGAGTAGCTGAACATGCCCACCTGGTCGGCGATGAACGACATGTCCCGCTTGCCGTTCTCGGGGGTGATGCCCTGGGCGGCCAGGCCATCCACCAGCTTGCGGCGCATCGACTTGATCCGGTCACGCATCCCGGCGAGCTCGTCGAGCCACTGGGCCTTGAGCTCGGGTTCCGACATGATCGCCGCGGCCACCGCGGCGCCGTGGGTGGGGGAGCTGGAGACACTGGTGCGCACCAGCACCTTGAGCTGGCTGAGCACGCGCTTGGCCTCATCCGCGTCCGTGCAGGTCACCTGCACAGCACCCACACGCTCACCGTAGAGCGACATGTTCTTCGCGAACGACACGGTGTTGATCAGCGGCTTGCCGGTGGCGACGAACTTCTTGATGACCGCCACGTCCTCCTCGGGGGAGGAGGCGAAGCCCTGGTAGGCCATGTCGACCAGCGGGAACAGCCCGCCGTCGGTGACCACCTGTACCACCTGGTCCCACTGCTCACCGGTCAGGTCGTAGCCGGTGGGGTTGTGGCAGCAGGCGTGCAGCACGACGACGGTCCCGGCCTCGGCTGCGCGCAGGTCGCCCAGCATGCCGTCGAAATCCACGCCGTCACGGTCGGCAGCCTTGTAGCGGTAGGTGTCCACCTGGAAGCCGGCGCGGGTGAACACGGCTTGGTGGTTCTCCCAGGAGGGGTCCGAGAGCAGCAGCTTCGCGCCGGGGTTCACCTGGTGCAGGAAATCGCCGGCGACGCGCAGGGCGCCGGTGCCCGACAGGGTCTGCACGGTGACCAGGCGGCCGTCCGCGATCTCGGCGGCATCCTCACCATGGACGAGCTTGGCGACCTCGGCGGTGAAGGCAGGCAGGCCGTCGATCGGCAGGTAGCCGCGGGGCTTGGGCTCGGCGCCCATCTTCTGCTCGACGGCCTTCACGCACTCCAGCACCGGCAGCTTGCCCGTCGCGTCCTGGTAGACGCCGACGCCGAGGTTGACCTTCTTGGGGTTCTGGTCGGCGTTGAAGGCCTCGGTCAGGCCGAGGATCGGGTCGCGGGGAGCCATGGGGACGGACTCGAAGATGGACATGGGTCACCTTTCGACAGTGAGGGCTTCGCCGCCCATCCTTCCACGGCCGGCACACCTCGGCGTGGGTGTTCCATGGTGCGCCCCGAGCGCTGCCTCGACCACACGGGGACGGTCGTGACGGCCACGAACGCCCAGCTGGTCGGGCCGACGCCGCCACCATGAAGGTCTTGGGCGTCTCCCGAGCGCGGGTCTGCGGCAATGCGGTGCGCGGCGACATCACCAAGCCGTCCACCACCTTCGGCGGAGTGATGGCACCGGGAGGCGGCGCCCAGCCCCTGCGCCTCAGCGAGCGGGGGCTGGTGCGTAGCATCAGCCGTGTGACCGCCTCTGCCCACTGGCCGCGCCTGTGTTCGGCCATCGCGGCGACCGCCCTGGTCGCCGGCGCGGTGGGTGTCGCGATGGTGGAACTGCTCCGCGTGGTCCAGTGGGTCGGCTACGGGCAGTGGGGGCACGGGATCGTGCCGATGGTGCCCAATGTCCCGGCGTGGCGTCGGGTGCTGGTCCCGCTGGTCGCCGGGCTGCTCTGTGGCCTGTCGTGGTGGTGGGTCCGTTCCCGTGGACGACTCGTGGGCGCGGCCGAATCCATCCGCGNNCACCCTCGTCGACGCCCTCAACCAGGTCGTCTTCGTCGGGTCCGGATCATCGCTGGGGCGCGAGGGCGCACCCCGCGAACTCGCCGCCGCCGCAGCTGACCGCATCTCGTCCTGGACGAGGCTCGAGCGGCGCGACCGGGATCTCCTGGTGGCCGCCGCGGCCGGCGCTGGCCTGGCCGCCGTCTACCTCACCCCGCTCTCCGGTGCCGCCTTTGCCCTC
>DGKN01000046.1:0-713 GCA_002387005.1 Propionibacteriaceae bacterium UBA4569
GTGGAAGTCGGCCAGCTTCACGCCGTCGTCGTCCAGCGAGCCTACGTAGGGATCGGCGCTGAAGGTTCCGTCCTTGGCCGCCTTGATCGCGTCGAACACGGCGACGTCCATCTGCTTCTGCACCGAGGTGAGCAGGGAGCTGCAGTAGGTGGCGGCCGAGACACAGCCGTCGGTGTCGACCCAGACCGCCGAGACCTTGCCCGAGCTGGCCTTGGCGACCTGCAGGGCGCCCTCACCGGCAGGACCAGCGACCGGGAAGAGGACGTCGGCACCCTGCGAGGTCAGCGTGGTGGCGATGCGCTTGCCACCCGCGACGTCGGAGAAGTTGCCGGTGAACTGGCCACCCTTGGGGTTCTTGGGGTCCCAACCGAGCACCTTGACCGACTTGGACTTCTGGGTGTTGTAGTAGTCAACGCCCTGAGCGAAGCCGTCCATGAAGATCGTCACGGTCGAGATGTTCATGCCACCAAAGGTGCCCACCTTGCCAGTGGACGACTGGGCGGCGGCCGCGTAACCAGCCATGAAGGAGGGCTGCGCGGTGTTGAAGATCAGCGGCTTCAGGTTCTTCAAGCCCTTGGTCTTGGTGGCGTCGTTCCAGTCGACGATCGCGAACTGGACGGTGGGGTTCGCCTTGGCGGCGGCAACAGTGGCATCGCCCAGCATGTACCCAACGGTGACGATGATGTTGCACTTGGCGTTCACCATCGAGGTGA
>DGKN01000046.1:720-15856 GCA_002387005.1 Propionibacteriaceae bacterium UBA4569
CTCAGATACCGCCTTGACCAGGCCATCGTGCGAGGTCTGGTTGAACGACTTGTCGTTGAAGCCACCCTCGTCGGAGACCATGCAGGCCTTGAAGGCACCGGACGCGGACGAGCTGGAACCAGCGGCTGCGGTGGTGGTGNNGCGCACCCGGCAACGGACAGGGCGAGGGCCGACATGAGCGCCGGCGCGACGAGGGACTTCTTCACGAAACTGCCTCCTGAGCAGACAAGACCACAACTCGGTTCGAGCCAGCCAAATCTAACCCGCCGTTCACCTGGCCGTCATCCTGCCCCGAAGACCGTCAGGAAACCGTTATCGGGTCGAAACGCGTGACAACTTAAGGTGCCCCACCACGGCCCCCATGCGCGCTAAGTGAAGGTCTGAGGCTTCAGATTGTTACTGCGCCTGACGAACCAGCGCTTCAGCCGTATCGATCATCGCCACCGTCGAGCGCTGCCAGCCGTCCTCCTGACCCCGGAAGGGACCAGTGGCCAGCGAGATCACTACCGCGGCCGCCCGCAGTCGCAACTCGATCGGGTCGACGCGCTCGTCGAACACAGGTACCCACTCGCTCACCAGCGCGTTCACCCGCTCGGCCTGATGCAGGTTCATCCGCTGGACGGTCGACAGGTGCGCCACCAGACAGGCCAGGTCGTCGGCCCGGCGGCCCGGACCACAGGTGTCGACGTCCAGCAGCCCGACGATGGATCCGCCCGCCACATGCACCTGGCCCTCGTGGAAATCGCCATGGGTCGGTTCGTCCCCCAGGGGGATGCCGTCCAGCGCGCCCCTGATGGTGCTGGCCAGCGATTCCAGCCGAGGAGCTTGTTCGGGCAGCGTGGACCCGATCACCTGGGCGTAGTGCTCCAGGACGTCAGCCCACGGACGACGGCGCTCCAGCCGCGACACCCCGGGAGGCAGGTTGTCCAGCAGGGCCACGAGCTGCCCGGCAGTGCAGGGCGGCGAGTCGTTGAACATCGCACGGGCCAGTGGGTCCCCGGGCAGTCCATCCAGAACCACCAGGTGGTCGTCGGTGACGCACAGCACCTCGGGCGAGGGCACTCCCCCGTGCCGCAGCAGCTCGTGGCGCGCGACCACATCGGCGCACTGGGCCTCGCGCAGCACTTTCACAAACAGCGTCCGCCCGGGCAGCCGTGCCCGGAGCACCGCCCGGCGGCGAGGCCTGTAGCTGACCACCGACAGCTGCAGGTCCTCTGGGCTTTCCGCGGCACCCAGCAGCCCCTCACCCGCCAGGAGTTCTGCCATCCGGTCGGGGTGGGCGACCCTGGCCAGCCCGGGCAGTTCGGGATCATCCGGATAGAACCAGACAGCCACCTGATGATCCCCGATGACCAGAACCTCAGCGGGGCCGTCATGGTCGTCCAGTCCGTCAGCGCGGACCAGCAGGCCCACCAGTTCGTCACGCACGTCTCGTGCCTGACGCCACTCGACGCGCGTGCGGTAGGTCGCCGTGGTGGACCGACCCGGATCGGCATCGACATGGTCGGCCTCCCAGTGCAGCAGGCGTCCGCCTCGATGGGCGACGGCAGCCTCCAGAACCTGCCCGACCCCAGCCCCCGTGAGCAGGGCCGCGCCGTCACGGTCGCCTTGGTTCACTCGCGGCCCTCATCCTGTGCCCCCGCATCCGGGGATGCCTGGGTGGCTCCGGCCACAGCGGGCTCCACGCGGCGCACGGACAGCCAGGCCGCACGACGGCCGTCCAGCTCGGTGACGGTGAACACGAGGCGCGCCTGTTCGGGCAAGGTGGCGGCAGCCGAAGGTGAACGTTCAAGCAACACCTCGACCTCGGCCCCCTCGGCGGGGAGCCGTCCCATCTGGGCCATCACGAATCCGGCCACCGTGTCATAGGGCCCCTCGGGCAGCACGTAACCGAAGCGTTCCTCGAAGTCCTGCAGACCGGTCAGGCCCTCGACGTCACCAACCTGGTCGTGAGCGCCGACGTCCTCCACGTCATACTCGTCGGTGATCTCGCCGATCAGTTCCTCCACCAGGTCCTCCAGGGTGACGATGCCGGCGGTGCCGCCGTACTCGTCGCGCACGATCGCCAGGTGGGAGTGGGCGCGGCGCATGTCGGTGAGCGCCCGCAACACGCGGACGGTGTCCGGCAGGCTCAGCACCGGTCGCACCAGCTGGCGGATCGGTGCCGACCGTGCGCCGGGGTCGAGGTCCATCAGGTCGCGGACGTGCAGGAAGCCGAGGATCCGGTCGGAGGATCCGTCAGTGACCGGGTAGCGCGAGTGCGGCGCCCCCTGCACCTCCCGGATCGCCTTGTAGGCAGGCATCTCGCCGGGCAGGAAGTCGACCTCGGTGCGCGGCACCATCACCTCGCGCAGATTGCGGTCACCGGCGTCGAAGACTTCGTCCACGATCTTGCGCTCGGCCGCACCCAGGGTCTGCGAAGTGACGACCATCTGGCGCAGTTCCTCGTCGGTGACGACCTCCTTGGCGGCGCTCGGGTCGCCGCCGAGCAACCGGACGACGACGTCGGTCGACTTGCCCAGGAACCAGATCACCGGGCGCGCGATGCGGGCGATCGAGTCGACCAATGGGGCCACTGACATGGCGAAGCCCTCGGCGCGCTGCATCGCCAGCCGCTTGGCGCTCAGCTCACCGAGCACGATCGAGAAGTAGGAGATGACGACGGTGATCAGCACCACCGCCAAGGTGTTCGACAGCGTCTCGGGCACACCGATGCCCTCCAGCACAGGCGCCAGCGCCGGGGCCAGCGTCGCGCCACCGAAGGAGGCAGACAGAAAGCCGGAGACCGTCACGCCGATCTGAACGGCGGAGAGGAAGAGATTGGGGTCGGCGGTCAGCCGGACGATCGCCGCGCCACGCTTTCCGCGGGTGGCGAGGTTGCGCACCTGGCTGTCGCGCAGGGACACCATCGCCATCTCCGCGCCGGAGAAGACACCGCCGATGCAGATGAACAACAAGATCAGTCCGGTGTTGAGGGCCACGTCACCCAGGCTCATGCCCGACCACCGAGCCCGGAGGGGATCTGGCACGGCCAGTCCGGCAGCGGGTGGTGGTCACGATTGCTCGGCGCCACCTCGGCCCTCGGGAGTCGAGTCACCGATCCAGAATACCGGGCAGGGCTCACGACCCGGGCGCCTGGACCTAGGCTGGGGCGGGTGAACGCGCTGCGAGACCCCCAGACGTGGGTCCTGAACTTCTCCTGCCCCGACCGAGCCGGCATCGTGCACGCCGTGACCGGGGGCGTCGCCGCTGGTGCGGGCAACATCCTCGAGCTGCAGCAGTTCTCCTCCCAGGACACCGGACGTTTCTTCATGCGCGTGGAGTTCGAGTCCCCACTGAGCCGCGAGTTGCTCGAGCGGGCGCTGACTCCGACCGTCGACGGCTTCCACGCGGAGTGGTCGCTGGTCTCGACCGAGCGTGCGACTCGGGTGCTGGTGCTGGCGTCCAAGGCCGGGCACTGCCTGAACCACCTGCTTTTTCGCCAGCGCAGCGGCCAGCTCAACATCGAGATCCCGCAGATCCTGGCCAACCACCCCGACCTGGGTGACCTGGCAGCCTTCTACGGCGTCCCCTTCGAGCACCAACCGGTCTCACCGGAGACCAAGCCCGCCTTCGAGGCGCGGGTGCGCCAGATCGTCGAGGACGAACAGATCGAGCTGGTCGTGCTTGCCCGCTACATGCAGATTCTGTCACCCGAGCTGTGTGACTTCCTGGCTGGACGGGCGATCAACATCCACCATTCCTTTCTTCCGGGGTTCAAGGGGGCGAACCCCTATCGTCAGGCCCATGCCCGCGGCGTCAAGGTGATCGGCGCGACGGCCCACTTCGTGACCAGCGACCTGGACGAGGGCCCGATCATCGAGCAGAACGTGGTGCGAGTGGACCACAGTCAGGGGCCTTCGGCCCTGATGGCGCTCGGCCAGGACGAGGAGTCCCGGACTCTCACCGAGGCTGTCAAGCTCTTCGCCGAGCAGCGCGTGTTCACCGATGGACAGCGCACGATCATCTTCCGGGGCTGATATTCCCAAGGGGCCGTGGCGCGCCTCCACCACCCGCAGCGCGGGATGGGGCAGCCACGTATTCGCCTGCACCGCAAGGGTGTTCGCCAGCGGCTGTGATAACTCGACATCAAGAAATGGTGACGATTGTCAGGTGTGAGACTGACAAGCGAGCCTTGGGCCAGCTAGTTTGAGGCCAGCTTCGGCGGCAGCCTGCCCCGAAGCCCACAGAGAACACCGTTGTCCTCAGGAGCGCCCATGTCGACGCAGCATCCAACGNNCCCCCCAACCACAATCCCCTGCCCGAACTGGACGGACCCCACGCCGTGACTGTCGATCAGGCCGCGCTGGCCCGCATCCAGACCTCGGACGACTTCCAGGAGCTGAAGCGTCGCTTCCGGAATTTCGCCTTCCCCCTCAGCGCAGCCTTCCTCGTTTGGTACTTCCTGTTCGTGCTGCTCTCGGTCTACGCCGTTGACTTCATGCGCAAGCCGATCGCGGGGAACATCACCATCGGCCTGGTCTTGGGCCTGTTGCAGTTCCTGACCACCTTCCTCATCACGTGGCTGTACATCCGCCACGCCAACAAGAACCTGGACCCGATCGCGTCCAGGCTTCGCTCCGAGCTGGAGGTCACCCGATGAACCTCGCCCTGATGCAGACCCTCCTGCCCCTGGAAACGGGCACCAAGCTGGGCAACCCGCTGGTCAACATCGCCATCTTCGCGATCTTCGTGGTCGTCACCCTGACGATCGTCATCCGCGTCTCCACCGGCGGCAAGAAGAAGGCCTCCGACTTCTACACCGGTGGCGCCCAGTTCGACGGTCGCCAGAACGGTCTCGCCATCGCCGGTGACTACCTGTCGGCCGCCTCCTTCCTCGGCATCGTCGGTGCCGTGGCGCTGACCGGTTACGACGGCCTGCTGTACTCAATCGGCTTCCTCGTGGCCTGGTTGGTCGCGCTGCTGCTCGTCGCGGAGCCGCTGCGCAACACCGGCAAGTACACGATGGCCGACGTGCTGAGCTTCCGCACCCAGGAGAAGCCGGTCCGCATGGCCGCCGCCATCTCCACCCTTGCGGTCTCCTTCTTCTACCTCCTGGCCCAGATGGCGGGCGCCGGTGGTCTGGTCTCGCTGCTCCTTGGTGTCAAGAGCAGCGGAATGCAGAATCTCGTCATCGTGCTCGTCGGCCTCCTGATGATCGTCTACGTGCTCATCGGCGGCATGAAGGGCACCACCTGGGTGCAGATGATCAAGGCCGTCCTGCTGATCTCGGGCGCCGCCATCATGACCTTCTGGGTGCTGGCCAAGTGCGGCATGAACCTGTCGACGGTCATCGGCAATGCGCAGGCGAAGGCTGACGCGGTCAAGGCCTCCAACCCCGAGGCCAATGCGTCGGGCTGGCACGACCTGCTGAAGCCGATGGGCAAGTACGGAACCAACAAGCTGGGATTCATCTCGCTGTCCATCGCCCTGGTGCTGGGCACCGCCGGCCTGCCCCACGTGCTGATGCGGTTCTACACGGTTCCCACCGCCAAGGAGGCCCGTCGCTCCGTGACCTGGGCCATCGGACTGATCGGCGCCTTCTACCTGTTCACGATGGTGCTCGGCTACGGCGCCGCGTGGTTGGTCGGCTACGACGACATCAACTCGATGCCCGGCAAGGCGAACGCCGCCGCCCCCGCCCTGGCCTTCTTCCTGCCCGGCCAGGGCACCGGGGGCACGATCTTCCTCGCGCTGATCGCCGGCGTCGCCTTTGCGACCATCCTCGCCGTCGTCGCCGGTCTGGCCATCACGGCCTCGGCTTCCTTCGCGCACGACATCTACAACGCCGTGCTCAAGGACGGCAACGCCGACCCGGCCAAGGAGGTCAAGGTCGCCCGCGCCACCGTGATCGTCATCGGCCTGCTCGCCATCGTCGGTGGCATCGCGGCCAAGAGCCAGAACATCGCCTTCCTGGTGGCCCTGGCCTTCGCCATCGCCGCTTCGGCCAACCTGCCCTCGATCCTGTACTCGCTGTACTGGAAGCNNTGGTCGATCTACGGTGGCCTGATCTCCGCGCTGGTGCTGATCACCTTCAGCCCGGCCGTGTCGGGTGCCAAGACGGCCATGTTCCCGAACGCCGACTTCGCCAGGTTCCCGCTGGACAACCCGGCCCTGGTCAGCGTCCCGATCGGCTTCATCCTCGGTTGGCTCGGCTCGATCACCTCGAGCGAGCACAACGCGGAGAAGTACACCGAGATGGAGGTTCGCTCCATGACCGGTGCGGGCGCCGAGGGTGCCATCGCGCACTGACGCAACCCGCTCCACCGACCCGGCCGTCCCCCTCGTGGGGGCGGCCGGCGTCGCGTTCCTCGGGACTGAACCTCACGAAGACTCAACCTGAGAGAGACTTGAACCTGAGAATTATCAGTATTCGTTCACTCTCTCGTAAGCTCTTCTTCGGCCCCAGATGTGGCCAAGAAGCCCCCTCGCCCCGTGGGGCACGAAGGATTTCACGATGCCCCGCAGCACCACCGCCCTGACCGCCGTCGCGGTCGGCGCAGCCGTCGCCCTCGGCACCATGACCGCCGCCCCCACCACCGCCGAGGCCTCGACGATCACCGCGTCCGCCCGCGTACTGAGCAACAACCAAGTGGCCTACAACTACTTCGTGACAAAGGGCCTGACCCGGCAGCAGTCGGCCGCGGTCGTCGGCAACTTCATGCAGGAATCGGGCAGCCCGATCAACCCGAAGGCCCGCCAGTACGGCGGCCCCGGCATGGGCATCGCGCAGTGGTCGCGCGGCTCCCGCTGGTCCCAGCTCGTCCGTTACGCCAGCAAGACCAAGCGCAGCCCCTATGCCCTGCGCACCCAGCTCGACTTCGTCTGGGTGGAGCTCAACGGCAGCGAGAAGCGTGCGCTGAAGAAGCTGCGCGCCACGAAGACGACGGCAGCCGCGACGATGAGCTTTTCCGCCTACTACGAGCGCTGCGCGCCGCGCTACTGCGCCAACGGCACCCGCATCCGCAATGCGAACAAGGTTTTCAAGCTCTACGCCTGAGCGGCATCACCCACCCACAGCAGCGAACGGGCCAGCTCCCCAGGGAGCGGGCCCGTTCGTCGTGCTGCGTGAAAAGTCCAGGCTCAGTTCTTGATGCCGCCGTAGAAGGTGTCCCACGGGACGTCCAGGGGGGCATCCTTGGCGACGATGTCATACAGGAAGCGGCACAGCGGGAACTTCTCAGCCGGGACCACCCCACGGGCGGTCAGCTTCTCCAACGCCTCGCCGATCACGCGGATCGCGGCGACGCCCTCGAGGGTGATGCCCTTCATGTGTACGTCGCGCACCTCGGAGAAGGGCACGCCCTGGCCAACGAAGCCGCCAGCGCGGACATTGCGGCCGCCGGCCGAGGTGACCCACATGTCGCCGACGCCGCCGAGGCCGTCACCGGTGGCGCGGTCGCCTCCCATCATCTCGATGAAGTCCTTGAGCTCGATCGAGCCCTGCCCGAACAGCGCGGCGGAGTAGTTGTACATGACGTACTTCTTCGAGGCCTCGGGGCCCATCTTCTCCAAGATGCCGGTCGCGAAGCCCATGCCGAAGGCGTAGACATTCTTGGTCGCGGCACCGACCTCGCAGCCGACGAAGTCGGTGGCGGGCCACACGTGGTAATAGCTGGTTCGGAAGAGCTTGGCGAGGAACTCGGCATTCTCCAGATCGGTGGAGGCGAAGTTCACGCAGGTGTCGCGACGCACAGCAAGCTCGCCGGCGATGGAGGGGCCGACGATGGCGGCCCACGGAACCTGACCGGCCAGGTCGCCGACGGCAGCCTGCAGCACCTCGGGCAGGATGTGCAGCGTCCCGTCCTCGTCGGCGCGCATGCCCTTGGTGATCACGATGACGCGCTGGCCCGGCTTCAGCAGGCGGGCCAACTGCTCGCCCGCCCAGTCGATGCCGAAGGAGTTCACGCCCACCATGACGACCTCAGCGTCGGCGAAGGCGGCCTCAGCGTCGGCCAACTGGTGCGGAATGACATTGCTGGGGATCTCGACCTCGAGCACGGGGTGCACGTGGTTGGCGGCGATCGAGTCGATGATCGCCTCGTCGAGGTGGGTGCCCACCAGGTGGACGTCATGCCCATTGTCGGCCAGGGGGACGGTCAGGGCGGTGGCCATCACGCCGGCACCGAGCACCGCGATCTTCGTCATTTTTGTCTCAATCCTGTAGGTCTTTGGTGTCCCTACCCTCGCACGCGCGCGGGGGATGGGAGCGGGCGGGCCCCAATATCTGGCGGATTCTCCCGATGGGCTGTCTGGCGGCGCACGTAGGTGCACACGGCAGTACGTCATCGCGGACGTTCTCGCAGTACCCCGGTCGAGTCGCAGCCCCCCCGTCCACCGCGATAGGCTCGGCATGTCCGTTCGGCGTCGAGGGACGAGAGCCGTACTCCCTTCGCTCGCGCCTGACCGCGCCACCTCGAGAGAAGGAAGAACACCGTGAGCAAGACCCCCGTCAAGGTCGCAGTAACCGGCGCCGCCGGCCAGATCTGCTACAGCCTCCTGTTCCGCATCGCCAGTGGTGCCTTGCTGGGTGACACCCCGGTCGAGCTGCGCCTACTGGAGATCACCCCCGCGCTGAAGGCCCTGGAGGGCGTCGTCATGGAGCTCGACGACTGCGCATTCCCGAACCTCGCCAAGATCGAGATCGGCGACGATCCCAAGAAGGTCTTCGACGGGGTCAACATGGCCATGCTCGTCGGCGCGATGCCCCGCAAGGCCGGCATGGAGCGTGGCGACCTGCTCAGCGCCAACGGTGCCATCTTCACCGCCCAGGGCAAGGCCCTCAACGACGTGGCCGCCGACGACGTGAAGGTGCTCGTGACGGGCAACCCCGCCAACACCAACGCACTGATCGCCCTGAGCAATGCTCCCGACATCCCCAAGGAGCAGTTCGCCGCGCTGACCCGCCTCGACCAGGACCGTGCCAAGGCGCAGGCCGCGCAGAAGCTGGGTATCTCGGTCAACGACGTCAAGAAGATGACCATCTGGGGCAACCACTCCGCCACCCAGTACCCCGACCTGTTCAATGCCGAGGCCAACGGCAAGTCGATCGCCGAGCAGATCAACGACCAGGCCTGGATCGAGGACTACTTCATCCCGACCGTGGCCAAGCGTGGCGCCGCGATCATCGACGCCACCGGTCTGTCGTCCCGCGCATCGGCCGCCAACGCGACTGTCTCCTGCATGCACGACTGGGCGCTCGGCACCCCCGAGAACGACTGGGTCTCGATGGCCGTCGTCTCCGACGGGTCCTACGGCGTCGAGGAGGGCCTGGTGTCCTCCTTCCCGGTGACCATCAAGGACGGAAAGTGGGAGATCGTCCAGGGCTTGGACATCAACGAGTTCAGCCGCGGCAAGATCGACAAGTCGGTCGCCGAGCTGACTGACGAGAAGAAGGCCGTCACCGAGCTGGGTCTGATCTGACCCGATCCGCAGCATTGCGGGGAAGGCCCTCACCACCCGGTGAGGGCCTTCCTGCTGCCCGCNNCCGCCCAGATGACGGACGCGAGCCCAGACCACGATTCCCGAGCTTGCCGCGGGCCGGTGGCCAGCTCAGCGAGAATGCGGGACGAAGAAGGTCAGCGCCAGCATCGCCGTCGCCATCCCCAGTAGCAGCGCGCTGTCGAACCAGCGCGACCTAACGCACAACAGCCCCGCCACCCGGGTGGGCATGAAGACGCGGAAGCCTCCCGCCAGCAACACCGCGCAGCCCATGGCAAAGGCACCGCGGCGCCAGTGCCCCGCCGCGGTGATGCCCAGCCCGATCGACAAAAGGCCCAGCACCACCAGCAGCGGCCACTGGTTCAGGGTGTGCTCGGCCGCCGACTGGGTCATCCGGCTGATCGCCGAATCCTTCTCAGCGGGCGCTTCGGTGGGGCCGAGTGAGCCGGNNAGGCCTGTCCGGCGGCCATCTGTTCGGCCCGGTCGACGACATTGCTGAGCAGCATCGCGCGGGTCATCGGCCCGACCCCACCAGGGTTGGGCGTGACCATCGAGGCCACCTCCCACACGTCCGGGTGCACGTCGCCAGCCGGCTTGCCGTCCACGCGGGTGACGCCCACGTCCACGACCACCGCGCCGGGCTTGACCATGTCGGCGGTCAGGAAACCCGTCCGTCCGACCGCAGCGATCACGATGTCCGCTGCCTGGGTGTGGGCGGCGAGGTCCTTGGTGCCGGTGTGGCACAGGGTGACCGTCGCATTCTCCGACTTGCGGGTGAGCAGCAGCCCCAGCGGACGTCCGACGGTGGTCCCGCGGCCGACGACGCAGACCTCGGCACCATTGAGCTCGACGTCATGGCGGCGCAGCAGTTCGACGATGCCACGCGGGGTGCAAGGCAGCGGGCCGGCCTCGTTGAGAACGAGCTTGCCGAGGCTGGCGGGAGCCAGGCCATCGGCATCCTTGTCGGGGTCGATCAGGGCCAGCGCTGCATTCTCGTCCAGGCCCTTGGGCAGCGGCAGCTGGACGATGTAGCCGGTGCAGGCCGGGTTCTCGTTGAGGGCGTGAATCGCTTCCTCGAGCTGGGCCTGGGTCGTGTCGTCGGGGAGGTCGACGCGGATGGACTCGATGCCCACCTGCGCGCAGTCGCGGTGCTTGCCGCCGACATAGATCTGGCTGCCGGGGTCAGACCCCACCAGCACGGTGCCGAGGCCGGGGACGATGCCCTTCTCCCGCAGAGCGGCGACGCGCACCGCGAGCTCGTCCTTGATCTGGGCGGCGACGGCCTTGCCGTCGATCTTCTGCGCGGTCATGGGGTCTCCTTTGCAAGACAGTGCGCGCCCACCCTATCCACCGTTGTGTCGGCGTCTCACTCCGACGGCCAGTGACCGGTCAGCGCACGGTAGCTCTTCATCCAGGCCGCGGTTACCCACGACAGGTGGAGGAACACGATCCCGATCAGGAAGAGGGTGGCGATGATCGCGCCCATGGCGGGCACGAACCACCCCGGCACATCCCCACGCGCCCGGGACAGGTGCACGATCCCCGCGAAGGGCAGCGGTGACACGGCCACCAGCACCAGCCCGTNNGGTGTGCGCCGTGAGTCCCATCTGACGTCCCCGGGTGTAGAGGCGCTCGGGCAGCTCCGGGCGGGGCTGCCCCGCTGGCACCTCGACCGGTGCCAGGGCTTGCTGAGCCCATAGGGGTCCAGCCGACGCATCCCGGCCACGGCCAGCGCGCCGCCGGCGACGACCGCGATCAGCAGCCCACTGGAAACCCGGCCAGCAAGCCGGGCCGCCACCATCGCCACCATCACGGCCAGGCCGGCGACCAGCAGCGCGGTACCGCCAACCGGGTCGCGGCGGTACTCGCGCTCAGGCATGGCCGGCTCCCGCTCAGTGGAAGAAGTGCCGGGTTCCGGTCAGGTAGAGCGAGACGCCCTTCTCGTTGCACAGCGCGATGGTCTCGTCGTCCCGAATGGAGCCGCCGGGCTGCACGATCGCCTTCACTCCTGCGTCGATCAGGATCGCGGGACCATCGCTGAAGGGGAAGAAGGCATCGGAGGCGGCGACCGAACCGGCAGCGCGTTCCCCGGCGCGCTCGACGGCCAGCTTGCAGGAGTCGACGCGGTTCACCTGGCCCATGCCGACACCGACGGACGCGCCGTCGCTGGCAAGCAGGATCGCATTGGACTTCACCGAGCGGCAGGCCTTCCAGGCGAAGGTCAGGTCGGCCAGCGTGTGCTCATCGGCAGCGGGACCAGCGGCCAGCGTCCAGTGGGTGGGGTCGTCGCCCTCGCTCTGGAAGACGTCGGTGTGCTGCATCAGCATGCCGCCGTCGATGTTGCGGGTCTCGACGCCACCAGCGCTGGGCGCCTCGGCCTTGAGGATGCGCAGGTTCTTCTTGGTCTGCAGTACCTCCAGCGCACCGGGCTCGTAGTCGGGGGCGACGATCACCTCGGTGAAGATCGGCTTGACCTGCTCGGCCAGCGCCACCGAGACGGGACGGTTGGTGGCGATCACGCCACCGAAGGCGCTCAGCGGGTCGCAGTCGTGCGCGCGGCGGTGGGCCTCGGCGATGTCGGCTCCCACGGCGATGCCGCAGGGGTTGGCGTGCTTGATGATCGCGACGGCGGGCTCGTCGAAGTCGAAGGCGGCACGACGGGCGGCGTCGGTGTCGACGTAGTTGTTGTAGCTCATCTCCTTGCCGCCGAACTGCTCGGCACCGGCCAGGCCGGCATCGCCGTGTCCATTGCGGTACAGGGCGGCGGACTGGTGGGAGTTCTCGCCGTAGCGCAGGGGGGCCTGCTTGGACCAGGTCGCACCGACCCAGCCCGGGAAGCCCGAACCCTCGCTGGTGTCGGTGAGCACATTGCCCATCCAGCTGGCGACAGCGACGTCGTAGCTCGCGGTGTGCACGAAGGCCGCCGCAGCCAGCTGCTTGCGCTGGTCGTAGGTGAAGCCACCGGCAGCGAGGGCCTCGGTCAGCAGGCCGTACTGGTCGGGTGAGGTGATGATCGCGACGCTGGGGTGGTTCTTGGCGGCGGCGCGCACCATGGACGGGCCACCGATGTCGATCTGCTCGACGCACTCGTCTGCCATGGCGCCGGAGGCGACCGTCTGGGTGAAGGGGTAGAGGTTCGACACGACCAGGTCGAAGGGGGCCACGCCCAGTTCGTCCAGCTGGTTGACGTGGGACTCGAGGCGGCGGTCGGCGAGGATGCCGGCGTGCACCTTGGGGTGCAGGGTCTTCACGCGGCCGTCCAGGCACTCGGGGAAGCCGGTCAGCTCGCTGACCTCGGTGACCTGCAGCCCAGCATCGGTCAGCGCCTTGTACGAGCCGCCGGTGGACACCAGTTCCACCCCGGCGGCGGCCAGGGCCTGGCCCAACTCCACCAGCCCGGTCTTGTCGTACACGCTCACCAGCGCGCGCTTGATCTCGATACGGTCGGCATTCATCGGTCGTTCTCCTCAGCCAATTGGTTGATGACGTCGACGAGCAGGGCACGCTCGACGACCTTGATCCGTTCGTGCAGGGTGGCCTCGTCGTCGTCCGGTTCGACCGGAACGGGACACTGGGCGATCAGCTCGCCGGTGTCGACACCGTCGTTGACCCAAAAGATGGAGGCACCGGTCTCGGTGGCTCCGGCCGCCAGGGAATCGCGGACGGCATGTGCACCCGGGAAGGCGGGCAACAGGGCGGGGTGGGTGTTGATGATCCGTCCCTGGAAGCGCTCCATGAAGGGCGCGTCGAAGAGCTTCATGAAACCGGCCGAGACGACCAGGTCGGGCTGGTGGGCGGCGACCTCGTCAGCCAGGGCAGCGTCCCAGGAGACGCGCTCGGGGGTGCCACGGCGGGCGAGCTTGCCCATCGGCTGGACGAAGGTGGGAATGCCTGCGCGCCGGGCGCGGGCGACGCCCTCGCACTCGACGTCCGCACCCACGGCCACCAACTCGGCGTGCAGCCGTCCGTCGTCTCGAGCATCCACCAAGGACTGCAGGAGGGTCCCGCTACCGGACACGAGTACGACGACACGATAGGTCACCGGCCAACCCTATCGGCCCGGCAGCTGCGCTCGGCATCGCTGACCGGCTCGTGGCGGACCGTGCCCAGGCCGGCGTCACTCGTCTGGGGTCGGCGCGACGTCGGGCCAGTCGACCTCCACGTCCTCGGACGATGACGCGGACTCCTCGTTCACCGGCGGCGGGTTCAACAAGCCGAGTACCAGGCCGGCGGCCATCCCGGACAGCCCCATCACGGTGGGGGCCATCACGGCCAGTTCGGGCAGCCTGGCGCCCACGGCGATCAGCCGCGCGGTTCCCAGGTCGCCATTGCTGAGCGCACACAACAGCCAGACGACCAACCCGGTCAGCACGCCGGACAGTCCGCCGACCAGACTGGCCTCGTCGGCCCGAGCCAGTCGCCGGGAGCGCCCGATGACGAGGGCGGCAACCACGCCGGCGACCACGCCGCTGAGCAACCACAGCAAGGCGACCTTCGGGACCGGTCCGTTGGCCGGCACCGCGCCGAAGGCTGGTAGCGACGGCAGCAGACCGGTGAGGTTCTGCGCGGGCGAGATGACGGTGTCCGTGCCGATCGAGAACCCCGCGCCCAAGGCCCAAGAGGCGCACCACAAGACCATGTTGGGCACCCAGAGGAGCTGGGCCAGCACCAGGACCACGCCGCCTGCCCGGCCAGGGGCGAGCGCATCGTGCAGGCTCATCACCCGGCTCTGGTGCATCAGTAGCGCCGTGGCCAGGACGACCGCGCCGGTGACGACGAGCAGCAGGCAGCCCGCAGCCACCGCCCTCGGAATGGCCCGCGCCCATGCGGGCCAGGCGCCGACGGGGTTCCAGTCCAGGGTTCGTCCGACTGCCACCAGCGAGGATCCAAGCCCCACGGCCAGGCCGCCGAGCAGGGCGTGCCCGCTCTGGGAGGGAGTGTTGACGAGGAAGGAGGGGAACATCACGCAGGCGAGGTACACGGCGGTGAACACCCCGGCCACCCGCAGCGTCAGTGCGCGACGTTCTGCCTGGCCAGCCCGCGCGGACAGGCCGCCCAGCACGTGTCGGGCGGCGACTCCTGCTGCCCCGGAAGCGGCCAGCGCGAGCAGCAGGGTGAGGCCCAGCGGGATGACGGTCACGGTCACCGAACCCAACTGTGCGCCGGCACCGTGGCCCAGCAGCCACAGCCGCAGGCCGGTGGAGATGTTGCCCCAGAAGCTCACGTCGGGCACCTGCACCCAGCCGACCGTCGTCAGGCCGATGGTGAGGGCCATCCCGGTCACCGCGCTGGCGAGCGCGGCGAGCGCGGTGGTGAGGTGCCAGGCGAGGGTGTGTGCGTGTTCGGCGCGGCCATCTCCGTCGTCTCCCCCACGCCGCCACCAGGCCTGCACTGCCATGTCCACACCCCTTGCATGCCGCACCACACCCGGCGGCGTCGACCACGTCCGGTTAAACTTCCACCCATCGCACCACCCCTACGGGGAGATGCGCAGAACCCCTGCCCCGGAGGAACGAGTGACCAACGACATGCAGCCCCAGCCGGGTACCCCGGACTTCCCCGGGGAGGAAGTTGCTGGCGGCGAGAATGGCCCCGACCCTACCCCAGCACGTGCGGCCAACCCGGTAGGCACAGACGCGGACGAGGTCGCTGACGG
>DGKN01000046.1:16026-16219 GCA_002387005.1 Propionibacteriaceae bacterium UBA4569
CGGGCTATTCGGACGAGCACTCCATGTGGATGCGTCCCGCTGACGGTGTCGAGCACGAGCGAGTCCGTGAGCCGGAACCGGTCCCCTACGACGAGACTCCCCCCGCGGCCGAGGAGCCACACGGCCCCGCTCCGGTCGACGTGATCGTGCACGAAGGCGAGTCGCCCGAACCGCTGCTCCCCGAGCACGCCGA
>DGKN01000220.1:0-187 GCA_002387005.1 Propionibacteriaceae bacterium UBA4569
GCTGGCCCTGTTCCAGCGCGGCCTGCGCCCGGGCGAGGGCTTCGCGCAGCTCCTCGACCTGGTCGCGCGCCTGGCCGGTGCGGCTCCTGACGTCCTCGGTGTGCGCCTCGACCTGGGTGGCCCGAGCGCTGGCCCTGGCAAAGGCGTGCTGGGCGTGTCCGAGGATCGCCTCGGCCTCCCGCTGGTT
>DGKN01000220.1:330-5063 GCA_002387005.1 Propionibacteriaceae bacterium UBA4569
GGAAAGTTCGCGGCCGACTCGGCTGCCGTGGAGAGGCTCCCGGCCAGCACGGCCTCGGCGAACTCGGGATTCACCAGCGCGGCCTCCAAGGTGGTGGACACCTCGTCACGCACGGCGTCGCTGGGCCGGTAGCCCGCATTGCGCCCGAGTGTCAGGGCGGCGTCCACCAGTCCGCTCACCGCGCGGCGGCGCAGCGTCGTCAGCGAACGCAGCTCCTCCGGGGAGCCGCCGGTGTGCGCCTGCGCGAGCGCCGGGCCGAGTTCCAGCAGGTCGCCCAGTTCGTCGCCTCGCCAGCGCGCGAGCAGGTTCACCAGCCATGCCGAACGNNCGCGCAGTTCCTTGACGATCTGTGCGCGGCGGGCGATGAAGGCGTCCGGGTCGATCGAGTACAGCTCGTCGGCTGCACTCCCGAGGTCCATGCTGGCCACCCTAGGCGACCCGATCCCCGCGGACTGGATGGTGAAGCTGCTGACTACGCCAGCTTGGCCCCCGTCCCGAGGGGGTGGGCGGTGGAGTTGGGAATACGGTCCCCGCGGGGAACAATTGGACTGATCGGTCAATTGTCTCCACGTGAAGTTGGTTCCCGTGTCTCAGATCACGCCCGCCCGCGCCGCCCACCTCGACAGCACCAGCGCCCTGGTGGCCAAGGGTTTGAGCATGCGCACCGCCCAAGGTCCAGTCTTCGGGCCGGTCGACCTCGTCGTCCCGGCGGGGCACCACGCGGCGATCCTGGGGGAGCAGGGCAGCGGACGCTCAGCGCTGCTGCTGGCCCTTGGCGGGCGACTCAAGGGTGTCTCCGGACAGCTGACGCTCGGCGAGGTCGACGGGATCGCCCACCCCCGCAAGCTCCGGCAGCGCATCGCGGTCGCCCGCATCACCGACCTGGTGGAGTTGGAACCCACGCTCACCGTCGGCGAAGCCCGCGACGAGCACTCCCTGCTGGAGGGCATCGGCTCCCGCGCTGGGCGGGTCACCTTCCAGGAGCTCGCGGGCGCCCTCGACCTGGAACTCGAACTGGACCGCCTCGTGGGGGACCTGCCCGCCGTCCAGCGGACGCTGCTGTCGGTGGTGCTCGGTTGTCTACGCCCGGCCGACTTCGTCCTGCTGGACGACGTGGACGACTCCCTGACCCGCGACCAGCTCGCCGATGTCTACGCCGCGATGGACGTGCTCGCCCTGCGTGGCCATCACTTCATCGTCAGCGCCCTGTCGACCTCCCCGGTGCCCAGCGGCGCCGCCACCATCACCCTCATGCCACCGGAGAGCGCCGACCGGCTCGCGCTGCGCTTCGGCCACCTCCGCCCCCGTCGCACCACCATCGAGGCCAACTGATGCTTCTCTCCCGTTTCGAACTGCGCCGCTTCCGCGGACCGCTTCCAGTCCTGGCGCTGCTTTTCGTCCTGCTGGTGCCGGTGGTCTACGGCGCCGTGCACCTGGCCGCCAACTGGGACCCCTACGGTCGGCTGAAGAACCTGCCGGTCGCCATCGTCAACGCCGACAAGCCCGTCGACTACGACGGACGCACCGTCGCCGCAGGCAAGGACATCACCGACGAACTGCTGGAGGGAAACAGTTTCCAGTGGCACGTCACCGACGCGGCGGACGCGGACTCTGGGCTGGCCGAGGGGCGCTACTACCTGGTGCTGGACATCCCGTCCGACTTCAGCGCGCACCTGATCAGCGCCGCGAGCGAGAAGCCGCTGCGGGCAGAACTCACGCTGCGCCGCAACGACGCCAATGGCTTCGTGATCGGCTCGGTCACCGGGCAGGCGCAGTCGAAGATCGAGCGGTCGGTCGACCAGGCCGCGGTGGACGCCTACTTCCAGGCCGTCTTCAAGAACCTGCAGACGATCCGGACGGGGCTGTCTGACGCGGCCGATGGCTCGCAGCAGGTGACAGACGGTCTGACAAGCGCCAAGTCCGGTTCCGCGCAGCTCGCCAGCGGGCTGGCGACGGCCGAGAAGGGGTCGGCCACCTTGGCCACCGGTCTGACCAGCGCCAGCACCGGCGCAACCAAACTGGCGTCCGGCGCCAACACCCTCAATGACAACATGCCCGCCCTGGTCGACGGCGCTGCCCAGCTGGACTCCGGCCTGGACCAACTGCAGACCGGATCGACGAAGCTCGCCGACGGTGCCACCGCGCTGGGGTCCGGGGTCGGCCAGCTCGCCGACGGCGCAACGAGCCTGTCGACCGGGCTGAACACGTTGACGTCGGGCTCTGCGAAGGTCGCCGACGGCGCCACGCAGGTCGCCGACGGAACCCAGCAGCTCGCTGACAAGGCAGTCCCCGTGCTGGACGCGGTCGCCAAGAACCAGACCAGGATCGCCACCACGGTCGCGACCGTGAACCAGGGGATCCAAGATGTCCACGACGGGTTGTCGGACGCGCCCGACCGGGCCAGCGGAGCGTTGGATACCGCCCGCAGCCAACTCGCCGCGCTCGCTGCCGCCGACCCGGCCATCGCGCAGACCGAGCAGTATCAAGCAGCGGTGAAGGCACTGGAGACCGCCGGCACCAGACTGGAGGCCATTGCCTCCGATGCGGACGCGCTGGCCACCGACGCCGAGACCCTCAACGCGGCCGTGCAGGACGCTGCCGCGCAGGGCACCCCGGCGAAGCTCTCCGAGCAGCTGACCGCGCTCAACACGGGCGCCCACCAGGTTGCCACCGGTGCAGCAAAGGTGACTGACGGGGCCAAGAGCGCGCAGGCCGGGGCAGCAAAGCTTGCGAGCGGGGCCACCAGCGCCCAGGCCGGGGCCACGAAGGTCGCCACCGGCGCGACCCAGTTGAATGCTGGCATCACCAGCGCGAACACCGGCGCTGGAAAGCTCCACACCGGCACCGTGCAGGTGGCCGATGCCACCGGCCAGCTCGCCGAGGGCACCGACAGCCTCGCCACCGGCCTGGCGAAGGCCGACACCGGCGCCAAGTCCTTGCACACCGGCTTGGTCAAGTTGCACGACGGCGCCACCACTCTCGACGCCGGGCTCGCCAAGCTGGCGTCCGGATCGTCGAAGTTGACCACGTCGCTGAGCGATGCGGTGGCGAAGATTCCATCGGTCACCGGCTCGAACGCCGACCAGGCCTCCTGGGTGCTGAGCCAGCCTGTCGACGTCCATTCGGTCATCGACAATCCCGCCCGCGTCTACGGCCGTGGACTGGCGCCGCTGTTCTTCTCGATCGCCATGTGGGTCTTCGGAATCTCAGGCTTCCTCGTGATGCGTCCGATCTCGGGACGACTGCTGGCGGGACGGATGGACCCGCTCCGGCTGGCGATTGCCGCCTGGACCCCGTTCGGGGCCGTCGCGCTGGCTGGCGCGGGCCTGATGCTCGGAACCACGTGGCTCACCCTCGGACTTGACCCGGTGCACGGCGTCGCCCTCGTCGGGGTGGTTGCCCTGACGGCGCTGGTCTTCAGCGGGATCGCGCACCTCTTCCGGACGGCTCTTGGGCTGCCCGGCTCGGCGTTGTTGCTGGTGTGGCTGATTCTGCAGCTCAGCTCGACCGGCGGCACCTACCCGGCCGAAGTGCTGCCTGCCTTCTTCCGCTGGATCCACCCGCTGATGCCCATCTCGTACACGATCGACGCCTTCCGCTACGCGATCTCAGGTGGGCTGACCAGCCGCTTCCTCGCCGACATGGCCGTGCTGGTGCTGATCGGTGGGGTCGTCCTGGTGCTGGACGTGCTGGCGGTCGCCGCGCGGCAGCGCTTCCGGATCAGCGACTTGCACCCGCCGTTGCAGCACTGATTCGTCACTGGGCAGGAGAACCGGGCAAGACCGTCCGCGCTGGTCCGGGCCGATACTGTGCACCCATGTCGCACCCCCGTCTCCGGTGGCTCACCGGCGCCCTTGTCCTGGTCATCACCTGGCTCGCCGTCGCCGGCGTGGGCGGGCCGATCTTCGGACGCATCTCCGAGGTCTCGTCCAATGACCAGACCACCTTCCTGCCCGCCAGCAGCGAGTCGACCCAGGTGGCGAAGCGGCTGTCGAGCTTCCTGGGCGGCGACTCGATCCCCGCGGTCGTCGTCGCCAGCCGGGACGATGCGTTGACGGCTGCCGACCAGGCCTGGCTGAAGGCGCTCCCGGCCAAGGTCACCGCGGGGGTGGCCGGTTCGCCGCAGGGTTCGCCCGCCATCACGTCCGAGGACGGGCAGGCGGCGCAGATGTTCGTGCCCCTCTCGACCGACGGCGAGGTGTCCGAGACGGTGGACGAGTTGAAGGACGTGCTCGCGGACGGACGTCCGGACGGGCTCGAGGTGCAGGTCACCGGACCCGCCGGGCTCACCGCCGACCTCACGGAGGCCTTCGGAGGCATCGACGGGATCCTGCTCGGGGTCGCCCTGGCCGCGGTGTTCGTGATCCTGGTGGCCGTCTACCGATCGCCGTTGCTGCCGCTGCTGGTGCTCTGGACCGCCATCAGTGCCCTGTGCGGCGCGATCTTGGTGAACTTCTGGCTCGCCAAGGCCGGCGTCCTGACCCTCAACGGCCAGGTGCAGGGCATCTTGTTCATCCTCGTGATCGGTGCCGCGACCGACTACTGCCTGCTGCTGGTGAGCCGCTACCGCGACGAACTGCACCGCCACGGCGACGCTCGTGAGGCGCTGGCAGTTGCCTGGCGCGGGGTGCTGGAACCCGTGCTGGCTTCGGGTGGGACGGTGGCCGCTGGCCTGCTCTGCCTGTTGGCCAGCGACCTGAACTCCAACAAGGCGCTGGGCCCGGTGGCCGCGA
>DGKN01000145.1 GCA_002387005.1 Propionibacteriaceae bacterium UBA4569
CTATGTCGTGCTGCTCGTCGACGGGCTCGGTCATCAGTTGCTCGCGCGCCATCTGGGCGATGTGGACCACCTGTCCGATCTGTTCGGAACTGCCCAACGGCTCACCGCAGGTGTTCCCTCCACCACCGCCACCTCACTGACCTGCCTGGGGACCGGCTGTGCTCCCGGACGCCACGGCGTGGCCGGCTATGCCTTCCGCTCACCAGAGTCCGGGGGCGTGATGAATGCGTTGACGTGGGAGGGCGGCCCCGAGGACGTGGCTGGCTTCCAGCCCGTCGAGACCGTCTTCGAGCAGGCCGCTGCCGCCGGTGTCGCGGTGACCTCGGTCGCCCCCGCCCGCTTCGAGGCCAGCGGCCTGACCCGGGCGGCCCTGCGCGGTCCCGACTTCGTCGCCATGCTCGACGAGTCGGACCTGGCGCTGCGCATCATGGAGACCGTCCGCGCCTCGCGCCGCGGCGAGCGAAGCCTGGTCTACGTCTACGAGCGCGCCCTGGACCACGCCGGCCATGGCAAGGGCGTCGGCTCCGATCGCTGGCTGGAGGTGCTGCGCCGCGTCGACCTGTTCACCAAGCTGCTGCGTGAAGAACTGGACGACGACGTCGTGCTGCTGGTCACCGGTGACCACGGCATGGTCGACATCGCCCAGGACCGGATGATCATGGTCGAGGACGAGCCCGGCCTGTTGAACGGCGTCGACCTGTTCGCTGGCGAGGGACGCCTGCGCCAGCTGTACACCAGCAGTGCCGACCAGGTCGCCCGCCGTTGGCGCTCCCGGCTGGGGGAGCGCGCCTGGGTGGTCAGCCGGGAGGAAGCGGTGGACGCTGGCTGGTTCGGGCCCCTGGACGAGCGTGTTGCAGACCGCTTCGGGGACGTACTGGTGGCGATGCGCACCGACTGGGCCGTGATGACCAGGGCATTGCCGCGCGAGCTCACGCTGGTGGGCCAGCACGGATCCTTGACCGAGGCCGAGATGGCCGTCCCCCTGCTCGTCGATGCTGGAGCCCCCTGATGCCCGAACTGGTCTTCTTCACCGGACCCATGGATTGCGGCAAGTCGACGCTCGCGCTGCAGATGGACCATACGCAGAGCGCCCACGATCGCCGCGGCCACCTCTACTCCCGCTTCGACCGCGCCGGCCAGGCCCGGATCACCAGCCGGATCGGGCTGTCTCGCACCGCGACAGAGGTGGACGACGACTTCGACTTCTGGGAGAACGTCGTCGGCATGCTCACCTCCGGCGTGCAGCTTGACTACCTGATCTGCGACGAGACCCAGTTCTATCCGGCCGTCCAGATCGACCAGCTCGCCCGAGTCGTCGACGAGCTGGAGCTGGACGTCTTCTGCTTCGGGATCATGGCTGACTTCCGTACCGAGATGTTCCCCGCCTCCAAGCGCCTGGTGGAACTCGCCGACCGGGTGGAGACCCTGCAGGTGCAACCCCTGTGCTGGTGCGGAAAGCGCGCCACCCACAATGCCCGCACCGTCAACGGCGTGATGGTCACCGAGGGATCGCAGGTGGTGGTCGGCGACACCTCTCCCGATGCCCCCGCCGACGTGGTGAAGTACGAGGTGTTGTGCCGCAAGCACCACCGCCAGCGCCTGACCAAGGCCAGCGTCGGCATGGCCCTGCACGAGCCGCAGCTTCCCTTCGAGGAGAGCCAGTGAACGCGTCCGACGGCCTCAACCCGCTGATCAGTGCCAGCGAACTGCTTGATGCACTCGATGGTGGCGCGCCGCTGGTGTTGGTGGACGCGCGCTTCTGGCTGGGCCAGCACGGGCGTGGTCGCGCCGCCTACGAGGCCGGACACATCCCGGGTGCGCGCTTCGTCGACGTGGACGAGGAACTTGCCGAGCCGGCGCGCGGTGACGGGATCCGGCCCGGGACGAGTGCCCGCGGTCGCCATCCCCGCCCCAGCGCCGAGCGGCTGGCGGGTGCCGTCGGCCGTCTGGGCATCAACGACGACTCCTGTGTGGTCGTGTACGACCAGGGCACCTCGCTGGCGGCCGCGTGGTTCCGCTGGCTGCTGCGCGACGCAGGCCAGCTCAACATCCGCGTGCTCGACGGTGGCTTCGCAGCCTGGCAGGCCGCCGGGGGAGCGGTGTCCACCGATGAGCCCGCCGACGGCACGGGATCATTCGTGCCGCAGCCTGGCCAGTTGACTGCACTCACAGTGGACGAGGTCCCAGGCTTCCTGGCCGCCGGTCACCAGCTGGTCGATGTCCGCGCTGCCGAGCGTTTCCGCGGCGAGACCGAACCGGTGGACCCCATTGCTGGGCACATCCCCGGTGCCAGCAACCTGCCCGCCAGCACCCTGCAGCAGGCGGACGGACGCTTCCTGCCCGCCGCCGACCTGCGCGTCCACCTGTCGGGTATCGCGGCCGGGGACGCCTTCAGCTGTGGCTCCGGGCTCACCGCATCCCAGGCCCTGCTGGCCGCCGAGTCGGCAGGAATCGAGGGCCTGGCGATCTACCCCGGTTCGTGGTCGGAGTGGATCGCCGACCCCGCTCGCCCGGTTGCTGTCGGTGGCGGCGTGTAGGTTGGCCGGAGCACGCACGGGAGCGGAGAGGCACCGGTGTGTCTCCAGCGCTGGCGCACCGCACCCGGACAGTGAATGATGGTGCCTGCGCGCCCGCCTTCGGTGGGTTCGCGGCGATCAGCCACGAGAAAGGACGCAGCGTGATCCCACGCGAGGAACCCGGACCGATCATCAACGGCCTGCCCACCAACCTCCCCGACACCGATCCGGAGGAGACCTCGGAGTGGCTCGAGTCGCTCGACGGCATCATTGACGCCGAGGGCCGCAACCGGGCCCGGTACGTGATGCTGAAGCTGCTGGAGCGTGCCCGCGAGCGCCAGATCGGCGTCCCCAGTCTCACCAGCACGGACTTCGTGAACACGATCCCGGCGTCCTCCGAACCCGCCTACCCCGGCGACGAGGCCCTGGAGCGCGGCTACCGCCGCCTGCTGCGCTGGAATGCCGCGATCATGGTGCACCGCGCGCAGCGTCCCGGCGTGGGCGTCGGTGGCCACATCGCTTCCTATGCCTCGGCCGCGACTCTCTACGAGGTCGGCCTGAATCACTTCTGGCGCGGCCAGGACCACCCCGGTGGTGGCGATCAGGTCTTCTTCCAGGGCCACGCCAGCCCCGGCATGTACGCGCGCGCCTTCCTCGAGGGGCGCCTCGACGAGAACGACCTGGACGGCTTCCGCCAGGAGAAGAGCCACATCGTCGACGGCAAGATCCGCGCCCTGCCGAGTTACCCGCACCCGCGCCAGCTGCAGGACTTCTGGCAGTTCCCGACCGTGAGCATGGGCATCGGCCCGATGAATGCGATCTACCAGGCGCAGTTCAACCGCTATCTGCACAACCGTGGCCTCAAGGACACCGCCGAGCAGCGCGTCTGGGCCTTCCTCGGTGACGGCGAGATGGACGAGCCGGAGTCGCGCGGCCTGCTGCAGCTGGCCGCCAACGAAGGCCTCGACAACCTGACCTTCGTCGTCAACTGCAATCTGCAGCGCCTCGACGGCCCCGTGCGTGGCAACGGCAAGATCATGCAGGAGCTGGAGGCCTTCTTCCGCGGCGCCGGCTGGAATGTGATCAAGGTCGTCTGGGGTCGCGAGTGGGACCAGCTGCTGGCACAGGACACCGACGGTGCCCTGGTCAACCTGATGAACACCGTCACCGACGGTGACTACCAGACCTTCAAGGCCAACGACGGCGCATACGTCCGCGAGCACTTCTTCAACCGTGATCCACGCACCGCCGACATGGTCAAGGACTGGTCCGACGACCAGATCTGGAACCTCAAGCGCGGCGGCCACGACTACCAGAAGGTCTACGCGGCCTACAAGTCCGCCTCCGAGTTCAACGGGGCGCCGACGGTCATCCTGGCCCACACCATCAAGGGCTACTTCCTGGGCACGCACTTCGCTGGCCGCAATGCCACGCACCAGATGAAGAAGCTGGCGCTGGACGACCTCAAGGGCTTCCGCGACCGCCTGCAGATGCCGGTGACCGATGCGCAGCTCGAGGCCGATCCCTACCGTCCGCCGTACATCAACCCCGGTGCCGACGACGAGCGCATCCAGTACCTGATGGAGCGTCGCCGTGAGCTCGGCGGTTTCGTCCCCGAGCGCCGCAAGAAGGTCTCCCAGGCCCTCAAGCTGCCTGACGACAAGGCCTACGCCGGTGTGAAGAAGGGTTCGGGCAACCAGCAGATCGCCACCACCATGGCCTTCGTCCGGTTGCTGAAGGACATGATGCGCGACAAGGAGTTCGCGCCGCGCGTCGTCCCGATCATCCCCGACGAGGCCCGCACCTTCGGCATGGACTCGTTCTTCCCGACGATCAAGATCTACAACCCGCACGGGCAGAACTACACGCCGGTGGACCACGAGCTGATGCTCAGCTACCGCGAGGCCAAGAACGGCCAGATCCTGCACACGGGCATCAACGAGGCCGGTTCGGTTGCGGCGTTCACGGCCGCCTCGACGGCCTACTCGACGCACGGCGTGGCGATGGTGCCCATCTACATCTTCTACTCGATGTTCGGCTTCCAGCGCACGGGCGACTCGATCTGGGCCGCCGCGGACCAGTTGGGACGCGGATTCATGCTCGGCGCCACCGCAGGTCGAACCACGCTGACCGGTGAGGGCACCCAGCACATGGACGGCCACAGCCAGTTGCTGGCCGCCACGAACACCGCGGTGAAGGCCTACGACCCGGCCTACGCCTACGAGATCGCCCACATCGTCCAGGATGGTCTGGAGACGATGTATGGCGATGACCCCAAGGACGTCATCTACTACCTGACCGTCTACAACGAGCCGCTGGTGCAGCCCGTCGAGCCGGAGAACGTCGACGCCGAGGGCATCAAGAAGGGCATGTACCTGCTCAAGGAGGGCTCCTTCGAGGGTGTCGGGCAGGACGCGCGTCGCGCCCAGATCCTCGCCTCCGGTGTGGGCGTCCCGTGGGCGCTGGAGGCCCAGGAACTGCTCAAGGCCGACTTCGGGATCGTCGCGGACGTCTGGTCGGTGACCAGCTGGAACGAGCTCCGCCACGACGGCCTGGCCGCCGACGAGCACAACTTCCTGTACCCGGACGAGGAGCCGAAGGTCGCCTATGTGACCCAGAGGCTGGCCGATCGTCCCGGCCCGGTCGTCGCGGTCAGCGACTACATGCGCCAGGTGCAGGACCAGATCCTGAACTGGGTGCCCGGCGACTTCGCCTCCCTGGGCGCGGACGGCTTCGGTTTCTCCGACACTCGCGCCGCGGCCCGTCGCTTCTTCCACATCGACGGCCCCTCGGTCGCCGTGCGGACGCTGCAGATGCTCGCCGCCCGCGGCGAGGTGCCGGCGGAGTGGCCCAAGCAGGCTGCCGAGAAGTACGACCTGCTCAACGTGAACGCTGGCTCCTCCGGCAATGCCGGCGGCGACGCCTGAGCCCACGCAACGGGGACACGAAACGGCCACGCACTGCTGAACATGATCTGACGGCGCCCGTCACCCGACCGGGGTGGCGGGCGCCCCCGCTTTTCCCTGGGCCCGCCGATCTGGCAGGCTTGGGGGCATGAAGTCAGGCGACACTCCGGCAATCACCCTGATGGGGTTGGCCGGGGGAATGGTGGTGCAGGAGCTGGGCTGGGACTCCGACGTGGACGAGTCCTTGCGGGACCAGGTGATGGATGCCATCGATGGCGACATGGTCGAGGAGGCCCTCGAGGCCGTCGACGCGGTGTTGCTGTGGTGGCGCGACGAGGACGGCGACGTTGCCGATGGCCTCGTCGACTCCATGACCGACCTCGCGCCGAATGGGGTGATCTGGCTGATGACACCCAAGGTGGGGCGTCCCGGCTATGTCGACCCGGCGGACTTGGCGGACGGGTGCACCACGGCGGGCATGTCGCTCACCTCGTCGGTCAGCCTGGCCGGCGACTGGCAGGCGCACAAGGTCGTCCGTCCCAAGGGCGCCACGCGCGGCTGACCTGCCCTGCGCCGTACCCGAGCCGTCTGGATCAGGCGGTGATCCCGAACTCCTTGAGGCGCTTCTTGTCACGCTTGGATCCGGATTCCTGCAGCGCCAGCAGTTCTGCGTAGATGCCACCAGAGGTGGCGAGCTGCTCGGGGGTGCCGACCTCGTCCACCCGTCCGGCCTTCAGGGTGATGATCCGGTCGACGGACGCGATGGTCGACAATCGGTGCGCGATGATCACGCTGGTGCGCCCGTGCATCAGCCGGTCCAGGCCCTCCTGCACGAGTCGCTCCGACTTGGAGTCGAGCGCACTCGTGGCCTCGTCGAGCACCAGGATCGGCGCGTCCTTGAGCATGGCCCGGGCCACGGCGATGCGCTGCTTCTCGCCGCCGGAGAGCTTCAGTCCGCGCTCGCCGATCAGGGTGTCGTAGCCCTGCTCGAAGTTCTTGATGAAGGCCGCGGCGTTGGCCTCACGGGCCGCGACCTCGATCTCGTGGTCGGGGGCGTCAGGGCGGGCGTAGGCGATGTTCTCGCGGATCGTCCCGCTGAACAGGCTGGCGTCCTGGAAGACGACGCCAACCGAGCTGCGCAAGAGCTCAGCCGGGGTGTCGGCGATGTCGTGGCCCGCGAGGCACACCGTCCCGGCCCGTGGCGCGTAGAGCCCCAGCAGCAGGCTGACCAGCGTGGTCTTGCCGCCGCCGGACTCACCGACGAAGGCCACCCGCTCACCCTGGCCGACGTTGAAGCTGACGCCGTGCAGCACGTCCTCGCCATCCTCGTAGCCGAAGGTGACGTCGTCGAACTCGATCATCGCCATGTCCGTCGGCAGCTCGCGGCGGTCGGCCACGACGGGAAGCGCCAGCTCCGGACGCTCCTGTTCCTCGGCCATCACGTTGAAGTAGTCCTTGGAACCGGCGATCGCACGCTGGGAGGTGTCGACGAGGTAGCTCATCATCATCGCCGGCTGCTTGGCCAGGTTGACCAGCTGGATCAGAAGCACCATCACGCCGATGCTGAAGGCACCCTGCGTGGTGCGGACGAAGATCAGGGTGTAGATGGCGAAGAAGATGACGTTCATGGCACCGCGGCGGGCGGAGTCCATCGCATGCCAGTAGATCGACTGCTGCTCGGTCAGCCCGATCGTCGCGTCGTAGTGGTCGGTGAAGGTCGTCAGCTCACGACGCTCCTGCACGAAGCTCTTCACGACGCGGATTTGCCCGACCACCTCGGCGAAGCGTCCACCCGCGATGTCGACGTGGGAGTTCTTCTCGCCCTCCAGTCGCTGCCACCTCTTGCTGGTCAGCGCGGTCAGCCACGTATAGGTGGGGAAGATCACCAGCAGCAGCAGCGCGATCCACGGCGAGTAGTAGGCGGTGACGGCCAGCGAGGCGACCAGCGTCAGGATCATCGGGAAGAAGTTGTTGCTGGCGCTCTGCAGGAACTGCGAGGTCTCGGTGATCGAGCGCTGCAGCCGGGAGATGATCGTGCCGGTCAGCGCCGTGTCGAAGTAGCGCTGGGGGAGCAGCAGCAGCTTGTTGTAGTAGCGCTCCGAGAGACGCGCCCGCAGTCGCGCCGCCATCACATCGCCCAGGTAGCCACCGACATTGGTGATGACGGTGTTGGTGAGGTATGCGGACAGGAGCGCCACGGCCAGCCAGATGACGATCGTGACACCACGTCCGGTGCCCTGCACGCTGCGGACGACCTCATCGGTCGCCGCCTTGATGATGAAGGGGGTCGCGATCCCGGTCGCTGCCGTCAACACGGAACAGATGATGATGCCGATGTAGTACCACCGGAGCTCGCGGACGGCGGCGAGGATCTGGACGAGGCTGCGCACGACGGACGAGTCTACGCCGCGACTGTGCGCCGGACCCCACCCCCACAGCTGGCCCACAATGGAACCCATGGACGAACCTCGTGGTGTGATCATTGCCCTGGCCCAGCTGCGTTCCGGGCCTGATCCGCAACGCAATCTGGGCCTGCTGCGCCAGACCGTCGCCGAGGCGACCCGGCAGGGGGCCCAGCTGGTGGGCGCGCCGGAGGGGACGATGGCGAACCTCGCGGTCGACCCACGCACCATCGCCGAATCGCTCGACGGGCCCTTCGCGTCCGGGGTGCGGCAGCTCGCGCGGGAGTGCGGCGTGGTCGTGGTGGTCGGCATGTTCACGACCGGTTCGGATGGACGGGCGCGCAACACCCTGCTGGTCACCGACGGCATGGGGCTGGACGAGCACTACGACAAGATCCACCTGTTCGATGCGCTGGGCGCCCGGGAATCGGCGCGCATCGAACCGGGGGAGCGACTGGTCACCGTCGAGGTGGGCGGCGCCACCATCGGTCTGGCCACCTGTTATGACGTCCGCTTCGCCGACCAGTTCACGGCCCTGGGACGGGCCGGCGCCGAGATCATCTGCCTTCCGGCCAGCTGGGCCGATGGTGACGCAAAGCTGGACCAGTGGCGGCTGCTGGCGCGCTCGCGGGCGATGGACGCGCAGGCGGTACTGGTGGCCGTCGACCAGCCGCTCACCACGGGGAAGGGCGCGCTGGGCGTGGGGCACTCGATGGTTGCCGGCCCACTGGGCGAGGTGCTGGCCGAGGCCGGGGATGATCCGGAGCTGTTGGTGGTGGACGTGGACCTTGGGCAGGTGGCCCGTACGCGAGCGTCCGTTCCGGTGCTGGCCCACCGTCCGGTCCGGGGACGCCGGGATGAGGCAGCCAACTAGGCTCCCGGCATGCTCAAGATGACGCGAATGCTCGTCGGCGCCCTGCTGGGTGCGTTGGTGTGGTGGCTGTTCTGCCGCTTCACCGACATGCCGCAGCTCGTGCTGCAGTCCGGGCTGGTCGCCATCGTCGTGCTGGCCGTACTCGTTGGACGTCCTCGCGACCCCTCCTGAGCTGACCAGATGTGTTGAGCCGGAACCGATGTTGGCAGGATGGACCCATGACTCATCTCGCCGCCGACGGCCGCTATGACGCGATGACCTACCGACGCTGCGGCAGGTGGGGCCTGAAGCTACCCGTGCTCAGCCTCGGCCTGTGGCACAACTTCGGCGACCTGACCCCCGGGGAGAGCCAGCGCGCGATCGTCCGCGGCGCCTTCGACGCCGGCATCACCCACTTCGACCTGGCGAACAACTACGGCCCGCCGTACGGCTCGGCCGAGAAGAACTTCGGCCGCATCTTCGCCGAGGACCTGCGTCCCTACCGCGACGAGCTGATCATCTCGTCGAAGGCCGGCTGGGACATGTGGCCCG
>DGKN01000091.1 GCA_002387005.1 Propionibacteriaceae bacterium UBA4569
GCCACCCCCGCTGGCTTCTCCCTGCGCCTGCCCGGTGCCGCGACTCGCGCCAACCGTCTCGACCCGGCCACCCCACTGGCGATCTGGACCCTTGGCGCCAGCTACGGCCTGGCCACCGGCTGCACCGGGCCCATCCTCGGCTCGGTGCTCACCATGGCCGCGATAGGCGGATCACCCGTCCACGCCGCCCTCCTGATGGCCACCTTCGCGTTGGGGATGGTGGTGCCGTTGTTCCTGCTCGCGCTGGTCTGGGACCGTCTCGGGCTGTCCCGCCGCAGCTGGCTGCGCCCGCGTCCGGTCACCTTCGGGCGGATCGGCGGCATCGGGCCGCTCACTACCACCGTCACCCAGCTCGTCACCGGTCTGGTCTTCGTCGCGCTGGGCGGCTTCCTGCTGCTCACCGGCGGCACGGCGGGCGGGGTGCTCGACGCCGAACGCCAGTACCGGCTGGAGAACTGGATCCATGGGCTCGGCGGCACCGGCGCCGCCGTGGCCGCGTTGGTCGGCGTCGTGCTGCTGGCCGGCGGGCTGGCCTGGGTGTGGCTGGACGAACGCGATCGGGCAGGATTGCCACATGGAGACTGAGACCCGCCTGCCCGCCGCACTGCTCGACACGAAGATCTGCGCGCTGGTGCCGCAGGCGGCCACCGGTTCGCTGGTCGGCGCGATCGAGGTGATGGTGCAGGAGGGCATCCGCGTGTTCAGCCTGCCCGCCGGACGCGCGGACGACCTCGCCCGGCTGGCGGCCACCTTCGGTCCACGAGCCACCTTCATCGCGCACGACGTCGAACTCGACCAGCTGGACGAGGTGCTGGCCGGCCCCGCGCCAGTCGTGATGCCGCGCTGGGTGGACGCTGGGATCGTCGCCCGCATCCACGACGCCGGACGTGCGGTGGTCGGCCTGGCGCTGACCCCCACCGAGATCCGAGCGACGGCCTCGACGGGCGTGGACGCGGTGGTTGTCGCCCCGGCCGAGGTGATGGGGGCGTCCTACCCGGAGTTCCTGGCCGACCTGACCCCGGGCGTCGTGCTGGGCGCTCGCGGGGGTCTGGGTGCCTACTCCGCCCGTCGCTGGGTCGAGAACGGCGCCGCCTTCGTGATGTTGGACGCTGCGTTGGTCGGGGACGCCTTCACCGGCGGTCCGTTGGGCAGCCTGCGGGAGCGCTGCCAGACCTTCGTCACCGCCGTCGAGTAGGGGTTCCCGAGGGGACGAGCCCGGGCAGCCCGGCCAACACTCGTCGAGGTGTCCCTAGGTCCAGCTCCTACTTCCTGCCGCCGTGGCCCTCGATCACCTGGGTGAACACGGCAAGGGGTTGCGCTCCCGAGAGCGGGGTCGTGTTGATGATGAAGAACGGCGTCCCGGTGAGCCCGATCTCGCGAGCCTCCGCGGTGTCCTTGTTCACGGCTGCCGCGATCTCGGCCGAGGCGTAGTCCTTCTTGAACTGCGCCATGTCGTTCACGCCTGCCTTCTCGGCAAAGGCGAGCAGGTTCTTCTCGGTGATGGTGGGGTGACCACTGGTCGGGGCCTCGTCATGCACCGCCGCGTAGAACTCCCAGAAGCGTCCCTGCTCCCCGGCCGCTCTCGCCGCCTTCGCGGTGTTCAATGACTCGTCCCCGAACAGCACCAGGTCGCGGTGCTCGATGCGCAGCGAACCCGAGCGAACATAGGGCTTGAGTTCCTCCAAGGTCGTCCGGGACCACACCGAGCAGAAGGGGCAGCGGAAATCACTCCACGTCACCATGACGACCGGCGCGTCCACCTCGCCCATCGCGGTCGGGTCACCCGGTGTGCGGTGCGGAAGCTTCTTCATCAGCTCCACGGCCTGGGCGGACGGGGTGGAGGGCGCGGCCGACGCGACTGCCCCGGTAGCAGCCCCACTCGGTGTTGCCGTCGTGGTCTGGTTCCGCAGCCGCTGGAGTTCCTGCCCCTGCGCGAACAACAGACCAGCGAGTCCGATCGACAAGGCGGTCAGCATTGCCACCAGCACCCACGGCAACCGGGTCGTCGGCTTGCTGGCGCGCATCTGCTCGGGCCGCATCCAGCCGTCCGAGGCGGCGATCCCCGGCTCCGTCTGCGCTGATGGTTCGGACGTGCGCGGGCCGGGTTCGGACTGCTCGGAAGACATGGCCCAACCCTAGTCGGGGCCGCCGATCAGGCGTCCCTCGACCTCTTCCTCGTCGCCGGCCTCATCGCCCATCCCGCGCCCGAGCATCCCCACCGAGATGACCAGCCCGATGCCCACCAGCCCCGCCATCGCCCACGCACCAGCAGGGACGCCAGCCAACGCGCCACCAGCCGGTGGTGTCGTCGGCGGGGTCACCGGAGCCGGTGGAGCGCTCGCGACCGTCGGGCGGTTCAGGTCAGCGTCGAGCGTACCGACCGACTCCGGGGAGGCCATCTCGGTGGCGCTCGGCTCGGCGCGGGCCGACCGGCTGGCGCTCCCGGGCAGCACCGCATAGGTCACGGCGACGGGCTTGGCGCCATACCCGCTGAGGCCATCCAGCACGACCTGGATCGTCGCCGTTCCCACGGTGCTGTCGCCAGGGATGGTGAAGCTTCCCGAGAACCGTCCCTGGGCGTTCGTCGCGAAGGAGTCCGTCCACTCGCCGTCGGGGAAATGGCCCTGCACGGAGACGCCTGCCAGGGCCTTTCCGGCCGTGTCGGTCACACGTCCCGACAGCACCAGGCTGCTGGACGCACGCCCGCGCGGGTTGATGATCGCCGCGCTCAACCGGGCGGTCCGCAGCCGTCCGACGGTTACCTTCCCGTGGGCGGTCGCCTCGGTCCAGCCGGTGACCGGATCGGTGGAGACGACCACCTCGTGGCTGCGCACGGGAGTGCCCGCCGGCACCCGATGCGAAAAGTTGAACGAACCATTTCGGGCAGTGGTCTGGGACGTCTGCCACACACCGTCCAGGGTCAGTTGGATCGTTCGTCCAGCAAGCGGGCGCCCCGTGGCCGACACGAGTTTCCCAGTCACCGAGAGGGTGCTGCCCTGGCCCGCAAAGCTGGCCTTGAGGCGCGGTTCTGCCAGTACCTGAAGGGAAGTGGGTGGGCTGGGGGCCGCTGCCGCTACCCCGCCCAAGGGTGCGGCGATCGCCGCTGCCAGCACCAGTGCAGCCAGTGCTGGGCGTGGTGTGCGCATTGTCCTCCCGTCGTGATGGCGCGACCAATCTAGGCATGCAAGCGGTGGCGGACTGGGGGGCTCGCCGTGCCACACTGGGAAGCATTGGTTGAAATCGACCATTTGTCCGTCGTGCTCGACTCCCTCGGGGGGAGAAGGCACCCGCGCCTCGGTCAACGGGCGCGGGCCGTGTTCTTGGTAGTTGGAGGTTCGGGGATGACTCGGATGAGTCGGGCGGAGCGCCGCCACAAGTTAATCGAGGCCGCGCAGCGGGTGATCGGGGAGAGCGGCGTTCCCGCCGCGACGACACGGGCGATCGCGGCCGAGGCCGGGATGCCGCTGGCGAGCTTCCACTACGCCTTCGAGAGTCACCAGAATCTGATGGGCGAGGCCCTCTCCGCGCTGGTCACCGGCGAACTGGCCGACGACGTGGCCTGGCGGCCCGAGGGCGATTCCGTGGAGGGCCTGGTGGCCAGCATCCTCGGCCACCACCTGGACGACCTGGTGGCACGCACCGAGGTGCATCGCACCCTCAGCGAGCTGTGCGACTACGCGCTGCGTACCGAGGGTCTGCAGGAGGTGCCCGCCGAATGGCGCCAGCGTCGCCTGGAACAGCTGACCGCGTCGCTGGAGGCCCATGAGAGGGCGACCGGCATTCGGCTGCCGCGGCCGGTGGAGGAGTTCGCGCAGTACCTGCTCGTCACCTGCGACGGTATGACCGGCACCTACCTCGCCACCCATGATGAGGGCCTGGTGCGTGGAGTCGCCGGGTCTTGCTCGACGATGGTCGGGAGCATCGCGGCCTGACTTCAGCTCGGCAACGACGCCCCACTCGAGAGGGTGGCGCGGCCGTGGGCCGGCTGTGACCAGCGGGTTTGGGTGACACTCAGGAAATCCTTATAGTTGTCTCAGTATCCTTGGTAGTGCCGTTCGCGGTACGCCGAGCTTTCCTGACCACGATCCCGAGGGGACCCTCTCTTGTCGACGCCCCGTCGCTCCCTGTCCGATGCCGACCTGACGCCCGAGGTGTCCACCAACCCTCGCCGTGGCGTTGCCGTCCCGGACGACGCGGTCGAGATCCCCGCGGCCTTCGCTGGCGACGAGGGCAGCTTCGCCACCGAGGCTCCCCGCGACCTGCTGCGCACCACCATCGCCCCGATCGCCGCGACGGCAGCCCTGGCGATCGTGCTGGGCGCCGGTGTGTTCGTCCCCTCGCGTGCGGCGGGCGATCTGGCGCACAGCCCCTCGGAGCCCACCAGCACCAGCGACACCCTTGACGTGCGGACGCGCNNGGCCGTGGCCTCGGCCACCGCCTCGGCCAACGCCACCGCCTCGGCCACTTCGGAGGCGACGAAGACCGCCACCCCCAAGGCGTCGGTCAAGCCCTCGGCGACGAACACCACCGCGAAGGCCTCGGCCACCGCCAGTGCGTCCGCGACGAAGAAGGCCACCGCGGCAGCGACCGCGAGCGCCACCGCGACCGTGCCCGCGCTCGGCACCATCACCGGAACCCGCTACGCCACCTCCGTGGTGAACGTGCGGGCGTTGCCCAGCTCCAGTGCGCGCAAGCTGGACACCCTGCAGGTGGGCGAGAGCATCTCGGTCACCGACAACTTCATGAATGGCTTCCGCCAGGTCAGCCTCAACGGCACGTCCGCCTGGGTGAGCCGCGACTACCTGGCGCGCGCCAAGCCGGTGGTCGCGACCGCCGACGACGCCGACGCCTCGTCATCCTCGTCAGGCTCGTCCAGCTCGAGCAGCAGCTCCAGCATGTCGAGCACCTCCACGAAGGCCGCGAGCACCTCGGGCAGCTGCACCGTCAGCACCTCGATCGTGAACCACCTGACCTCCTCGACGCGCAGCGTCTACCAAGTCGTGTGCGCGAACTTCCCCTATGTCACCAGCTACGGCAGCTACCGTGCGGGCGACTCTGGTGAGCACGGCCAAGGCCGCGCGCTCGACGTGATGATCTCCGGCTCGTCCGGCTGGGCGATCGCCAACTGGGCGCGCGCGAATGCGTCCGCCTATGGCATCACCGAAGTCATCTACAGCCAGCAGATCTGGACCACCCAGCGTGCGTCCGAGGGCTGGCGCTCCATGTCGGATCGTGGCAGCACCACCGCGAACCACTACGACCACGTGCACATCACCGTCGGTTGATCCCGCCGGGGTGCTGCGCCGCCAATATCGGCATCTGTGCCGGACCCGGTCTCCCCACGGGACCGGATCCGTCCCTGATGCCTTTTTTGGCGGAGGTGGGCTGACGCAGCTGAGCTGAGTTCGGCCCGGAGGTGGGCTGACCCAGCTCAGCTGAGTTCGGCCACCAGGGCGAGCAGGTGGTGTGCGCAGGCGTCGAGCTGGCTGNNGTGGGCCTGGGCGATGTCGCCGGGGCCGCACACCACGGCCGGGATGCCGCCACGCGCGAACTGGCCGGCCTCGGTGCCGTAGGTCACCTTGTCGTCGCAGCGGGTGCCGCCGGTCGCTTCGGCGAGTTGCGCGGCCCAAGCGTCGGCGGGTACGTCGAGGCTGGGGACGGCCGCGTCCACCACCAGCTGCACGTCGGCGGCCGGGTTCTCGGCCTGCATCAGCGCCCGCAGTCGGTCGACCTCGGCGCGGGTGCGCGCGAGCACGTCGTCGTCGTCCACCTCGGCGATGGAGCGGAACTCCAGCACCAGTTCTGCCTTCGCGGGGACGATGTTGACCGCCGTCCCGCCGGTGAACTGGTTGACGCCGCCGGTGGACCACTTCAGGGGGTAGGCCTCGTCGAAGGGTCCCTCGGTCTTCCACGCGTCGGTCAGGTCGCGCCACCAGCAGGCCAGCCGAGCGGCGTACTCGACGGCATTGACGCCGTTGGCCGTCAGGGACGAATGCGCGGCGACCCCGGTGAAGGTGACCGTGTACAGGTTCACCGACTTGTGCGCGCGGATCACCCGCATGGAGGTGGGCTCGCCGACCAGCGCGGCGCGCGGTTCACGTCCCAGTTCGTGCAGCTTCGCGACGATGGCGTCCCCGCCCCGGCAGCCGACCTCCTCGTCGTAGCTGAAGGCCAGGTGGATGGGCTGGGAAAGCTGCGCGGCGGTGAGTTCGGGGAGCAGCGCCAGGATGGTGGCGAGGTAGCCCTTCATGTCTGCCACGCCGCGGCCATGGAGCTTGCCGTCGCGTTCGGTGACGGTCCACGGGTCGCTGGTCCACTGCTGGCCGTCGACGGGGACGACGTCCGTGTGCCCCGACAGCACCACGCCGCCGGTGGTGGTGCCGTCCGCAGCAGGGATGGTGGCCACCAGCCCCTGCTTGGTGCCATCTGGGTTGTCGAAGACGACCGGCTCCAGCCCATGGGTGCGCAGTTCGTCCGCGATCATCGCGATCAGCTCACCGTTGGGGTTGCGGGAGGTGGTGTCGACCGCGACGAGCTTGCGCAGCCAGGGCAGGTAACGGGGTTCGGACATGTCGTCCTGTCTACCACCCCGAACGGCGCCGCTCGTGTTGTGCGCGGGGTCGCCGGGTTCAGCTGATTCGGGCGCGGCGAGCATCGTCGTCGCTGACCTGCGGCGCGACGAAATCTTGGGCGCGCATCTGGGCGATGAGGTCGGGATGGGGTGCCAGGCCGTGCTGCTCGGCGTAGTAGGTGGTGGCGGCGGTCCAGGTGAAGGTGCCGTCGGTGAGGACCATCTGCGGGACGACGCGTCCACGACTCGGTTCGACCTCGTCCTGCCCTTTGCCGCGTGCGGCGGCGATGCCGCGCCCGGCGGACAGATAGGCGACGACCTGCTCGCGAATCTGCTCCCAGTCGTCGGGCGCCGGGTAGGGCTGGTGGGGGTCGGTGTTCGCGGCGCGGATGGCGCCCGTCGGCTCGTCGGTCATGGGAAACCCTCCAGTCAGTTGGCGACCTCCATTGTGCCCGGGGACGGGATCCATGGCACGGCACGGTTCGACAGGACAGGGGGCCTGTGTTCCCGGCTGCGATGGTCTCGTGCCTTGTTAGGGTCGCGGCATGGACCAGTCCGCAGCCGAGCAGTTCACCTTTGGCCCCGTCGAGCAGCCCGTCCCCGACCAGGGCAAGGTACCCGTGTCGGCGCTGGTGCCCTCGCTGGTGCAGTTGGCCGATGTGGCCTTCCAGGAGCGGGCGGGCGCCTTTCTCACCCGACGGGTCGCGCCCTTCCTGGTGGAGATGGCGTGGTTCGACCTGCCCGGCCAGCGGGTGTTGCTGCAGGCTGGCTCGAAGCCGGAGGACGCTTCGGTGGACGACTACCTGATGGCCGCCCGTCGCAACCTCGGCGCCCGGGTGATCAGCGGGACGCGAGTCGGTGCGGCGTTGCAGGTGACGGTGCCGCAGGGGGTGGCCTCGGGATGGGCGCTGCGTCCGGACATGACGGCGAACCTGCTTGACCGGGCGGGCGCCGCTGGGGGCGTGCCCGTGGTGATTCCGGCCGGATCGGGCGTGCTGTACGTCCTGGGATCGGACGACCAGGACGGACTCATCGCGACCCTGGACNNGCTTCCACGACGGGTCGCTGGGCGATCCGGTGAGCCCGTCCGCCTATGTGCTGAACCGTGAGGGTGAGCTGGTGCCGCTGCCCAGCCAGAACCCGGCGATCGACGCGCGGGTGCGCCGAGCCCAGCTGTGGCTCATGAACCGGGCCAACCACGCCGCCCACACCTTCTTGGTGCAGCATCCGCAGGCGGCGGCCGAGATCGGGCCGAACCTTCTCGTCGTGGGGGAGCAGCCGCGGCTGCAGGTGCTCGGGGACGACCAGCTGACGGTGATGGCCTGGTCGCGGTTGTCGCCGCAGCGGCCGGGGGTCGAGTCGATCCTGTGGCAGTGCACCTATGTTGCGCTGGAGACCCCCGACGACGGCGGTTTCTTCGTCGACCTGGAGACCTTCCGCCAGGTGTGCGACGACCTGCTCGTCCCGGCCTTCTTCCGGGGAGTGCCGGTCTGGCGGGTCACCGGATGGCCCTCGGACGAGCAACTGGCTCGACTGCGGGAGAAGGGCGCGCCGCTCAGCTGAGACGCAAAGGGTGGACCTCTGCGTTGTTGAGGATGACTTTGATCACCCCCAGCTCTTGGAGGTCCTTGATCGTCNNTCACTTGTCGCCACAGCAGACTCCCATCCACATCATCCAGCACCGCCACAAAGGTCCTCCCGACCGTCCGCATCGAACCTCACGATTGTCGCGCCCTGGGGCGATGGCCTGGACGAACACGGGTTCGCTCGTCCACGCGTACGCGGTCAAGGTGTCGTCGGGCATCACGATGTCCTCGCAGTCCAGTTCTGGTATCCCACGGGCATGGGCTCGTCAACGGGCGAAGCGGGCGGCAGGAACGGCACCACATCACCCCCAACCCCAGCCAACGGCGGCGGGGGTTCATATCGACGTGGGGCCGAGCATGAGGTGTCAACCCAACTGTGACAGAGCCCTGGGTCCCCGGCGTGCGGGGTCAGGGTGTGGGGGTGGCGAGGTTTTCGCGGCCAGTGGTGTTGGTGAGGGTGTTGGTGCCGACGATNNCTTGTCGCAGTCGGCGGGGGTGACGTTCACGGCCCAGACACCGGCGCGGCGGGTGGGTCCGAACACGGCGGGGGCACGGTCACCGAGCCAGACGAGGTCGAGGCTGGTGCCGTCGGCGCTCCAGGATGCGGGCAGGTCGTGGCTCTGGAACACGGCGCGGGGCCCGACGAGTTCGGTTGGGGGGCGGTAGCCGCGGGTGTTGTGCCAGCCGAGCGCCGCTCCGGCGTAGGTGGTCAGGGTTTCTTCGGTGCCGTCCGCGCTGATCCGGACGATGGTGGCGCCAGCGGGTAGGCGGGTGAGTTCCAGTTCCCACACGGGCGCGGCGGTGGTGGTGAGGCCCGTGGGGTAGGCGGGCCAGGGACGTTGCTCGGTCGCGGGGCTCTCGGCGGGGGTGGCGAGGTTCATGGCGGGTCGGGCGTCGAACCGGACTACGTCGACGTGGTCGGGGTCGGTGCCAAAGGGCCACAGGGCGCCGGTGAGATTGAGGGCGGTGACTCGTTCAGCCGGGGTCGCGCCGGTGAAGTCGCTGGCCCGGGTGCAGTACCCGTTGACGCGGTCATCGCCTTGGGCGTAGCGGTTCACCACGGCGGGTAGTAGGACTTTCTCCATCACGGTCATTGCTCGTCCCAGGGTCGGGTGGTCGCCAGCAGGCTCTGGTTGAAGCCGTANNCCTCTTCCTTGGTGAAGATGTCGCCGACGCTGTTGCAGGCCACTTTGCCCTGGACGACCTCTTCGAGGTTGACATGATGACCACGCCACATGGCCTCTCCCGCCAGACGGGAGAAGTGGTGGACCTCGGTGAGGGGTATCCGGTGGCGGCCGGTGGGGGATTCGAGCATCACGTAGTCGTCACCCAGGAAGGCTTGCTGGTGCACCTGGCCGTTGTTGAGGATGACTTTCGTCACCCCCAGCTCTTGGAGTTCCTCGATCGTCACATGGTCGCTTGGTGTCACAGTGGACTCCCATCCGCGGGCGGGTCGTTCGTAGGTTGGGTGTTCAGCGTCAGGCTCTGGTTGAAGCCGTACTCGCGGTTCATCAAGGTGATGTCGGTGAGGTCTTCGAACCGGACCAGCGCTTGGTATCCGTCCCTGGGGTTGCCCTCCGGTTCCTCTTCCTTGGTGAAGATGTTGCCGACGCTGTTGCAGGCGACCTTGTCCTGGACGAGTTCTTCGAGGTTGACATGATGACCGCGCAGCATGGCTTTTCCCAGCAGTTCGGAGAAGTGGTGGACCTCGGTGAGGGGTAGTCGATGGCGGCCGGTGGGGGATTCGAGCATCACGTAGTCCGGGCCTCGGAAGGCTTGCTGATGCACCTCGCCATTGTTGAGGATGACTTTGGTCGCCCACAGATCTTCGAGGTCCTCGATCGTCACATGGTCACTTGTCGCCACAGCAGACCCCCATTCACATTGTCCAGCACCGCCACCAAACTCTCCCGACCGTCCGCGTCGAAATTCACAATCGTTGCGCCCTTCCGCAACTGCGTGGCTTCGCCAGTTCTGAATTCTGGCACGCCACCACTGGTGAACCCGTTGCCCGTGTACGGGTTGTGCGGGTCCCGCGCCTCCGCCGTGTGCTCGGGCTTGGTGTCAGGGTCGAAGCGTTCGTCCCTGGGCACGTAGAGGTTTTCAGGAATGTCCTGCTGGTAGCGCATCGCGTACACCTCGGGCACGGTCTGCCCGTCCGGCCTGAAGGGACGCACCTGCTCGCCCGTAAGTTTGTCGGTGTAGCTGTAGTCCAGCCCCAGCCCGTCAACGATCTGCTCGGGGGTGTGCAGATGCGCCACGTCCTCCTCCCGCGCGGTGTACCCGAACAGCCGGTCAGGGTGGAACCGCCCCTCGGGATGGTTGGCGAGGTACCTCTGGACCTCGTCCCAGGGGAGCACCTTCTGCATGGGAGTGCCTGCATCGACCGTGAAGTGCGAGCGCACCTCCTTGAGGTGGGCGATCTCGGCGTCGGTGAGTTCCGTCACCGGTTTGCGCACCATGTCGTAGGTTTCGGGATCCAGCTTGTGCAATGGGGGTTCGTCGCCCCCGGTCGCGGGGACGTCGGCGCCGTCGGGGCCACCGCCATTCCCGTCACGGGTCTGGGTCTCGGGCACATGATCGGCTCGTGCGGCGGCGCGGTCGGTGTCGGGGGTGTCGACGTCCGGGGTGCCAGTGGTGTGGTCGGGGGTGGTGTCGGGCTGCCACTGGTAGCCCGACACGGTGCGGGTGCCGTCGGGGGCGAAGTCGTGCCAGGCTCCGTCGGGGGTGGGGTTGTCGGCGTCGAGGCCGTGGCTGGAGCTGTACGGTTTCCCGCCGCCCAGGTCGGACCAGGCGAGCTGGTCAGGTGCGGTGACCTGGGTGTCGAGGGTCTGGGCGAGTTTCGAGGCGAAGGGTGCGTCGCCCTGCCCGGTCTCGCACGACATCAGGAACACCTTCTGGCCCTCGGTGTAGTTGGGGTCGCGCTTGAGGAGTTCCGCGAGGTCGTCGGGGGCGAGGACCTTGTCGCCGACGACGACGTGGTCGGGGGTGCCGTGCATGTCGACGACGTGATGTCCGGGGACGGGGTTGTCGAGGGCCTTGGCGAAGTCGACGGTGTTGTCGCCGTCGAGGTAGTAGGCGCGCCCGCCGGGGGTCTCGACGCTGTTGAGGTGGATGTCGTCGAGTTGCGCGCCGGTCAGGTTCCGCCCGGCGGGGGCCTGCTCGTCACCGGCGGGACGCGACCCGGCGTCCGGATCGGCGCTGGCCTCAGCGGCGTCGTGGTGCTGACTGTCCGGGGAATGGGTCACGTCGGGCCCGCCGGTGCTGTCGGTGACATCCGCATCTTGGTGGGCGGGCACCTGCTGCTTCACCGGGCCCGTGTCGTCGACCACGTTCGCGGCCTTGGCCGGCTGGCTGGTGCCCTCATCGCCACTGGTGTGTTGGGCCTCGGGTGTCGAAGCCTGGGGGTCGGTAGGGGTGTCCTGTTTGGCCTGCGGCGCTTCGCCGGCGCCGGACTCGTCGGTGCGCTTGACCTGGACGTCCGCATCGGCAGTGCTGCTGGAGCCAGCCGGATTGGAGCCGGGCGTCCTGCCGTCGGAACTGGACGTGCTGTAGCGGGCGGCGGGCTCCGAGGACTGCTGCTTGGCCGGGTTTGGCTCTGCGTCCACCGAGGTCGTCGTGCGGACAGCGGTCTTCGGGTCGTCGGTGAGCGCCGCGGCGTGCTGGGTGATGGTGCTCTTGGCCGAGATGGTGTTCTGGGGCTGGGTGGGCGCGATGGTGGCCCTCTTGGCGGCGGTCTCGCCGGCGTCCGAGGCACTGGCTACGGCGTCGGCTGCACGCGTTGCGGAGGTCACCTTTGACGCGGTGCTGGTGGCGGTGTCGGCCGGAGCCCCGAGGAGCTTGCGGGTGGCGGTGTTCGCTGCGGCGTCCGTCTTGGCGGCGACGCTGCTGTGGAATGACTCGACGGCCTTGACCGGGGGGAGTTCCCGAACCGTTCGGACGGGCGCCGAGTTGGCCACCGTGCGGACGACCTGCGCCGCCTTCGAGTTGTCGACGACCGTCACGACCTTCGTCGCCGCCGTCGCGACCTTCGAGCTCTTCGCGACGTCCATGACCTTCTCCGCCACGTTGACGGCCTTGGCGGCCAGCGAGGCCTTGTCGGCGATCGAGGCGGCCTTCACCCCGGCCGTTGCGCCCTTCAGCGCCGCGCCACCGAAACCACCGACGGCGAGCGAGGCGACGCTGAACAGGGTCTTTCCGAAGGCCCGTGCCGGATCGGTCTTCCAGGTCTCCAGGTCGATCAGGGCCTTGCCGACCTCGACCATCATCCTCTGGGCGTTGGCGCGGTCTTCCGAGCTCGCGAGGGGGTTGATGGCCGTGAACGCGGTCTTGCCCAGGGTGGCCATGCCGCCCCAGGTCTCTTTCATCTTGTCGACGCCGTGCAAGCCAGTCATGTCAGCCAGGCCGTTGACCATCTCGGCCCCGCCGTCCCAGAAGCCCTTGCCCACGTCCACGACCGTGTTGACGGCCGACGACGCCGAGTTCTTGAGCGAGCCGATCGGATCGTCCAGGAACTCCCCGGAGAAGGGGCCCCAGCCCTGGGGCTTCGGCTTCTGCGGTGGCGGCGGCGCCTGCTCCGGAGTGATGTCCACCTGGGGGACGTTCGTGCCCTGTCGCGACTTCACGGTCGTGAACAGCCCGTCCATCGAGTCGACGCACTCGTCCTGGGCGGTCTGCCAGTCGCGCTTGATGTCCTCCAGCTCTGCCTGCAGCGCGTGCTCGCGATTCAGCAGGTCGGGGCGGTCGGCACGCCAGTCATTCGTGAACCAGAGGACTCCGTCCGCGGCCTCGCCAGCCTCCTTGTCGAGTGCAGCAGCATCGGCCTCGAGCTTCTGCTTGCGCGCGTTCAGCTTGTCGATCTCGCCGGCGAACGCGGTCAATGCGTCCGACATCGACGTTCCATCGTCCTTGATCGAGGTCGCGTCCGTCACCCCCGGGTCAACCGTCGCCAACAGCTCGGCGGACTCCGGTGCGTGGTAGTGGGACGCCAACCCGCCCCAGGTGGACTTCACCGTGTCGGCGGCCGTCTTGACCTTGCCCGTCTCGGCCAGGATGGTGTTGGCCGCAGCGCGCAGCGCCGCCGGGTCACCGAACTCGGGAATGCTCCACAAATCCAGCGCGATCGTGTTGGGCATCGGGATTCTCCTCGTGCAGCAAGTTCTGGTGACGCGTGAAGTTCTGGTGGCGCGTGGGTGCCGTCGCGACGGTGGTGAGGCGCGGCCTAGACGGCCAGCTGCCTCATGCGGCCCGGGCCGCCCGCCAGGTCGGATCGAGGCATCTTCGTGCTGTCCTGGGCGGCCTGCATGGCCATCTCCTCATCGGCTCCCTGGTAGAGCATCACCGCGTAGGTTCCGCCAGCCACCGCCGACTCGTAGAGGTTCTTGAGGGAGGTGACCTCGCGCTCGAACTCGTTCTTGCAGGTATTCAGGCAACCACCCACGCCGCTGGACCTCGCCGCGCGCGCTGCAGCGTCGATGGCGGTCTTCACGTTCGCCTGCGGCGAGTCGAGCGATGTGGCGTCGTCCTTGACGTCCTTCAGTACCGTCAGGCACTGCTGGTCGGCGATGTCATAACGCATGGATCGTCCCCTTGGGTGGTGGAGATGGTGAGCCGTGAGACGGTGGGGTGCCGGGGATGCCGGCACCCCATCAGGGGCTGTCAGCCGATGTTGGTGATGGCGCCGCGAGTCTTCGTGACCGTCGTCGTGGCGGTCTGGGTGTTCTTGCCGATCGTCCCGCGCAGGATGCGGATGATCTCGTGCACCTCGTTGGAGGCGTCCTTCCAGCGACGCTCGACGCGGTGGTACTCCTCGTCGGCATGGCTCATCTTGAAGTCGGCCAGCGCGGCCTGGGCCTGCCGGTCGCGCTCGTTGATGAGGGTCTCCAGGCGGTTCGTGATGCCCTCGATGGAGTCCCCAGCCTGGTCGGCCTTGCCCGTGTCGAAGGACTTGCGGTCTGCGTGGATCATGGGTCGTCTCCTCGTGGGTGTCAGCGGCTGCTGCTGAAGCGGGCGGAATCGAAGTTGGACGAACCCTCGTCAGCCTTGGCGTTGTCGACCATCTCGTCGTCGCCGGCCTGGATGGCCTTGTCCATCTCGGACTGGCCGAGGTTGATGGCGTGCAGGGCCGACGACAGGTCGTTGGCGCACTCGTCCACCCGCACCTTGAAGTTGGCGTACGAGATCGCACCATTGCCGTTGATGGCGTTCTGGAAATCCTGGTCCGCCTCGCCGAGCGAGCGCACGAGGCCGACGAGCTCGTCGACCGAGCCGCCGGTCTGGGTGGTCAACGTCGCGAGGATGTCGCCGCCCATGTCGAAGTTGATGCTCATTGGGTCTCCCTGTGGGTCGATACCTCGACGGAGTGGAACCGAGGCCGAACCATGAAAACACAGGGACGGGTCACCGTCCCGGAGAGCTTCCTGAGCCCGGATCGGTTGCACAGCTATTGCCGGAGGGCTGGTCCGCCCGGATGCTAGCGTCGAACGGCGGTGTGTGGAACCCACCGTGCTCAGCAGACCTTCAAGGGGGACCGAGTGCCGTCTGAGTACGACCAGCAACTGCTGGAATCCGTGGCCGTGCGCAGGAGCCGCATGGTCGGGGCGCTCGTCTTCGGCGAGAACCGCACCCGCCGCAACCATGCGGACGGCGTGCGACGAACGATCGTGGGAGTCGTGCTGGCGGCGCTCATCGCGGCCGGCTGCGTGGGCTACTCCTTCGCCGTCCGGGCGATGGCACTGGCCAAGGAACAGGCCAGGACGCCTGGAAACAGCAGCACGGCCACCCCCTCGCTCGCGCCCACGGGATCGCCGGCGCCCACCTGGTCGTCCTCCGGCTATCTCTCGTCGCCCAGCGGCTGGAGCGGCGTGCAGACCGTTGCGAGGGACGTCCGGTGAGCCGCGCCTGGACCCGCGTCAGCCTCGCCTCTGGCCAGCGTCACGTCGAGGTCGTCCTGCCCTCCGACGTGCCGGTCGGCCAGCTGATGCCCGAACTCCTCCAGCGCTTCGAGCCGGGCAGCGCGCTGGACCCGACCATCAAGACCCTCACCGTGGAGGGTTCGGGCTCGTTGCCCTGGCCCCGTTCCCTGGGTGAGGCAGGGGTCAGCGACGGATCGGTGCTGTACATCACCGACCGAGCCGACAGCTATCCCGCCCCCGTCGTCTACGACGTCGTGGACGAGACCGCAGCCTCTGCCGTCGAGCAGGTCGTCTGGCCCCACGGGGCGGCACGGACGATCGCGACGGCCGCCCTGGTGGGCGTCCTCTCGCTGCTGGCNNGGGCCTGGTCATGGCGGCCATGGCCGCCGTCCCCGACCAGCGACGTCTGGGGCTTGCCCTGCCGATGCTCGCGGTGGCCGCGGTGCTCGGCTGGGAGGCCGCCGACCGCGCCGTCGTGTACCAGGGGATGCCCGGCTGGGGCCTGATTCCCTTCGCCGGGGTGCTCGTGCTCGCGTGGTTCGG
>DGKN01000060.1 GCA_002387005.1 Propionibacteriaceae bacterium UBA4569
CACCGGTGCGGAGGCCAGGCCGTGCAGCGTCCGTCCGGTGGGGAACACGCCAGCCGTGGTGGTAGACGGCATCGCCAACAGCCCACCCAGCGCGAACCAGGCCACGGCGGTGACGGCGGCGGTGCTCCCCACGCCCAGGCCGAGACGGTGCGCGAGCACGCCGATGGTCCAGCCGAGCAGGGTGCCGCCCAGCGCGGTGACCCACAGCCAACCGGACCCGAAGGTGGGCAGCCAGACCAGCCCCAGCAGGGCCCCGAACCCGGCCAGGGCGATGGCGTCGACCGCCAACCAGACCCAGCGGGAACGGCCCGTCGTCGTCTCGAAGACCCCTGTTCCGGCGCTCACAGCCTGGCCCTCCGCATCGCGCGGGGCAGCTCGGACAGCTCGGGCACCCGGATCATCGAGGTGCGTGCGATGGATCGGACGACGGTGCTGGTGGCGGGGTGGGCCTGGATGGCGATCACCCGCACCTGTTCCGGGATCGCGGTCAGCTGGCGGGAGAGCTCGACGGGACGCATCGCCGAGCCGGTGACGACCACGACGACGGACGCGGTGGGACAGCGCCGCATCAGCTGCCGCGCCAGTTCCCGCGGGCCATCACCATTCCGGCCAGCACCATTCCGTGCGCCCCCGGCCACAGCCAGCTGTACGCCGCTCAACTCGTCCAGCAGCCGGCGCGGATGGGGGTCCGGGAGCACCGACAGCTCGGTGACCAGGGTCAAGGGGTTGCGTTCCCGAAGCGCCTGCAGGCCCACCGATCCGGCCACCTGCACGGCAAGCTCGAATTCGTCGTCGTCCAGGTAGGAGCCGGGCGCGGTGTCCAGGCCCAGCGCCAGCCGGGCCTGCCGGGTCTGCGCATACTGCCGCACCAACAACTGGCCGGCGCGAGCCGTCGAGCGCCAGTGCACCTGCCGCCGGTCGTCGCCCGGCGCATACTCGCGCAGGGCGTGGAAGTCCATGTCGGCGTCGCTGGGTTCGTCCGCGGAGCGTCCCTCCAGGTCGTGCACCAGACCGACCGTCCCGCCGGGCAATGGCACCGTTCGTGGATGCACGTGGACGGTCACCTGCTCCGTCCAGCGGGCGGTGCGCCCGGCCAGTGAGAGCGGGTCGCCCTGCACCGTGCTGGCCGGCCCGACGTGGACGATGCCGCGGCGCTGGGTGGGCACGACGAAACCGTTCGGCTGCTCGGCTCCGGCAGCCAGGCTGGGCACCGGGAAGCTTGCCACCTGCTCGCCGATCGGCAGGGCCAATCGGGGGGGGAGGGNNCTCGCCGATCGGCAGGTCCAATCGGGTGGGCAGGCTGCGTCGTCCACCGGCATTGGTCACCGTCAGCCCGCCGCCGGCCGGGTCTCCGACCAGCACCCGGTCGTCGTCCAACTGCACGGTGACGCGGTAGGCGGGACGCCCGAGGGTGAAGGCCAGCGCGATGGCAACCAAAAGGAGGGCGAAGACGCCCACCAGACGGAGCTCCCACCACCGGGTGACCAGCCCGACGAGCAGACAGCCGACCCCCGCGGCCAGGGTGGCCCAGCCGAAGGGGTGCAGCGGCACATCGGGTCGCCTCATTCGGCGGTGCGCTCCGTCGGAGGCGTGACGGAGCCGACCACGCGCGCGGTCACATCCTCGGCGGTGACGCCGTTGAACTCGCTCTCCGGGTCCAGCACCAGACGGTGCGCCAGGCAGGGGACGGCGAGCATCTTCACGTCGTCCGGCACGACGAAGTGTCGGCCCTGGCTGGCGGCCCACACCCGGGAGGCGCGCATCAGCGCCAGACCACCTCGGATCGACGAGCCCAGACGCACGTCCGGCTCCTCGCGGGTGGCCTCCAGCAGCCGGGCAATGTAGTCGACGACGCTCGACTCCACGAACACCGACGCAGCCAGTTGGCCCATCTCGCCCGCGGCCTGCGCGGTGATCACCGGCGGCAGGGCGGGCGAGTTGGGGCGCGAACCGCCGCTGGCAAGGATCTGCACCGTGTGCTCCCGGTCGGGGTGCCCGAGAGAGGTCTTCATCAAGAAGCGGTCCAACTGCGCCTCGGGCAACCGATAGGTGCCGGCCTGCTCGATCGGGTTCTGGGTGGCGATCACCAGGAAGGGCGAACCCACGTCGTGGGAAACGCCGTCGATGGTGACGCGCTGTTCCTCCATCACCTCGAGCAACGCGGCCTGGGTCTTCGGCGAGGCGCGGTTGATCTCGTCGGCGAGCACCACCGACGCGAACACCGGCCCCCGGTGGAACTCGAAGTCGCCGGTCTTCTGGTCGTAGATGGTGACACCGGTGACGTCCGAGGGGAGCAGGTCGGGCGTGAACTGGATGCGCGAGTGGCTGCCCTGGATCGATTGGGCCAGCGCCCGTGCGAGCGAGGTCTTGCCGGTGCCGGGGGTGTCCTCGAGCAGCAGGTGACCCTCGGCCAGCAGGCAGGTCAGGGCCAGACGGACGCCTTCTGTCTTGCCCATGATTGCGCGCTCGACATTGCGCACCAGCAGCGCGAAGGTGTCGCTGAACCAGGCAGCCTGTTCGGGGGTCATCGACATGTCAGGGGGCCTGCTTCCAGGTGTAGGCGATGGTCTGGGTGACGCCGTCCTGGCCCTGGGTCTGGCACTGGACGGTGAGCGGGATGTCGTTGGGTGGGTTGGCGGGGTCTGGCGTCCCGGGGGCCCACTCGAAGGTCCCCCCGGCCCCCCCGCCGTTGAGGTCACGGTCGATGGCCGCGACCTGTGCGTCCGCGGTGGCGAGCGTGCAGCGCACCGTGGTGCCGGGCCACGACTGCAGCCACACCTGGACCTTCTTGCTCCCGGGGTCCTGGCCGACGGACATCGTGGTGTCGAGGCCGAGGGTGGCCTCCAGGCCGGCGAGGTCGTGGCCGGTGTCGACGGCGCGCGCCACGACCGAGGTCGGGGCCTGCACGGCGATGTCGGTGTCGGCCTTGACGGCGGTCCAGTTCCCGTCCCCGGACGAAACCTCGTAACGGACGTCCGTGACCCCGGCTGCATCGAGCGAGGGCCCCGAGAGCGCCCGCACCCGGTAGCTGCGGGACCCGGGAGCGCCGTCGCGCGCGGCGCCAGCGACGAGTTCGACCGCACCGAGCTGCCCGTGGACGGTGGCGCGGGCCTT
>DGKN01000174.1:0-9167 GCA_002387005.1 Propionibacteriaceae bacterium UBA4569
GCGCCCCCCCCACCCCCACGTGCTGCGGCACCAGGACGTCGGGGGTGTGGCCCTCGCCGCCCACGAGCCGCAGCCCGGGGGCACCGGGCGCGCCAGCGAGGCCGGGCACGTAGTTGCCCGTCCGTTCGGTGCTGGCGGCGTGGTGGTGGGTCGGCGGGACGACGACCGGCACGGACGCGGGGTCGTCCGCGGGCAGCCAGACGCCCGTGCGACCGGGCACGCGTCCGGCTTCGATGCCGTAGTCGGCCAACAGTTCGATCACGGCCTGCTCGACGCGCCGGACGTGGTCGACGACGCCGACCCGGTCGGGTAGCCGCACGATCGGATAGCCGACCAGCTGGCCGGGGCCATGCCAGGTGATGTTGCCACCGCGGTCGACGTCGACCACGGGCGTGCCGTCGAAGGGACGTTCATCGGGGCGGGTCTGGCGGCCCGCCGTGTAGACCGACTCGTGCTCCACGAACAGCACCCGGCCGGGGATCTCACGGGCGGCGACGCGGGCGTGGCGCTCCTTCTGGATGTCCCAACCGCGGTGGTACTCGACCAACGCGGGCGGCTCGTCAGCCAGCCCCAGGTACTCGAACTCCAGCGGTTCCGCCCCTTGCAGCGCGCTGGACGGACCGGGGAACTCGTGCTGGGGGGCGAAAGTCACTCGCGTGAGCATACGCGCCCCCCGCGAAGCCCACTCCGGTAGGTTTTCGTCATCCCGACCCCCGGGACCATTGGACGCGAAAGGTGCCCCATGAGTGACACCGCCTTCCAGACCCTGGCCATGGTGACCTACATGGCCGCCATGCTGGCCATCGGCTGGTACTCCTACCGCAAGACGCACAACCTGTCGGACTACATGCTCGGCGGACGTGAGCTCTCCCCCGCCGTCGCCGCGCTGTCGGCCGGAGCCGCGGACATGTCGGGCTGGCTGTTGATGGGCCTTCCGGGCGCCATCTACGCCGCTGGTCTGGTGGAGGCGTGGATCGCCGTCGGCCTGACCGTTGGCGCCTGGCTCAACTGGAAGTTCGTGGCCCCCCGGTTGCGCGCCTACACCCAGGTCGCGAACGACTCCATCACGATCCCGAGCTTCCTCGAGAACCGGTTGCGGGACTCCAGCCGCCTGCTGCGCATCGCCTCCGGCGTGATCATCCTGGTCTTCTTCACCTTCTACGTCAGCTCCGGCATGGTCGCCGGTGGCGTCTTCTTCGAATCCTCCTACGGCATGAGCTATCGCACCGGGATGCTCGTGGTCGCCGGCGTGACGGTGGCCTACACCCTGTTCGGCGGCTTCCTCGCGGTGAGCTACACCGACTTCGTGCAGGGCGCGATGATGGCGCTCGCACTGATCGCCGTCCCGGTGGTCGGCCTGGTACGTCTGGGTGGTTTTGGGGAGCTCTCGCGCCTGGTGGGTGAATCCGACCGAGCTGCGAACATCGACCGACTGGCCCTGCTGCCGCACCCGATGACGGGCGTCGCGCTGCTGGGCATCGTCTCGGCCCTCGCGTGGGGGCTGGGCTACTTCGGCCAGCCACACATCATCGTCCGCTTCATGGCCCTGCGGACCACGGGCGAGGCGAAGATGGGGCGCCGGATCGGCATCGGCTGGATGCTGTTCGCCGTCCTCGGTGCGGTCGCGACGGCCATGGTGGGCGCCGCCTGGTACCAGAAGCAGGGCATGAAGCTGGAGGACCCAGAGACCATCTACATCAAGATGGGCCAGATCCTGTTCCACCCGCTGATCGCCGGTTTCATGCTGGCGGCGGTGCTGGCGGCGATCATGTCCACGATCTCAAGCCAGCTGCTGGTCACCTCGTCCGCGCTGGTCGAGGACATCTACAAGGCACTGGGGCGTGACCAGCGTTCCGACAAGCACTTCGTGGCCCTCGGACGACTGGCCGTGCTGATCGTCTCGCTGGTCGCGATGCTGATGGCGTGGACGCAGAACGACACGATCCTGTCGCTGGTGGCCTTCGCGTGGGCTGGTTTCGGCGCCTCCTTCGGCCCGATCACCCTGCTGACCCTGTTCTGGCGCCGGCTCTCCGCCATGGGTGCACTCGCCGGCATGGTGACCGGAGCCGTGCTGGTGGGCATCTGGGGCAACATCGCCGGTGGTCCGGGCCACATCTTCGACCTCTACGAGATCGTTCCGGGCTTCCTCGGGAACCTGCTGGTGGCCTGGCTGGTGAGCCGCGCGACCTGGAAGCCGAACCCGGCGATCGAGGACGAGTTCGACCGGACGGTGGCCGAGGTGCGTGCCGCCGGCTGAGTTCTGCCGCTTCCGCCAAGAACGCCCGCTCAGGGCGATCCGGCCCCGACCAGGGGCCGTCTCGCGCTGGGCGGGCGTTCTTCGTGGTTGTTGGGTCGGTGCCGGCCACGTCGGCGCCGGCCAGGTCGGTGCTTGTCGGGTCGGTGTTGGTGGGGTCAGGCAGGGGTGGCTGACGTGGCGCCCGGATGGTTGGCTCGACGGGCGAGGACGTCGACGACGTGGGCGATCGCCGCGTCACCGGTGACATTGGTCGCCGTGCCGAAGGAGTCGATCGCGATGTAGATGGCGATCATCAGGCCGACCTGCGCCTCGTTGAAGCCCAGCATGGACGCCAACAGGCCAGCCGCGGTCATGATCGCGCCACCGGGCACACCGGGGGCGGCGACCATGGTGATGCCCAGCATGAAGATGAAGCCGACGATGGCCATCGGACGGATCTCCATGCCGTAGAGCATCATCACTGCGAGAGAGAAGACGGTGATCTTGATGGTGGACCCCGCCAGGTGGACCGTGGCGCACAGCGGGATGACGAAGGAGGCAATCGGTTCCGCGACGCCGGACTTGATGGTCTGGCGAAGGGTGACCGGGATGGTCGCCGCCGAGGAGGAGGTGCCGAGCGCGGTCATGTAGGCCGGCAGCAGCGTCTTGAGCATGGTCAGCGGGTTGCGGTGCGCGATCGCGCCCGCCACCGAGTACTGGATCAGCAGCAGGGTGCCCGTGAGCGCGAAGACCATCACTATGACGCCGAGGAAGGTCGTGATGATGGTCCACACCTCGCCCACCTTGGTCATGTTCAGGAAGATGCCGAAGATGTACAGGGGCAGCAGCGGGATGATGATCGCGACGATCACCTTGTTGACGACCTCGCGGAACTCGAGGAAGCCCTTAATCAAGGTGTCGCCCTTGACGACGGTGAGGGCCACGCCGACCACGAAGGCCAGCACCAGCGCGGTCATCACGCTCAGCGCCGGGGGCATCTCGACGGTGAAGTATGGGGCAAGCAGCGCGTCCTCCGGGTTGTCGAAGGAGGCAGCCTTGCGTCCGCGCAGCAGCGTGGGCAGGAAGGCCGAGGCGGCCGCCCATCCCATGAAGCCGGCGAACAGCGTCGAGCCGTAGGCGATGGCAGCCGTGATGCCCAGCCACTTCCCGGCGCCGGCGCCGAGCTCGGAGATGGCGGGGGCGATCAGGCCCAGGATGATCAGCGGGATCATGAAGGACAGGAAGTTCCCGAACAGGCCGTTGAAGGTCACGAAGACCCGCACCAGCCAGGTGGGGAAGAACAGTCCGAAGATGATGCCCAGGATGATGGCGATGAGGATCTTGGGGAGCAGACCCAGCTTGGGTGTGTTCATGGACGCACAATAGGGAATTCCGAGGCCAGGAATGCGGAACGGGCNNCGACACTCGTCCGGCCCGTTCGCTGGCTCGCTCGCATGTGGCGACCGCGAGCGCGACCGTCATCACTTGATGGGGTGCTCTTCCTCCCACTCGATGTCGCCGAGGTGCTCGACGTCGTGGAAGCGAGTGTCCTGGTGGTACACGTACTTGTTGATCAGGTAGGTGATCACACCGAGAACGACGCCCACCAGCAGCAGCCACCCGCCCACCTTGTAGTCGGTGCTCGCACGGCCCGAGAGGGGGCTGGCCAGGAAGAAGGCGGTGATCGCACCCAGGACGGCGGCGATGGTCGGCGTCTTGAAGTGCTTGACGTCCTTGACGTCCTTGCGCAGCACCAGCACGGCGATGTTCACGACGGTGAACACGCACAGCAGCAGCAGGGCGGTGGTGCCACCCAGGGCGGTCAGGTTACTGAACCAGATCAGGCCGAGGCAGACCAGCGTGGTGAAGATGATGGCCACCCATGGCGTCTTGCGGGTCGCGCTCACCTTGCCGAGCTGGGCCGGCAGCACCCGCTCGTGCGCCATGCCGTAGAGCAAACGGGAGGCCATCAGCATGTTCAGCAGGGCGGTGTTCGACACCGCGAACATCGTGATCAGGGCGAAGAGGCCGGTCGGGAAGTTGGGGGCGCCGGCCTGGATCACCTGCAGCAGCGGGGTGGAACCCTCGCCGAGCTTGCTGGGAGAAACCAGCGCGATGGAGGTGATCGCCACGAGGACGTAGACCACGCCGGTCAGGCACAGACCGGTCAGCAGGATCTTCGGGAAGGTGCGCACCGGATCCTTGGTCTCCTCGGCCATGTTCACCGAGTCCTCGAAACCGACCATCGCGAAGAAGGCCAGGGCGGTGGCAGCGGTCACGGAGCTGAAGGCCGTCTTGCCGTCGGGGATGTTGATGTCGTTCAGGCGGGAGAAGTCGCCCTGCCCGTGGGATATGGCCCAGGCGCCAACCACCAGCACCAGCACCAGGCCCGAGAGCTCGATCACGGTGAGGACGACGTTGATCTTCACCGACTCGGAGACACCGCGCAGGTTCACCGCCATCACCAGCAGCATGAAGCCTGCGGCCAGCATCTTGAGGCCGTTGCCGGTCTCGGCACTCGTCCAACCCATGACGTGGGCGAGGTTGCCGGCGAAGGCCTTGGACGCGGACGCGGCCGAGGTCAGGCCGGAGCACATAACGGTGAAGGTGATGATGAAGGTGAACAAGCCGCTCTTGAACGCACGGTGCGTGTACAGGGCGGCGCCGGCGGCCTGGGGGTACTTGGTGACGAGTTCGAGGTAGCTGAAGGCGGTCAGCAGGGCGACGATGAACGCGCACAGGAAGGGTAGCCAGACGATGCCGCCGACTTGGGCAGCCACCTTGCCGGTCAGGGCGTAGACACCGGTGCCGAGGATGTCGCCGATGATGAACAGCAGCAACAAGCCCGGGCCGATGACGCGGTTCAGTGCGGGTTCGCCGGAGCGACCCTCGGTGTTGGGGGCTACAGAGGTCATGCGGACACCCTCAGGGTTCCTCACCCTGTTGTGCAAGCATCTTGCGCACCGAAACATGATCTTCACTTGAGGGTTGGTGAGGCACGCGCGCGGGGTGAGGGGTCGCTGGCTGTCGCTGGGAGGAGCGGCGTATCGGTGGTTGGATTGCCCCAGTGAGCTCCTCCCCTTCCTACGACGTCTCGACCGGCCCGTCCTTGGACGCCGCACCGGACCCGACGCAGCCGCCTCCCATGGATGGCCTGCGAGGGCGCTTGCACCGGCTGGCCGGCCCGATCATCGCCGAACAGGTGCTGCAGCTCAGCCTCGACCTCGCCAACACCGCGCTGGTCGCAGGGCTCGGGGCGGCCGCCCTGGCCGCCGTGGGCGCGTCGCTGCAGGTGATGTTCATCGTCCTCAGCTCTCTGGCTGCGCTGAGCGTCGGGTGCTCGATCCTGGTGGCGCACACCATCGGGGCCGGGGACACGCATCGGGCCTCCCAGTTGGCCCGCCAGGCGCTGGTCTGGTCGGGGATTCTGGCGCTGCCCTTCGTGGCAATCGGGATCGTCGGCGCCCCGGTGATCGTCGCGGGCTTCGGCCTGGACGCCGAGGCGGCCCCGCTGGCGGTCAGCTACCTACGGATCACCATGGGCACCGCCGGCGTGATCGTCGGCCTGGACGTGCTGGGCGGTGCGCTGCGCGGTGCCGGTGACTCGAAGACGCCGATGGTGGCGACGATGGTGGCGGCGGTGCTGAACGTCCCGCTGGCCTGGGCGCTGATCGAGGGACGCGGACCCTTCCCGGAACTCGGCGTCTCGGGTGCTGCGTGGGCCACCTTCGTCTCGCGCGGTGTCGGGCTCTGCCTGCTGGTGTCGGCGCTGTGGCAGGGACGTCGCGGCATGACCATCGCCGGGCGCCAGGGCTGGCGCCCTCGACGCGAACTGATCAGCGAGGTGCTGCGGCTGGGGATCCCGGCGGCCGGTGAGCAGCTGTTGATCTCCACCGCGTGGCTGGCGGTGACGATGATGATCAGCCACGTCGGCACCGACGAGCTGGCCGTGCACCGCGTCGTCAACCAGCTGATGAGCATGGCCTTCCTGGTTGGCTTCGGGGTGCAGATCGCCCACACGTCCATGCTCGGACGGGCGCTGGGCGCCGGCGACGTACCCCGCGCGATGACCATCACCCGGATGGCGACCCGCGACGGCGTCGCCCTGGTGTGCATCGTGGCGGTGGCGCTGTGGGTGTTCGCCGAGCCGATCGTCCGGCTCTTCCTGGACGATCCGGCGCTGGTCGACCTCGGGGTGCGCACCATGCACGTCATGGTGTTCACCCAGCCCTTCTGGGCGATCGCGATCCAGCAGTCCGGCGCGATGCGCGGCATGCGCGACACCGTCAGCCCGCTGGTGATCGAGGGAGTGTCCAACTGGACCGCCGCCGGGCTGATCGCCATCGTGCTGTTCGGCTTCGGTGGCCACCTCACCGCCGCGTGGGCCTGCTATGTCGTCGTCGGGCCCTTCCTGGCGGGCGCGATGCTCCTGGCCCGACGCCGCCGCGAGCGGCTCTACCTCGCCTCGGTGCGGCCAGCGGCCGTCATCGCCGCCTGACTAACGCTCTTCGCCCTCGGACAACGTGCGGTCCAGCAGCGACCGGACCGTCTTTGGCAGCGCGTGCTCGGCCATCGTCACGTCCAGGTCGACCGGATCGCAGCACACGCAGTACTGAAAGGCATCGGGACGAACACGTTCCGCGGCGAACTCCCGCAACCCCGGACGGCCGAGCAGGTGTCGCCAGTGCTCGCGGTCGTCGTCCGGCAACTCCCCCAGCGTGGTCTCCCGGCGCCGGACCAGACCAGCGAACCCGCCCGAACGGGTCACCTGCACCGGGGTGGCCGGGTCGGCCGCCGCCGCCTCGGTCTGCGTCGTGGACGAGTCGGAGGGCTTCTCCTTCTCCGACTTCTTTGTCGCCTTGCGCGCCTTGGCCTTCTTCGTGGCCGAGGGAGTGACGCCCACCGCCTGCCATGCGGCGGAGACCTTCTGCGCCCCCTCCTCGCCGAAGCGCTGGGTCGTGGCGTCGACGGTCAGCTGGGCGAAGGTGGCGAAGTCGCAGCGGGCCTGGATGCGGTCGCCGGTGAGGACGTCGTACCAGACCAGCCCAGCGCCCTCCCAAGAGTTGCCGCCGAAGGCCTTGGCGGCGATCACGAAGGCGCGGTTGGGGATGCCGGAGTTGATGTGGACGCCGCCGTTGTCGTCGGTGGTGTCGTCATAGTCATCCATGTTCGCGGGCTGGGGATCCTTGCCCAGCCGAGGATCGTCGTAGGCGGTGCCCGGGTTCTCCATGTCGCGCAGGGCGCGCCCCTTGACGCCGGCGGCGAGCAGGTCTGCGCCCACCAGCCAGTCCGCCTCCTCGACGCTCTGGCCCGCCGCGTGCTGCGCCACCATCACGCCGAAGACATCCGAGAGCGACTCGTTCAGCGCGCCCGACTGGTCCTGGTAGACCAGCGCGGCGGTGTACTGGGTGACCCCATGGGTGAGCTCGTGGCCGATCACGTCGACGCTGGCGGTGAAGCGATTGAAGATGGTGCCGTCCCCGTCACCGAAGACCATCTGCTCGCCGTCCCAGAAGGCATTGTCGTAGTCGGTTCCGTAGTGCACCGTCCCGAGCAGCGCCAGCCCGGAGTCGTCGATCGAGTCGCGTCCGAAGGCCTGGTCGTACAACTGCCAGGTGGCGCCCAGCGCGTCGTAGGCCTCGTCCACGGCGGCATCACCGGTGGCCTTCTCGCCCTCGGCGCGGACGGTCCTGCCCGGGAGCTTCTCGGTGTTCTCGGCGTCGCCGATCGTGCGCAGCGGGCTCGAGCCGTCGTCCGCCGCGGCCTTCTTGGCCTTGGACTTCGCCGTGGTGCGGGACTTCTGCTCGATCTGCAGCCGCTCGGCCTGGGGCTCCCGGTCGGCGCGGAAGGCTTCATCATGGGCGCGGGTGCGCTGGGCGACGGCGGCGAGGGCGTCATCGCCGGAGCGCGCCAGGTGCTCCAGCAGGTAGGGCGGGATGATCGAGCAGACGGTTCTGGGGGTGGTCATGACTCAAGCCTGCATCCCAGCACTGACAGTTTTCGCGAGTTCCGGCCCGTGGCATCGGGTGGGCTCTGGAATCGTCACCCCCCGCTTCCGCAGAAGTGCCCCAGGGCCCGACTGAAGAACCTTGGCGACACATCCAGCGCTTGCGGACGACCAGGGGCCGCGACGCCCGATGCGTCGCGGCCCCTTGTGTTCTTGATCTCAGGAGTTCAGCACATAGACGGTGGTGCCACCGATCGTCGTGCTGGTGAAGTTCTCCTGCACCCAGGTGGTGATCTCGCTCGCCGAGCCGTTCTGGCCACCCTGGCCACCACCCATGCCGCCACCGGCGATGAAGTAGGTGATGTCGCCGTCGGCCACATACTGCTTGAACTGCTCGAGAGTGACGTTGTTGTCGGTGCCGCTCCAGCCACCGATCGACATCACGGCCGTGTCGGAGCTGAGGATGTAGCCCGCAGCCGTCTGGTCACCGATCACGGCGGCCGACCACTTGCNNCAGAGCCGCGATCAGCTCGCTGTTGGTGCTGGCCGAGTCCATCCCGCCGCCCCGGCCACCGACCTGGGGCTGGCCAGCGGTCGACGTGCCGGCTGACTCATTGGTGGCGGTCTCGTTGGTCGAGGTCCCGGAGGTCTCGTCTCTGGAGCCATCCGAGGTGCCCGTGGGCGCCTGGCCGTCTGTGGTCCCGCTCGGCGCTTGGCCGTCGGTCGTCCCGCTGGGGGCCTGACCGTCGGTCTGCTGGCCGTCGGTGCCGCTGGGCGGAGTGCCCATCTGGCCACCGCCACCACCCATGCCACCGCCCATGCCACCACCGACCGAGGCGCTCGAGGGGCCAGCCGCCGGGGAAGATCCGGTGTGGCCGACCGCTACGGTCGCAGCCGTCCACGCGGCCGTGGGTGCCACGGCGGCGAGCGATCCGACGACCAGGGCCGCGATGGCGTGCTTCTTCATGGTCGCCGTGCGGGCCA
>DGKN01000174.1:9254-9628 GCA_002387005.1 Propionibacteriaceae bacterium UBA4569
ATGGCCAAACCGATGGCGCTGCGGTAGGCGGTGGCCGCCCAGACCTTGGTCGAGAGCGCCGCGGCGCGGTAGGCCTCGGTGGCGCCGATCGCAATGGTGGCGGCGATTCCGGGCACCAGCGCGATCGCATAGTAGGAGTGCACGGTGCCGGACATGAAGCTCAGCACGGCCGCGGTGGACAGCAGCCAGCCGCCCCAGATGACCAGACCGGCGCGACGCAGGTCGGTGCGGGGAGCGCGTCCCCGGGCCACCAGGCCGGCGACCAGCAGGATCAGCGAGCCGGGCAGCAGCCAGCTGACCTCGGTGCCGAACTGGGAGTTGAACATGCGGAACAGTCCCGCGGTGCCGCCGAAGCCGCCACCACCGCCGCCGCC
>DGKN01000262.1 GCA_002387005.1 Propionibacteriaceae bacterium UBA4569
CGGCGGGGGCGGTGGGCGGCGCGGTGCGCGTCAGCACGACGCTGTTCCCGCGGCGTTCGGCGCCGATCACGTCGGCCCCGCTGGTCAGCAGCCACTGGGCACTCCAGGCGTCCAGGTCCCGCGCACCGGCGCGTTGCCAACTCCCCAGCAGGTCGTCGAAGGTCGCATTGCCGAAGCCGTGCCGGGCGAAGTGGTCGCGCAGGCCGGCGAAGAAGACCTCGTCCCCGATGGTGGCGACCNNCAGCGCGGAGCGGGCGTCGAGGGCACCGTTGACCGCAACCGGGTGGGTGGACGGTGACTGGTCTGCCACCAGGCCCCAGTCCTTGCGCTTGAGCCCGAAGTCGGTCCACAAGGGGTAGTCGACGTGGTCGGTGCAGACCCGGTGGGCCATGTACTCGGCGAAGCTCTCGTTGAGCCACAGGTCATCCCACCAGCGCATCGTCACCAGGTCGCCGAACCACTGGTGGGCCATCTCGTGCACGATCGTCCCGGCGCGATTGGCGCGGTCGGACCAGGTGCTGTCGCCGCGAAACAGGAACTGCTCGCGCAGCACCACGCAGCCAGGATTCTCCATGGCTCCAGCATTGAAGTCGGGCGCGAAGACCTGATGGTAGGCCCCGAAGGGATATCGGACGCCGAAGAGCTGGTGGTAGGCGTCAAAGGCCTTCTTGGTCACGGTGAGGATGTCGCCGGCGTGAGTCTCCAGCTCGTCGGTCATGGAGGCTCTCGCCAGCGCCGAGAGGGGGATGCCGTCGTGCTCGTCGCAGACCTCGGCCCAGGGCCCGGCGACGATGGAGACGAAGTAGGTCGACAACGGACGTTCGCTGGTGATGCTCCAGTGCCCTGGTTCCACCGCCGAAGAGGCTCCCGTGCCCCGGACGATCCAGTCCTGGGGGGTGAGGATGTCGAACCGGTAGGCGGCCTTGAGGTCGGGCTGGTCGAAGCAGGCGAACCAGCGCGGGGCCGCGTCGAGGAAGCTCATCGCGTAGCAGTAGGCGCGCTGGTCGGCCGGGTCGACGTGACGGTGCAGGCCCTCGCCGTCGCTGGACCAGGCCATCACTGCGTCGACGACCAGCTCATTGCGCAGTTGCAGGGCGTCCAGCTGGATCCGCCCGTCCACCCACGCCTCGGCAGCCACCGGCGCTCCATTCAAGGTGGCGGAGCGTAGCTCGGTACCTCGGAAGTCACAGAAGGTGCTGGCCCCCGGCGTGCTGCACCCGAAGGTGATGGTGGTTCGTGAGTCGAAGGCCTCGTCGCGGCGCAGGTCCAGCTCGACGACGACCTGGTCGACGCTCAGCAGTTCTGCGCGTTGGCGCGCCTCTATCAGCAACAAGGAGGGCATGCCGACACCGTAGTCAAGCCTGTATCGCCAGCGCGAAGGGCAGTACCGCTTCGGCCCCAGCCCGGCGCAGTGCGACGGCCNNCCAGGTCATCCACCAGCAGCACCGGGCCAGCCACCTGCGCGAGCTGGGCGCGCATGCCCGGGCCGGGCTCCAGGCGCCCCCACACCCCGGCCAGTCGGAAGGCGGAGTTCCCGCCGGGCCCCCCAGTGGGGCCACCGTCCACGAGGTCGAGGGTACCGAGATTGACCATTCGCCCCAGCCCGGCGAGACCCTCGGCGAGCGTGGCGACGCGCTGCGGGTGACTCCGCGACCCGATCGCGGCCACGGCCACCGGACGCTGTTCCCAGTCCCACTCCTTCAGCACGGGGACACAGGCACGCAGCACATCCTCGGGTACCGGACCGTCCTCGTCCGCCAGCAGTTCACGCAGTCGTTGGCCCATCCCGAGGTCGGTCAGGCGGGCAATGACCCGTCCGGTGGCGGGCCCCTCGGTGATCTTTCCCTTGACAGGGACGCCGAGACGGTCCATCCCGGTCGGCCACATGCCGCGCGGCTCCAGCAGCACACCTGGACGGTCGAGGGCGGTCCGGGCTGCCACGACGGCAGCCTCGGGGAGCGACTCGTCATACCAAGGGCCGGCGCAGACATCGCACCGTCCGCAGGGCTTCGCATCCGGGTCGTCCAGGGCCTGCTGCAGGAACTGCATCCGGCAGACTTCGCCGCGCTCGTAGTCGAGCATCAGTTGTTGCTCCCGCTCCCGCGCTTGGGCGACGCGGGCATAGCGCTCGGCGTCATAGGTCCACGGCTGGCCTGTGGCGCGCCAGCCGCCCTTGACGCGCTCCACGGCACCGTCGACGTCGAGCACCTTGAGCAACAACTCCAGCCGGGTGCGGCGGACGTCGACGCGGGTTTCGAGGGCGGCGGTGGACAACGCACTGGGTGACGCGGACAGCGCGGCGATCACGGCGTCGGCCTGGGCCTGGTCGGGCATCGACGCGGTGGCAAACCAGCGCCAGATGTCGCGATCTGCGACGCTGGGCAGCAGCAGGACGTCCGCCCGCGTCTGACCCTGGAGCACGCCATTGACGCGACCGGCGCCGCGGCCGGCGCGTCCGACGTGCTGGTAGTAGGCGACCGGCGAGCTGGGGGCACCGAGGTGGATGACAAAGCCGAGGTCGGGCTTGTCGAAGCCCATCCCCAGGGCGGAGGTCGCCACCAGCGCCTTCAGCTCGTTGCGGCGCAGTTGACCCTCCAACTCCTCGCGTTCGGCAGCATCGGTGCGCCCCGTGTAGGCCTTGACGGCGTAGCCGGATTCCACCAGCGCGGCGGCAACGTCCTCGGCGGCGGAGACTGTGAGCGCGTAGATGATCCCGGAGCCGTCGAAGTCGCCCAGGTGGGCATTCAGCCAAGCCAACTGGGTCTCGGCATGGGGCAGCTTCAACACTCCTAACCGCAGCGAGTCACGAGCGAGACTGCCGCGGATCGTGAGTACCTCATGCCCTCCCGCACCACTCGCATCGCGCTGCTCCAGCGTCGCGCGTTGGAGCTGCTCGGCGACGTCCGCGACCACGCGCGAGTTGGCGGTGGCGGTGGTGGCCAGTACCGGGGTGCCGTCCGGCAGGTCGAGCAGCAGGTCCTTGATGCGACGGTAGTCGGGACGGAAGTCGTGGCCCCAGTCTGAGATGCAGTGTGCCTCGTCGACCACCAGCAAGCCGCAGCGCGCGGCCAGGTCGGGCAGCTGTTCGGCGCGGAAGGTGGGGTTGTTGAGCCGCTCGGGGCTGACGAGCAGCACGTCCACCTCGTCGTTTGCGAGCTGGGATGCGACCTCGCCCCAGTCGGTCGCATTGGCCGAGTTCATCGTCACGGCACGCACTCCGGCGCGGGCCGCGGCGGCGATCTGGTCGCGCATCAGGGCGAGCAGCGGGCTGACGATCACCGTCGGACCGGCCCCCTCCGCGCGCCGCAGCGCGGTGGCGACGAAGTAGACCGCCGACTTGCCCCAGCCCGTC
>DGKN01000139.1 GCA_002387005.1 Propionibacteriaceae bacterium UBA4569
TGAACGTCCCTGCCACCAACAACTAGTGGCGGAACCGCTGGGCGACTGACAGCCGCCCAGCGGCTGCTCGTCTCGGTCGCGAATCCTTGCGGCATAGGGCATCCAGCAAAGCCGGAGCTCCTCGGAAGATTCTCGAAATTTCTTGTGCCGTCAACTCCCAATCCGCGGGTCCGGCGGAACCTAGACCCTTCTCGTGCTGCCTGGTTGACCTTGACACTATGTGATGGGTTGGTGTGGTGATCGACATGTTGAGCATCGGCGAGATGGCACACCGCAGCGGGGTCTCCCGGCGGATGTTGCGTCACTGGGAACAAGAGGGGCTGTTGACCCCGGCTGTCATTGATCCTGCGAACGGCTACCGCCAATATCAGGTCAGCCAACTGGGTCGCGTCCGGGCCATCGCGGAACTGAGACATCTCGGTTTCAGGTTGGGGGAAATCCGGCAACTACTTGATCCCCAGATCGCGCAGGCCGGGCTGGAGGAGATCCTGGGCCAGCAAGCCAGTGAGCTACAGGAACAGATCGTCGAGGCTTCAACACGTCTGGCCAAGATCCAGCACCGCCTGGACGTCATCCACCAGAAGGCTGAGGAGATCACCATGAACCTGTCCATCGAGCCCCTGCCGGCGCTCACCCTGCAGGGCGCAAGCACCACAGTGCTTGACGAGACCGAGATCAGCCAGGCGGTCGCCCGTCTACGCGAACATCTATCGGCCACCGGCGACGATGTCGTGCTGCTCTTCGACGGCACCCTCGACGACCGCATAGTTGTGTCCGCCGGCACCATCAGGGCGACCTCCGAAGCAGCCCTGGAGGAGCTGCACACGCCGGCCGTCGAGCAGGGGGTCAGCGTCCAGTTCAATTCCCCACCCGCCAGCGTGGCTGATGCGTGGGTCCTCATCGACGCGGAGCTGCAGGCCCGGCAGCTGACCAGCTGGGGCGTATACCGCCAGATCGTCAGCCCGGATGGCCAGACCACCCTCCAAGCACCCATCCGCCATGCGCTATGAACGTGATGCGGGGATTCTGAGCATGATTGGCCGCGCAAGCATCAGGGAGGCAACCCCCGACGACCTGGCCTCCATGCTGCGCGTTGAGCGGGCCGCGCGCGCTCAACTTGCCGCTGTCGGGATCGACCTGGGCAGAGTCGATGTCGGCGAGTTCAAGGAGGACTCCCACTGGGACATGGCGATGGTGGCGGAGGTAGGTGGGGATCTGGTCGGCTCGGTCCGCGCCACCACCGACCGGGATCGAGTCATCGTGGACCAGTCGGCCGATCCCATCTGGGGCCGTCAGGGCATCGGAACACGTCTCTTGGAGCACCTCGCAATCACCGCGGGCCACCGCGGATTCCAGCGCATCGTCGGGAGCACGTTCGCCTCGGTCACCTTCAACGCACCGTTCTACCAACGTCTGGGCGCCACCGTCGCGCCGGATGAAGTCCTGGGCCGGCGCCGCGAGATGGAGCGCGCCATCGGTCTGGATCAGTTGGGCGAACGAGTTGTGGTGAGCTTCGACTTGGCTCACGTCGGTAATGCCATTGGCGCCGCGAACACATTGCGCGGTTGAGGCTGACCCATGAGCTTTCCGAACGCCGCTTCGTCGCGCCGCCGTCTCCTGTTGTTGGGGTGTCTCGTCATCGAGGGAGTTGGGCACTCAGCGAGGGGGCCGCTCGATTCCCGATCACGTGAGGCGCCGGGCCGGGCGCCATTTGCTGTCGGCGCCCGGCCCACTCGTCACCATACGAGGTCGACCCGATCCCGGTGGGCCTGCTGCATGCGCTCGGCGAGGTCATTCACGGCGAGGGTGCGTTTGATACCGTCCCGGCCGTCGGTGGCCTGCACCATGGCTTGCGCGGCCTCGCGCTCACCAATGACGACCACGACGCTGGCGCGCACGGTGCGAGCCTCGCGAATGCGACTACCCAGACTCCCCTCGCGGCGCACCTCGACCCGAAGCCCATGTCGCCGCAGTACCCGGGCGGCCTCGTCGGCCGCTACATCCTGAGCCTCGCTGACAGGCAGGACGACAGCTTGGACGGGCGCCAGCCACAGCGGCAGGCGGCCTTGGTAGCGCTCCATGAGTGAGGCGACGACGCGTTCCATCGCGCCGACGGTTCCACGGTGGATCATCACGCACCGCTGTTTGGAGCCGTCCGCGTCGACGTAGGTGAGGTCGAAACGTTCGGGCTGATTGAAGTCGAGCTGGACGGTGGCGATGGTCTCCTCGTGACCACGGCCATCGCGGACCTGCAGGTCGAGCTTGGGACCGTAGAAGGCGGCCTCCCCATCGGCTTCGACCAGGTCGATCCTCTGATCGGCGACCACCTCCAGGGCAGCGGCGCGAAGCGCGTCCTGGTGATGATCCCATTGTTCGGCGGAGCCGAGCCACGCGTCGGACTCGTCGCGCTTGGACAGTCGGACGTAGTCGACGGGCAGGCCGAGGATCCGCTGGGCCTTGAACGCGGAGCGCAGAGCCGCGGCGACCTCGGTCTGGACCTGGTCGGGGCGGCAGAAGACGTGGGTGTCGTCGAGGCTGATCTGGCGCACACGCTGGAGGCCGGACACGACGCCGGAGCGTTCGGCGCGGAACATCGGCGCGAGTTCGTTGAGACGGATCGGCAAGTCACGGTACGAGCGCTGGTCGCACGCGTAGACGAGAGCGTGGTGGGGGCAGTTCGCGGGGCGCAGCACGACCTCGTCCTCACCCAGCTTCATGGGCGGGAACATGTCCTTGCTGAACTTGGCCCAGTGGCCGGAACGTTCGAACAGGGCACGTTTGCCCAGGACGGGAGTGCGGACATCGAGGCAGCCATCGTCGTGGGCGATGTCCTTCGCGAGGCGTTCGAGTTCCTCCCGGATGGCTGCCCCGGCGGGCAGCCACAGGGGCAGGCCGGACCCTGCCAAGGGATCGGTGGCGAAGACGTGGAGGTCGTGGTTGAGCTCGCGGTGGTCGAGCAGGTCATCATGCTGGGACATGGAGGGTGTTCCTTCGGGTCGTGACCACGAAGTGCCCAAACGGCCCCAGACATAAAGAAGGCCCCGGATCACTCCGGGGCATGGTGGATGCTGCGTTGTGTCAGGACAACGCGATGGCGCCGGAGAAGTCCGGCGTCGTGGTGACCTGACAGATGCGCATGGCTACAAGGTAGCCCGTCCGCCCGAAGCGAGCAATGCGCGTCCCCCAGAGGTTTGGGATTGTCGCCACCGCCGGACGGGGGCCTCTTTCGACGGGCTGCCGGGGCACGGCTTGGCGCCGACCGAGAGGCGATCCACCGAGGGGCGTTGGTGCCCCAGTTCAGGACGCCCGCTGCAGTAGCCGGTCGACGTCCGCCGGGTCCAGGCGCAGCATCCGGGGGCCAAGGCGGTACGCCGGAAGTCTCCCGTCAGAGATCATCCGACGCACCGTCTTGGGGCACACCCCGAGACGCCGCGCAGCCGACTGCACGGTCTCGACCTCAATCTCTCGCCGTGGATGCTCCATGCCCGCCCAAGCCGCCACGCGCTCTCTCGTGATCGACACCTACTCGGATGCGCCATCGCCACCGCGGGCCAACTCGGCCAATCGCTCCGCCAGGAGTTGTTCGCGCTGCCGGCTGGCGTGCTGGTAGCGCATCGCCATCTGGGCCGTCGTGTGCCCCATGCGCGCCATCAACTCGGCGGTCGTGGCGCCATTCTGGGCGGCCATCGTGGCAGCAGTGTGACGCAGGTCATGGAACGTGAGATCGTGCCGATCCATCACGTCACGTGCCTGGTCAAAGGCATACCGCAGCGCCTTCTCACTCATCGGCAGCTCACCGCGTCCAGGGAAGAAGTACGCAGAGCGCGCCCTCCGCTCCCCCAGACCTGCACGCCACTCACGAAGCGGCGACAGCAGGTGCGGCGGGATTCCGACATCCCGGATCGCCGCAGGTGTCTTGGGCGGGCCAACGATCACCTGCCCCTTGATCCGCGTCACGCCCTGACGAACGTGGATCCACCCGGTCGCGGTGTCGACGTCCCCAACCCGAAGCGCGCGCACCTCCCCAGAACGAAGCCCACACCACGCGGCCAACAGCACGGGAAGCGCCTGCCCCGGCGGCAACCGATCGGCCACACGGTTGAGCTCGGCCACCGTCGCCGGCTGCATCGCCCTGGTGGTCTTGCGCCGGCCCGCCGAACGGATGCGGCAGGGATTGGCGACAATCAACTCCTCGTCCACACACACCGCCAGCAAGGACTTGAGCAGCGCGTACGCGTGGCTTCGTTGCACGGCCCGTTCCGGCCCCATCCTGTCGAACCACGCGCGAACCTGTTTCGGCGTGATCGACGCCACCGCCTGATCCCCGAACTCGGGAAGGATCAGCCGATCCAACAGGCTCTCGTATAGAGCCCTCGTCCTCGGTGTCAGATCACGTCGGGCCACCTCGTCGCGGGCCAGGTCTCCAAACACGACCTCCACCGGAGCCTCCTCCTTCACCAGCGCGGGCTGGGGAGCCACCAGAGCCTGCCACTCACCCCGGCTGATCGACCGCTCCACGTCGACGAGCCAACCTTCGGCGTCGATCTTGGCCACGAAGGTGTGATCTGCCGAGTGCACCTGACCATCTGGCCCTAGGTACCGAGCACGCCACTTCCCAGAGGGAAGCTTGTCCAACCGTCCGAAGCCCCGTTTGGAGCGCCCGCGGCGCGTGGAGCGTTTCCCTTGGGGGGAACGCAAGTCACTGGCGTTTCCCGCATCGCTGGTCGGAGATAAGGTTGTCCGCTTCGTCGTCATGTCGAGCCTCTCGTCGTGGGAGATACGTGGGAGATGAATGTCCCCACAAGTCCCTCGGAGGCCCCTTGGTGCTCATCGGACCGACACATGGAACAAGGCGTTCCCCCTAGTCAACTAGGAGAAACGCCTTGTCAGATGAAGCTCTTGAATTGGTCGGGGCGACAGGACTCGAACCTGCGGTCTCCTGCTCCCAAAGCAGGCGCGCTAGCCACTACGCTACGCCCCGGATCACGGACACCGGGGGCGACCGCAACCCGTCCAGCTTAGTGGATCATCACCCGCTCCCCCGCCAGCCGGGTCGTCTCAGAACGAGAACGGGATCGGGATGGGTCCGCAGCAGCACACGCCATTGACCTTGGCGTCGCGCAGCGTCCGCGCCGACGACGCGCACGCGCCGAACTGGCGTATCGCCGGACCGACGGCCCCGACCACGCCCCGCTGCGACACCGCGTCCGCAATCACAGACGAACAGGTGCCAGCCCCGGTGTGCACGCCGTAGGCGCAGTTCCAACCCTTGCGGGGCGAGATCACCCGTTGGTAACCGCGGATCGCGCCCAGCACCGCATCACTTGCCGTCATGGTTGCCCTCCAACAGTTCGACAACAGCTCGTCCGACCGCCTTCGCACTGACCGGGTTCTGGCCGGTCACCAGACGTCCGTCCACCACGACGTGCGGGGTCATCGGCAGCGGCGCCTTCTCGTAGGTGGCTCCAGCATCGCGCAACCGGTCCTCCAGGCTGAAGGGGACGGCGTCCACCCGCTGCGCCAACTTCTCTTCCAGCATCGAGAAACCCGTCACCTTCTTGCCGGCCAGCAGGGGCTTCCCGTCCACCTTCGCGTTGAGCAACCCGGCGGGCCCATGGCAGACCGCCGACACCACGCGCTGCGCCTGGGCCACCTCCCCCACCAGCTCGGCCAGGCGCTCGTCCACGGCGAAGTCGAACATCGTTCCGTGACCGCCGGTCAGGTAGATCGCGTCGTAGTCGTCGGCGACCACGTCGTCGAGGTTGCGCGTGTCGCGCAAGTGGTCCATGAAGGAGCGGTCCTGGTAGTGCTTGCGGGTGCTGCCGGCCAGGGTGATCGGCGTCAGGCTCTCGGGGTCCAGCGGCACGTCCCCGCCCATCGGGGTGGCGAGGTCGATCTCGTAGCCGGCCTCGGTGAGCACGTCCCAGAAGTGCGTCAGCTCCGACAGCCACAGCCCGGTGCGGTAGCCCACCTTCTTGTACTCGCCCACACTGGTCGCCACCGCCAGAACCCGCCTGCCTTGCATGCACTCAACCCTCTCGTCGTCAACGCTGCATGAAGCATCAAAGCCCCTTGTCGGGTGAATTGACACACCCGTTCGGGTGTCAAGGGGCGCCCAACGCGCCCGTCACCACAGCAGCCAGGCGATGGCCTCGTCCTCACCACGTTCGGCCAGCAGTCTCTTCCGGTACAGGTCGCGCACCTGCGCCAAGGGCATCGGCCAGCGACCGCCGACGTCCAGCCCTTCGGCCGCCAACCCCAGCACGGCATGCACCATCGCCCGCGTCCGGGCGTCCGCCGTCACCCCGGGCAGGCCCGCTCCGAGCAGGCCAGCCACCCGACGCAGCTCGACCGGATCGGGGGTCTGGGCGCGGATCAGCGTCTCCTCCAGGCGGTGGATCGCCGCCTCCACCTCGCCCAGTACGGCCGGCACACCGGGCGGGATGGCCACCGGCTCCCCCGCCATCTGCAACGCCAGCGCCGCCTGCACCCGTGCCATTCCAGCACCCGGCCCCTCGACCAGTCGGGACAGCAGGTCCGGCAGTTCGGACGCTCGCCTTGGTTCGTGC
>DGKN01000040.1:0-4188 GCA_002387005.1 Propionibacteriaceae bacterium UBA4569
AGCGGCAGGGCCCGGGCGGTTACCGTCACGCTGTTGCGCCCCGACGGGTCCGGCGAGCCGTACACCCGCCCCGACGGTAAGTCGGACCGCTTCTTGAAGCTGAGCAATCGATTCTGGACCGAAGGCTGGTATGAGAAGTTGGATCTGCCAGCGACGGCGATGCTCTTGGTCGCTCTCCACGAGAAGCCGGGGTTTGAGCTGCCGACCGAGCGGATGCCGGAGTGGTACGGGTTCTCGGCAGATACTGCTGAGCGTGGCCTCAAGACGCTCCAGGACCTGGGCCTACTTGAAGTCCGCAAGCGAGTCAGGAAGGCGCCACTCTCGCCGACCGGAGTGACTCAAGTCAACATCTACACGCTCCTTGAACCCTTCGAGATTCAGACCGGGACGCTGAAGGGTGCCGGGTCGGCCAACAACAAGAAGACGCCCAGTTCGGCTGGCACGAAGGGCCCGACGCGGCTCAGGAAGAAGGCATCGAAGTGACGTGGGCCACCTACGAGCTGGGTCCACGGCTCAACATCCACCCCGGAGTCACATCGGGCAACCGCGACACCGTCAGCGAACCTGCGGCCATGCGTGTACTCTGTAACCAGATCGGTTACATCTGATGGAGGTCAAGTACGCGGACAATGCACTCAAGAGGCTCTGCACCGATGAGAAGGAGATGCGGCGCAAGCGCGCCGACATCGAGCGGAAGCTCAGGCTGCGCGTTAATGCGCTCTACAACGCGCGTGACGTCGGCCACCTGCAGGCACTCGATCCGCTCGGCCGTTGGCACGACCTGAACGGGGACATGGCCGGCCTGTGGGCCGGGTCTGTGAGCCCCAACCATCGCATTGTGTTCCGGCCCGAGGGCACTGGGTCAGACGTCACGGCGGTCACCGTGACTGTGGTGGGCATTGACGACTATCACAAGCGCTGAGAGGAGGGACAACGCATGGGCCTTAACTATGCCGTTGCCCCTGGTGAGTACCTGCAGGAGTGGCTCGACGAGAACGAGACCACCCNNAGCAGCAGGCCGCCGACCTGTTGGGCTGCAGCCGCAAGCTGGTGAACGAGATCGTGAACGGGCGCGCCCCAGTAACCCCCGATACGGCCACGCGGCTGCAGCGGGTCACGGGCATTCCCGTCGACTCGTGGCTCACGTTCGAGGCGGCCTATCGCGCGGCGCTAGCCCGTCTCCATGATCAAGAGACGTTGTTCGAGCACGTGGACAAGATCGACCCTGCTGTCGCCAAGTACCTGCGCGCTCATGGCCTCACGACCGCAACCAGAAGGGAAGGAGGTCGGCTCGTCGCCGACTTCCTTGCGTTCCACAGGTGCGGCACTTTCGACGCATACACAGCCCAGTACGAGTCCTACACACAGGGCGATTTCTCGCTCGCCGCTCTGAAGGAGTCTAAGAAGGAGCCCCACCCGACCGCGATGAGCACGTGGCTGCGCGCAGCCGAACTCACCGACTCCTACCAGACAGGCCGAACACTCAACCACGACCCTGATCAGTTGCGTGCCCTTCTGCCCGCCCTCCGTGACCGGTGCAGCCGCCCGGACGCGAGCATGCTTACTGACGCCGCCGCGAGGCTGCGCAGTGCAGGAGTGCTCCTCCTGATGGTGGAGCCGCCAGACAAGTTCCCACTCCATGGCGTGACGCGCTGGATCGACTGCCGCGTCCCCGTCATCCAGCAAACCGCCCGTCGCGGGACGGACGGCTTCATCGTGTGGACGCTGTTCCACGAAATCGGCCACATCCTCAACGATCCGCGCGGCGAACTCCACCTGGAATACTCCACCGAACGGAAACGGAACACTGCAGCCGAAAAGGCGGCCAACGCGTTCGCGGCAGACACACTATTTGGATCGGCGGGACTCGCCCCCTTCCGTGGACTCACCCATGACAGTGACATTCGCGCCGCTGCACGCGAGGTCGGCGTTTCGCCCGGTGTCGCCGTGCTGCTCATGCGCCGCAAACGGCTGCTCCCGTACTCGCATGGGAGCAAACTCTGCGTACACCTGAACCCCCAGTACAGCCCCTGACGGCTCAGCAGCCATGACTCCAAAAGACCTCGGCCTGGCTGCCGCCCTCACCCTTCTGGGCGCCGTCATCGGACTAGCCATCAGGTGGAGAGTAGCCACGCTCACCTACCGTCAGGCTGACGAAGCTCGACGCCCCGCACCGGGGCCTCGGTGGTGGATCCCCGTCACGGTTGCAGCGGCCAGTGGACTCCTCGCGTGGCGCTTCGGAGTCGACCGCTGGCCGTTGCTCCTGCCCACCCTGTCACTCGCATGGTTTGGCGCGTGGCTGTCCGCCATCGACCTCGACGTCCGCCGGTTGCCCAACCGCCTTCTTGCGGTCCACGGCGCCCTGGTGGCTTTGGGGGTGGGAGCCGCCGCCATCATCACCGGCGACCTGGGCATTGCCATCCAGGCCGCCGTCGGTGCGGTGGTCGCGTTCGTGGTCTTCTGGATCCTCGACCGGGTCCGGCCCGGCGGTTTCGGATGGGGTGATGGCAAGTACATCCCGATCATTGGCGCCTCAACCGAATCGGTCAGCCTTACCGTCGCGTGGTGGGCGTTCCTGATCGCCTGCGTCGCGGCGATCCTGGCCACCCCGTTCCGCCGCCGCCGCACCGCCTTCCCGTTCGGTCCCTGGCTGGCCCTTGGGGCGTTGGCGGCCATCGCGATGTTCGGGTGAGAGGCGGCAGTCGCAACCAGGCGAGTGCTGACCGTCGAGGCTAGAGGACCTCGCCGGTGGACGGGTCGATCAGGTCACCGCCATCCAGGAGGGTGAGTTGGTGTCGGGAGAGCCGAGTGTCCTCGTCGTGGGCGAGTGCGAACAGGTCAACTTCGAACGCTCGGAGTCGCTGGGCCGACGCCTCTTCGCTCGTGTGGCGGGTGTAGCGGCTCCGGCTGGGCCAGGGCTGGTGCTCGTCGTCGCAGGACTGCTTGACGCGCTGCCGCATCCGGTCGATGAAGCCGGGCAGGACGTAACGGTGCCAGTTCTCGAGGATGTCCGACGTCGGGGCGTGACCGGCTCGCCGGCGCTGGTCGGCCACCACGGCCAGCTCGTGGACGAGGTGCGGATGCAGCGGCCAGCAGGGCGGGATGGCCCCGCCTCCCGCGCCCTCCCACACGTACTCCGTGTTGATCCACTCCGCCACTTCGTCGAGCCACAGCCGGACCTCCCACCGCAGACCCCGCTCCAAGCACGTGGTCGGGTCCCACGGTCGCGGCAGGTTGGCGGGGTTGCCCAACTTCTTCTTGCGCTCCTCGCTTCCGTTCTGGGCCTCCCACAGATCGTGGTACGCCTTCTGGACCCGACTGCCCGGCGCCGGGAAGCCCACCACGAGCGGGCCAGCCTGGGTCGCCTGATCACCAGCCATGACGCTCTGCTTCCACGAGGGCAGCGGCGGTACGGGCCTCCACGTCACGGCCCCCGGGGCGTCCCGCGGCCAGTTGCTCGCGAAGCGCTCGTTGCTGGGCCAAGAGCCGTCGGCCGCCGCGTCCCTCAATGCAGCGGTCCAGCCGCGCGATGATCGGTCTGGCATTCTCTGCGATGACCAATGCCTGCTTGTCGGGCAGCTGCCGCAACTCCTCGGGGCGCAGGATCGGGATCTCCTCGGAGTGGATCGTGCGTGCCCGTCCACCTCCCATCTGCCACGACGAACGAGGCACCCGGACGCGGCCGACCAGGTCGGACACCTCTTGATTGAACGACACGTCCTTCGAGCCGCCGAACCACACGAGAAGGTTCGTGAGCCCCACGAGGGCGCGGGCCTCCTGTTCGCCGAAGATCGCTGCCAACTGGCGGAACGTCTGGGCCGCGTAGATGAACGACAGGCCGAGGGCCCGCTCGTTCGCCATCCGGGTCCGGAGCGTGGGCAGCGGAGCCGTGGAGGGCAGTTCATCCAGGCAGGCCAGCATGGGCGGACACAGGCGTCCGTGCCTGCTGGTGTTGGCCTGTTGGATCGCGGTGTCGAGGACATGCTCGGCGACGGCGGTCATCAACGGGGACGCCGACGCGTACGGGTCCTCGCGGCCCAACAGGTAGATGGTCCCCCGGTTGCGGAGCACCTCGGCGACGTTGGTAGCCGGTCGCCCCTCCGTCGGCACGCAGCGGCGTCGGATGTCGTCTTGGAAGAACAGCGACATGGCCTGTTGCACTGTTGTGATGGTGTTCGCGCTCGTGCG
>DGKN01000040.1:4242-4695 GCA_002387005.1 Propionibacteriaceae bacterium UBA4569
CGCCGTGAACGCCTTCGCCCGGCGTTCGGACACCATGCGGTCGACACACCCGGCGATCGGATCCCACATCAGCTCGGGGAGGCCCGGGACGAGACCGAACGGATCCAACACGACGCAGGGCCGGCCGCCCTTGGAACGCTCAGGCAGCGACAGAAGCAGGTCGTCGGGTTTGGTGAGAGTGACCATCGCGGCACCAGGAGCGCTGATGAGCGCGGGCGTCAGCAGGTCCAACGTCTTGCCCGAACCCTGCGGGCCGATGACGCCCGCGGTCCGGTCCCACGGACACCACAGCTCACCCGACCTTGGCTGGTGACCGGCGCCGATGCGCCAACCCACCTGAGCCGGGTCGAAGCGCCTGGCCAGGTCCGATCGGATTCGCCCGACAGATTGAGTCGCAGTCATCGCTGGGCCCTCCAGCTGGGGGGATAGAGGGGCTCTTCGCCGTTCCGGTAG
>DGKN01000056.1 GCA_002387005.1 Propionibacteriaceae bacterium UBA4569
ATCACGCGAAGCGGCAGCGACGACCACCAGACGCGCGCCGCAACGGCGCGGGGGGTGCGGGCCATGGAGGCTCAGACGCCCTTGCCAAGGTCGCCGGCCCGGTAGCCGATGCCGCGCACGGTGACGACGATCTCGGGCTTCTCGGGATCCTTCTCGATCTTCGAGCGCAGCCGCTGGACGTGGACGTTGACCAGCCGGGTGTCCGCAGCGTGGCGGTATCCCCACACCTGTTCGAGGAGGGTTTCACGGCTGAAGACCTGATTGGGGCGGCGGGCGAGCGCCAGCAGCAGTTCGAACTCCAGCGGGGTCAGCGAGATGGGCTGGTCACCCCGGCGCACCTGGTGGCCCTGGATCGAGATCGTCAGGTCACCGATCTGCAGGTTGCCCGTGCCGTCCTCGGTCTCGGACGAGGAACGACGCAGCCGGGTGCGGATGCGCGCCACGAGTTCCTTGGCCTTGAAGGGCTTGCTCACGTAGTCGTCCGCTCCGGCCTCGAGGCCGACGACGACGTCCATCGTGTCGCTCTTGGCGGTCAGCATGATGATCGGAACACCGGAGAAGGTGCGGATCTCGCGACAGACGTCGACGCCGTCCTTTCCGGGCAGCATCAGGTCGAGCAGCACCAGGTCTGGCTGGGTCTCGCGGAAGGCGGCCACGGCCTTGTCACCACTGCCGNNCTGTCGAAGGACGATCTGCAGCATCTCGGCGAGCGCGGAGTCGTCGTCAACCACCAGGATGCGACTGCGCCCCCGCGACGACGCGTGGTCTGCGGACTCGGCCATCGCTGCACCTCCCTCTCCCGCTGAGTGGACCTGGCCCATGGTAACAATCCGATAAACGGGCCCAGCGGACGGCGCGCGGCGAGGCCGAGCATGACCTCAGCGGGACGTCAATTCCCGGGCCAGTGCCGCGCGCGGCTCAATTGGCTTCTGGATCCTCGGACCAGGTGGACATCAGAGCCAGGTCGAAGCCCTGGCGCCGCAGCACCCGGCGCCACAAACCTTCGGTGGACAAGCAGAAGACGTCTTCGTCGAGGCGCCTGCCCCGGTGCCAGTCGCCGCGCAGCAGCTCGCCCTCGAGCTGGCCCGCCTCCCAGCCGGCATAGCCGGCAAAGATGCGCAGGTCGGCGTAGGCACCGCGGGCGATCTCGGTGGGCGTGTCGAGGTGGAGCAGGCCGAGATCGTCGTGGATGCGACGCCAACCGGGCGGGTCCTCGGTGGGGTTGGCGAGCTTGGCGAGGCACACGGCGCCGTTCTGGCTCACCGGACCGCCCTCGAAGAGCACCTGCGGTGCGCTGGTCAGCTCGCGCCAGCCCGGCAACACGTCGTCCAGGTCGGCGTCGGCGATGCGGTTGAGCACCACCCCCAGCGCCCCGGAGCCGTCGCAGTCGAGCAGCAGGACCACACTCTGGCCGAAGTAGCCGCCACCCATGCCGACGTCCGCCACGAGCAGCTCGCCCGCGCGGGGTCGGTTGGTCATCTGCACCCGGCCAGTCTGGCACGACCCGCCAACGACGAGCACAGCCAGTTCCTCTCCGCGATCACCCCTGACGAAGTCGCTCGATGAAGCCGCCGACCTCATCCACCAGGCCAGGGTGTGCTCCCGGCAGCGGCACTTCCGCGTCCACCGCTGCGGCCAGGTCAGCGAGCATCGTCTCGACGAGGGCAGCCGCGTTCGGGATTCCCCACCGCTCGCCCTCGGCCACCAGGTCGGCGCCTGTCACCGACGCATGCCGGTACACATCATTCACCGCCAGCGCCAGCTCCCCGTCGGTGGGCAGGTGAGTCTGAGGCACCATGTCGTAGGCGGGAGCCAGTCGACAGGTGCCGTCCGGCGGATGGAGGACGGAGATGTTCTTCGCATGCATGTCCAGGTTCCCGACGGCCACTGCCACCACCAGTTGTCCGAACAGACCCTGCACCATCTGGGTGCCACCAGACACCCGGAAGGCTCGCGCCAGACGTTCCAAGGTGACCACCCCACCCTCGCGCTGGTACTTCTGCACGCCGGAGGCCCCGAGCACCTGGTTGCCGTCTTCTTGGTGCACGCGCCCTTGCGGTGCGAGAGTGTCACGGTCGTAGCGCTCGATCACCACGGCCGGGATCCCCTCGAACTCCTCGACCCAGGTGGCGAAACTGGTCAATCCAACGGCTCGCGCCAGCCGGGCAACGTATTCCTCGTCGTAGATGAGCGTCGGGTAGCGAGCATGGAGGGGCTTGAGAATGTGGGTGGAAGGCGCCCCGTCGACCACTCGGCTCCACCCACCGTCGCTCCCGCGAGCCAGGACGATCTTGTCCTGGACACCAGCCAACGACGTCTTGCCACTGATCGGCTTGTTGCCCAGCGGCTCCTCAGCTACCGCTGCCAGCATCCGAGCCACGTCGGATTGCGCCAAGGGCTCGTACCGAGGGCTCTTGGGTTCGCCGGGCACCTCCGGATCCCAGACCTGAAGGGCTCCGGCCACGTCCCGCCCGAACTGCCGGAGCAGACCGATCGCGTCATGTTCCTGCACTCCGGCGGTCTGCGCCAGTCGCGTCCGCATCCGCCCTTCCGGCAGTAGTTCGGCGAAGAAGTTGCGCCGGATGGGTGCCCGTGAGCGAGTCGACCGGACCTGCAGGGGGATGGCGATCGACAGCACCGAGGAATCGAGGCCGAAGTGGACCGCAGCAGCAGGATCCGGAACCAAATCGAACGTGCGCCAATCACCACGCAGCACACCGAGCCGTTGACCGTAGAGCTCGACGAGGAGGTCACCCATGGTCAACCTCATCGTGAGCGGCACCGTCGTCTTCGGACGGTGCGCTGATGGTGGCCGTGAGTTCCATGCCGGTCGCCGTCATCGCGGCAAACAGCCGGTCCATGACGATGGACGGCTTGCCGGCCTCCAGTTCCCAGATGTACTTCTGGGTGGTGCCCAGCTGGGCTGCCAATTCTCGCTGCGTCAGCCCGGCCACCAGACGCGCCTGCTGCAGCATGCGCCCGAGCGACTCAGGACCCGAGACCTTGCCTTGGTACTGCATCCAACGCCCCACCTCACTGTGTTGACCACGCCAGAAGTGACTTCGATATCAGTGTAAAACTAGCTGACTTCAATATCGACGTCAACCATCGCGACTCTCTTATTGACGTCATCGATTCAGGCCCCCAGGGCCCGCCGCAGGGCAGCTGCGCCAGCCCGGGTGACCCCTGCGGCCGACAATGAGGCCCAAGTTTCACGCACTCCCCCGTGCTGCGTTGGCCGTGTTCTGGCCCTCAGGGAGGGCGTACAGCGCCCGACCGACCCCCAGCGAGGACGACGAGGGCGTTCGTCGACACCGAGAAGTGTCAGTGGAGTTCTCTACCTCGAAGCATGGACAGATTTTGGCAGCTCATCGCTCGCAATGCTGGGCCCATCCAAGCCCTCTGCTCCGTCGCGACGGTCGTCATCGCAGGCGTGGCTGCAGTCATCGCACTGCACCAGCTCGCGGCAGGTTACCGCATCCATCGCGAGCAAGCCCAGCCCTCGACGAGACTCACACATG
>DGKN01000195.1 GCA_002387005.1 Propionibacteriaceae bacterium UBA4569
CACAGGTTCTGATCATTGCTCGGCTCTCGGGTGAGCGCTTCGTAATGGGCGGCCTCGTAGGCTGCTGGTGGCACGTTACCAATGCTGGAGTGGAGCCGGCGCATGTTGTACCAGTCGACCCATGCGGCCGTGGCGTACTCGACGTCGGCGATGGTCTTGTACGGCCCGTCATGAAAGATCCTGGTCCGGACGCATTCGGCCTTGTAGAGCCCATTGATCGTCTCCATCAGCGCATTGTCGTACGCTTATCCGGCTAATCGGGGCTGGTCAGGGCCTGTTTCGGTGCTCTGTTCAGGCGATGTGGTCCATGAGGGTGTTGAGGCGGTTGATCAGGCGGAGGTGGCGTTCGGTTTCGGGGTCCCATCCGCGGTGTTGGGCGTCGTCGGCGAGGGCTCTGGCGTCCTCGCGTTGGGCTTGGAGGACGGGCAGGTAGTAGGTGCGGGTGGTGTGGAAGCTGGTGCAGTTCTCGCAGATGTTGGCGTAGCTGCAGGCTCCTTGGGCTGGCGCGCGAAGGCAGTAGCCGCCTGCCAGTGCGGTCTTGATGGTCGGTGTGGTGCGCCAGTCGACGCCGTCGTCGAGGTCCTCACCGGGGGTTGTAGGCAGCGCGCCGATGCGTTGTTTGGCCAGGTCGAGCGCTCGTTCGTATTCGTCACGGACGGTGGAGTCGAACAAGCGCCCGTAGCGCAGGCTCATCTCGGCCGAGGAGTGCCCGAGGATGACCATGAGGGCTTGGAGGGAGACGCCGGCGTTGACCAGGGCGGTGGCGTAGGTGTGACGCAGCTGGTGCGGGGTGACGTGCCCGATCTTCGCGGTCTGGGTGGCGTGGTTGAGGACGTGGCGCAGCCGGTTGGAGCCGATGCGATGCCCGTGGTCGGTGAACAGGAAGTCAGCAGGTTTGCCGGTGCGAGGGTGCCGGATCGGCCTGCCAGGTGTGCGGGTGGTGGTGATCCTGTCCAGCAGAGTGAGGATGTCGGCGTCGATGGGGACCATCCGTTCGGTCTCGAGCTTGCCGAGAGGGACTTTCAGCCAGGACCCCGCGCCGGGTAGGTCGATCACGGCATCCAGCTCCAGGTCGAGCAACTCGCCGATACGCAGCCCGGAGGCGCGCTGCAACAGCAGCGCGTCGGCTGCGAGCCTGTCCGGGTTGTCTTCGAGGGCTTGCTGCAGGCGCCGGTCCGCGTCGGGTGGCAGGAACCTGGGCAGCGGCTGCGCCAAGCGGGGAACATCGCTGCGGAACATCAGTTTGCGAGCCGGTGCAGTGGGCCAGCCCCATTCGGTGATGTCGGTGAGGAAGTTGCTGACTGCCAGGATCCGGCGGGCTTGTTCGGCCGTGGTCAGTGGCCGTCGGGTCGCGGGGATGGTGATCTGTGGCAGTGAGCTCATCCAGGCCTCGATGTGGGCGCAGCGCTCCAACCGGTCCGGCGTCAGGGTGGCGTCGATGCGGGTGACGAAGGTGGCGAACGCGGCCAGGCGGGTGGTCAGCCCGGAGATTGTGGAGGGTTTGCAGGTGACGGCCTTGCGTTCCAGATAGCCGATCAGCAGTGACTTCATCGGGTCGGGGACCTCGGCCAGGCGCCGCTGGTAGGGCCAGCGGGTCTGCGCTGGTGGCGGCGGGGCGGGCAGGACCTTGTGGTGGAACAACACGGTGCGGGTCGCGGTCGCGCAGCCGCGGTAGTGCTTCCAGGTGCGGCCGCTGGCCTGCTCTCGTTGCTGGCCGGCGAAGTTGAGCGCGTCGAAGTCGGCGGTGGTCAGATCGTCCAATCGCTTGCCGGTGGCGAACAAGACTCGCGCGAGGACCTACCTGGCCATTGCCCTGGCGGTCTGCTCGCTGTAGTCACAAGCTCGCGCGGCGGTGATGAACTCGTCGAGGTCCTCACCGATCGTGGTGCCGGCAACGTCGCGCCAGATCGAGGAGAACTTGCGATGGACCAGATACTGCCATGACGGGTGCAACCGGCCAGTGACCAGCAGGAACGTGATGAACGGGCGAGTCCCTGAGTTCGCCTGCAGTTGGATCTCCAGCGGTTCATCTGCCCAGAACTGCGGGTCGGGCCAGCGCTCGACGAAGACCCTCGCCCAGTATCGGTAGGCCGAGTTCCCCCGCCCGGTGCGGGCCAGATGGTCGCGGTAAGCGGCCAGCAGCGCCTCGCTGGTCTCGGCTGGTCGCAGGCCAGTGGTGTCAGTGGGTGCGTGCGCGGCTGCGAGCGGCATCGTATTCGGCTTTCACGTGGATGGGGGCCAGATGGATGTAGCGGGCGGTGGTCTCGACATGGGCATGCCCCAACAGGGCCTGCATCACCGCCAGGTCGACACCGGCCTCGGCCAGGGCGGTGCCGAAGGTGTGGCGCAGCGCATGCGGGGCGCCAGCCGTGACTCCGGCCATGCCGCGGTGGTAGCGAAATGCCGTGCGCAGACCGGCCGGTGTGAGGGGCTGTCCGCGGTGTGGTCCCTTGGAGACCACGAACAGTTCCGCTGCGGTGGTTTCGGGGCGCTCAGTCATCAGGTAGGCGTTGAGCACCGCCGCGATGTCGGTGTCGAACGGGACACGACGGTCCTTGGCTCCCTTGCCATGGACGGTCAGCCAGCGGGCGCCCATGTCGACGTCGGCAACCCTCAACGACAGCACTTCACATGATCGCAACCCGCAATAGAGCATCAACCCGGCCATGGCCAGGTCCCGCTTGCTGTGCAGGCTCGCCAACAGCGCGGAACACTCCGCAGCGGACAAGGCCCGCGGGAGCCGGCGCGGGGTACGCAACCGAAGCCGAGATCGAGGTGCGGGGCGTCGTTTCGTGTGGGCCAGCAGCCCCGAGCGCTCACCAGGGGCGAACCACGACGACGGGCGGCCCTTCGGGATCGGCGAGACGCGGTCGGCGTCCCGCATGGACAAGAACTCATACATCCCCGACACCGCTGCCAGGCGCAGGTTGATCGAGGCCGGTGCGAGCTGGTCCATCCGCCGTCCATTCAGATCGACCACATTCGGACCGGCCCTGCCCGGGATGTGCTCGTGGCGGCAATGGTCCTCAAACTCCAGCATCGCCTCGACATCCACGTCGTCGACACTGCGACCCGAGACGCTCAACCAGCGGGCAAAGGCCACCAACCCGTAGCCGTAGGTGCGGATCGTGCGAGGCGAGTAGCACCGATCCGCCAGATAACGCAGATACGCATTCGGCGCCGCCACCAAGTCCTCGTCCGCACTCTCCAGCCGCCAGCCTGTGTCATCATCACGGACCAGCCCCACCACCATCGCCGTGTCCTCCATGCCACAGGACTACGCCCCAAAACCCTTCCTGGCAAGGGGTCACGCCATCATTAGCCGGTTAACAGGCAGTCGCCGACGGTGCCGATCGAGGGACGGATGTTCTCCAGCGCGAGGTGCTCGGTGAGCGTCAGCGATGTGTACTGACTGCCTGCGTCGCTGTGATGGATCAACCGTCCAACCTCGACGGGGTGACCTTCCCGCTCCCGCTGCCACATGGCCATTCGCAGCGGTGTCATGACCAGGTCGACGTGCTTGGTGGTCTGCGCGTGCCAGGCCACGATCCGTTGGGAGAACACGTCCACGATGAACGCCACATAGACCCACCCAGACCAAGTGCGGCAGTAGGTGAAGTCAGTCACCCAGCACCGGTTCGGCGCCGTCGCGGTGAAATCCCGATTGAGCAGGTCCCCGGCCCGCACCCCGTCCTTGGCAGGGNNTGCCCTTGTCACGGCGAACTCCCTGGAGTCCGAAGCCGCGCATGGCCCGGTCCACCGACCCGAACGACACCCGCTGACCGGTGTGGTTGCGCACCGCGACGAGCATCTTGCGACGGCCGTAGAGGCCTTCAGGATTCATCACCCGCCGACGCGCCTGGTCCGGCAGGTCCTCATAGCGCCACACGATCTCGAAGACCGCATTGGCAACCTCGGCGTCACTGAGCAGCCGCTGGCTGATCCGAGGCCTGGTCCAGGCCCGGTAGGTTCGTGCAGCGACCTGGCAGCCCTGCTCCCGCAGGACCCGGCAGATCGACTCGACCGCATACCCCTCGACTCGTTGCTGGTCGATGAAGGCCATGATCAACGGTTGCGGGGGTCGAGTTCCCCCACGAAGAAACTCGTGGCCGCCTTGAGTATGGCCACGTCTTCTCGAAGGCGCTTGTTCTCTGCCTTCAGCTTCTTGATCTCCTCGAGCTCCACGCTGGTGACCCCGTCGCGGCGGCCGGCGTCGACCTCAGCCTGGTTGACCCAGCGACGCAACGACTCCTTGCCCACGCCCTCCTGCCGAGCCACGGCTTCCAACGCCTTCGACACCGTCGGGTACTCACCCCGGTGCTCCTGCACCAACCGCACCGCCCGGGCACGGACCTTCTCATCGATCACTTTCGGCATGACTGCCTCCTCTCGAACTCAAAAGGATGCGGCATCAAACCTGGGGCGCTTCAGAAAGACCTGACGGCGACACA
>DGKN01000192.1:0-6523 GCA_002387005.1 Propionibacteriaceae bacterium UBA4569
CCGGTGTGGGCCAGGTCGGCCGCCAAGAAGCTGCTGGCGTCGGGAGCGGTTGATCCCGTCTCGGCAGGGTCGCGTCGCATCGTGGCCGACATCTGGTCGGTGAGCGCTGGGTCGTCCAGGATCCCGTGTGACAACGCCCGGCGCGCCACGCGGAGCAGGTGCAGCATCTCGCGTCCGTCGGCTGGCCGGTCGGCGGGCTGGCGCCGGGTGCAGGCCACGACGAGCGCGTCCAGGTAGGGCGGAATGATCCTGCGGGAGTCCATCGAGCGCGGGTCATTGCCCACCAGCAGCGTCGAGGGCGCGGGTATGTCGTTGTGGACGTGTGAATAGGCCACCTGGATGGGGGTCTCGCCCTGGTGCGGCTTCTTGCCAGTGAGCAGCTCGAAGAGCACCACGCCAGCGGAATAGACGTCGGATCGGGCATCGGCCCGGCCATGGGTGACCAGCTCCGGCGGCAGGTAGCTGACGGTGCCGATCAACAGCCCGGCGGTGGCGGTCGCGGTCTGGGAGGTGACGGCGCGGGCCAGCCCGAAGTCCGCGACCTTGATCTGGCCGCGGTCGGAGATCAGGACGTTCTCGGGCTTGACGTCGCGGTGCACCAGGCCTGCCTCGTGGGCGCTGGACAGGGCGCTGACCACGGATTCCAGCAGGTCGAGGGCGCGCGAGGGAGGCAGCGGTGCCTCGCGGGTGATGATGTGGCGCAGCGTGCAGCCCTGCACGAACTCCATCACGATGTAGGGACGTCCGTTGTCGGAGCCCTGGTCGAAGACACTGACGACGTGCGGGTTGGACAGGGTGGCCGCGGACCGGGCCTCGCGGTCGAACTTGCGGGCGAACTCGGCGTCGTCACCGAGCCCGTCGTGCATCACCTTCACCGCGACGGTGCGGGTCAGGCGGCGGTCCTGGGCGCGGTAGACGGTCGCCATGCCGCCACGAGCCAGTCTTGCCAAGATCTCGTAGCGACCGTCCAGCACACGTCCGACCAAGGGGTCGCTCATGCTCGTGGTGGTCACAACAAACTCCAAACACGGTCGGGGAAGGAAGGGGCCGTGTTGCCTGGAGGCAGTCTAGGACGCGCTCCTGTGCGCTCCCCGAGAGGGCGCGCCGCGCGATCCGGGAGGATTTTGCGCCGGGGGGCCAAGTTTCCGGGTGGGCCAGTTTTCCGGGTGGGCCAAGCTTCCGGGTGGGCCTGCGCCGACAGATGGCCGCCCTTGCTCCTAGAGTGGGCCCGTGACTGTTCTCAAGGGCCTCGACACCCGCCTGAAGCTGGCCAAGCTGCACCTGATCACCGACACCCGCGCCAAGCAGGGCGACCTCAAGGACTTCCTGGTGGCCGCGATCAGCGGTGGCGTCGACCTGGTGGAGCTGCGTGACCAGCAGGCCACCGACGACGAACTCGTGGAGGCGCTGGAGCTGGCCCGTTCCATCGCCCTCCAGCTGGACGCGGGGGTGATCGTCGGCGGCAGCCTCGGCGCGGCCGAGCGTTTCGGCGCCGACTACCTGCATCTGGGAGCCGCCGCCGGCGCGGTCGACCGCGGTGGGCTGAGCGAGTTCGCCATCGTCGGGCGCAGTGTGCACAGCGAGGAGCAGGTGCGCGCCGTCAGCGAGGACGATGCCATCGGTTGGATGCTGGTCGGGCCCGTCTACGGTGCTGCGAAGCTGAACCTGCAGGGTTTGGATCTGGTGCGCCGGGCCGCCGAGGTCGCGCCGGTGGGCGAGGGTAAGCCGTGGTTCGCCGTCGGTTCCATCAACGAGAAGAACCTGGCCGAGGTCGTCGAGGCTGGTGCGCTGCGCGTCTCGGTGTCCGGGGCCATCACCGCAGCGAAGGATCCGCAGGCTGCGGCCGAGCGGATCAAGGCCGTGCTGCAGCAGGCCTGGAACGCGCGTCCCGAACTGGAACAGTTCTCCATCAAGGTCTTCGGGGACGCCCCGCACGCGACGCTGATCGGTTCCGCGCCGGTCGTTTCCGCTGTGGATGAGGACGAGCCGGCTGCTCCGNNGAGGACGCCCCGGTCGAGGACCCCCCGGTCGAGGACGTCGTCCCGGCCGACGAGGCCCGCGCCCAGGAGCCGACGGAGGAACTGCCCGCTGGCCTGGCCACCGCTGAGGTCCCGGCTCCCGAGCAGCCAGTCGAGGCTCCCGCTCCCAGCGAAGACCTCGAGTCCGAGCAGGCGGAGCCGGTTGTGGAGGACTTCCAGCCAGAGCAGGATCAGCCAGAGCAGGATCAGCCGGAGCAGGATCCGTCGGGGTCAGTGGACGAGCCCGAGGTCGGGTCGGAGTTCGACGCGCGGAATCTCGACAACGGTGACTCCGACAACGTTGAATCCAACACCGCTGAATCCAACAACCAGGATCAGTAGTCGCGGTTGATGCAGGCGTCGGCCAGTGCGGCCAGCGCCGTGCGTCCGTCGTCGGTCACGTCCGCACGTTCCAACGCGGCCAGCGCCTGCTGATATCCGTCCCTGATCGTGCGTTCGACGGCCTCCAGGGCACCGCTGGCGGTGATGATCTCGCGCGCCCGGTCGACCTGGCCCTCGTCCAGGCCAGGATTTCCCAGCATCTCGTCCAGTTCCGCCGCCGCGGTGGGGGAGCTGCCGGCCACCGCGTGGGCCACCAGTACGGTGCGCTTGCCCTCGCGGAGGTCGTCCCCCGCGGGCTTGCCGGTGCGCTCGACGTCCCCGAATACACCGAGCACGTCGTCGCGGAACTGGAAGGCGCGGCCGAGTGGAGACGCGAAGTCGGCCAGATGGGCCAGCAGTTCGTCGCTGCCACCGGCCAGCGCCGCGCCCAGTTGCAGCGGACGCTGCACCGTGTAGCGGTTGGTCTTGAACTCCACGACGCGGTTGGCGGTGGCCAATGCGTCGGCCAGGTCGGCCGAGGCCGGGGCCGACTGCGCCACGACGTCCAGCACCTGACCGCAGGTGACCTCGGTGCGCATCGCCTCCAGCACCGGGCGTCCGCGTTCCAGCGCGGCGAGGTCTAGGCCACTGCGGGCGTACATCTGCTCGCTCCACATCACCAGCAAGTCGCCCAGCAGGATCGCGCCCGCGCGTCCGAAGGCCTCGGACGAGCCGCGTCCCGCGCGCTGTTCGTGCAGCGCCTGGTACTGCCGGTGCGCTGCTGGGAGGCCGCGGCGGGTGTCGGAACCGTCCATGACGTCGTCGTGTACCAAGGCGGAGACGTGCAGCAGGTCGAGGCTGGCGGCGGCGCGCACCAGGGCGGCGGGGTCGGAGGGGGCGCCGGCTGCGGCGACGTGCCCCCACCAGCAAAAGGCCGGACGCAACCGCTTGCCACCGTCGGTGAAGTCGCGCGCCAGCCCAAGCGTCAGGTCCAGCTCGGGACCGATCGCCGCGAGCTCGGGGCCCCGGGCAGTCAGGAAAGCGACGATGGCGTCCCCAACCGCCTCTCGAAAGCCCCTGCCAACCGGATCAGCGGGCGTGAAGGAGTGGAGGGGGGTCTGGGTGGTGGCCACGGACTGAGCCTAGCCGGGGGCCATGTCGGCGTGCGCCCTAGAGTTGACCCCATGCCCGAAACGACCCCCGCCGGACAGACGCGTCCCATCACCGCGGAAAGTCCGAGCATCGCGGAGCGTCTCGCCGAGGCCAACGGCCCGCTGTTCGGGTTCGAGTTCTTCCCGCCCANNCGATGCCGGCGCGGCGCAGCTGCGCGACGCGATCGGCCACCTGGAGCCGCTCGGCCCCGACTTCGTCTCGGTCACCTACGGCGCCTCCGGCTCGACGCGCGAGCGCACCATCAAGGCCACCCGGGAGATCGCCTCGACCACCAACCTGACGGTGATGGGACACCTCACCTGCGCATCCCAGGCCACCGCCGACCTGGTGCGCACCGTCGAGGCCTACGGCGAGACCGGGCTCAAGCACGTGCTCGCCATCCGCGGTGACATGCCCGGCGGCCCGACCGCGCCGTGGGAACAGCACCCCGAGGGGTTGGCCAATGCCACCGAACTGGTGCGCCTGGTCAAGCGGCACGGTGACTTCTGCGTCGGCGTCGCGGCCTTCCCCGACGTCCATCCCGAGAAGCAGGACGCTGCGCTGGACGCACGGATCCTGGTGGAGAAGGCCGCGGCGGGTGCGGACTTCGCGATCACCCAGCTCTTCTTCAACCCCGACGCCTACTTCGACCTGGTGGAGCGGGTGCGCGACCTGGGCTGCCAGATCCCGATCATCCCCGGGATCATGCCGATCACGAACGTGCGCCAGATCGAGCGCTTCGCGGAGCTGTCCGGGGCGCCGGTCCCCGAGCAGGTCGTCAACCGGCTGGGGGCCGTTGCCGACGACCCCGCCCAGGTGCGCAAGGTGGGTTCCCGGATCGCGTCCGAGATCGCGGTGACGCTCTTGCGCGGCGGAGCTCCCGGCCTGCAGTTCTTCACGCAGAACCGGTCGCTCGCCACCCGCGAAATCTTCGCCAAGCTGGCCGAGAGCCGCTGGTAGTAGGCCGGCTCATTCTCCGGGGTTCGAGCACATGGTGCCCGCAACCACGCAGAACATGGCTGTGGCCAGCGCAGCGCAGAACGAGAGATGAGCCCGCCGGGCAGTTCCGTGAGTGGGGCGTCCGCGCACTGGTCGATCAACCAGAGGTCACTTCAGGCAGTCGGCCTGCAACCACTGGTGGGGAACGCCCATCCCCTCCACCAGCGCCAAAGCGTGTGGACGCAGTTCCCGGCACAGGGTGTCAACGCCCTGGGTGATCGACTTGGAGCGCGCCGGGCTGATCCGGTTGTGCTCCATGAACCACGCCGCGTCCGCCTCGATGGAGGACAACGCGTAGAGGTCGCACAGCTCCGAGAGCACGGTGGCGGCCTTTGCGTCCTTGGTCGCCTTGATCCCGGCAATGAAGGCCTCCAGCACGCGGCGTTCGGTGTTGGCACGCGCGACGAAGAGCATGTGCGTCTGCACCCGGTTGATCGCCTCGAACTGCTCCTCCTTGGGCAGCTTGGCCGCCTTGCGCATCCGCGCCGCCAAGCCGGCCAGGGCATGCTCCTCCCGGAAGGCGAACATCTGCCGCTGCCACTCGCGGGTGGTGAGCAGCTCTCGCTCGCTGGCGCGGGAGCCCACGCGCTCACCCAGCCGGTTCACCAGCGCCAGCGCGCTGGTCTCCCGGACCGCACCGACGGCCATCTTCGCGGTTGCCTGGGCGGTGCCGCGCAAGTCCATCTCGCCCCAGGCCTTGCGGTAGTCGAGCAGCAGGGCCTTGGCGACCAGCTGGTTGAGCACCGTGTTGTCGCCCTCGAAGGTGGCGAAGACGTCCGCATCCTGGCGGGCCAGCGTGATGCCATTGCCGCTCAGGTAGCCCTGGCCGCCACAGGCCTCGCGGCAGACCTGGATGGTGTCATTGGCCCAGCGGGTCAGCAGCGCCTTCATCCCGGCGGCGCGACTCTCCAGCTCGCGGGAACGCGCCTCATCGCGCTGGTCGGAGGCATTGAGGTCGAGCACGGCCTGCAGTTCCAACGCGAGGTCATTCTGGGCGAACCCGTAGGCGTAGGCCCGCGCGATGTTGGGCAGCAGCTTGCGCTGGTGGGCCTGGTAGTCGAGCAGGGTGACCTCCTCGCCGAGGCCGGGCTTGCGGAACTGGGTGCGCTGCAGCGAGTAGCGGGTGGCGATCGTCAGCGCCCGACGGCACGAGCTGGCCGCTCCGCCGCCGACGCAGATCCGGCCTCGCACCAGCGTGCCCAGCATGGTGAAGAAGCGCGCATTCTTGCTCTCGATGTCGGAGTGGTAGACACCGTCCTCGCCGACTCCGCCGAAGCGGTCCAGCAGCATCTCTCGACCGACCCGCACGTGGTCGAAGGCGATGGTTCCGTTGTCGACGCCCAGCAGCCCACCCTTGTGCCCCTGGTCACCGCAGTCGACGCCGGCCAGCGCCGACCCGTCCTCGGCGCGGATCGGCACCAGGATGGTGTGCACGCCCTGGTTCTCCCCGTCGACGTAGAGCTGGCCGAAGACCGCCGCCATTCGCCCGTCGGCACCGGCATTGCCGATGTAGGCCTTGCGGGCGGTCGGGGTGGGGGAGTCGACCTCATACTCGCCGGTCTCCGGGACCCAGGTGATGGTGGTCTCGACCGACTGGACGTCGGACCCGTGGCCCAGCTCGGTCATCGCAAAACAGCCCAGCAGGGAGCAGTCGATGACGCGGGGCAGGAAGGTCTCGTGGTGCCATTCGTTGCCCAGGTTGGCGATCGCGCCACCGAACAACCCGTGCTGCACGCCCGACTTGATGGTGAGCGAGAGGTCACCCATCGCCATCATCTCGNNCCGACTCGGCGCTCGTCCCGGTGCCGCCGACGGCGGCCGGGAAGCCTGCCGTGACGAAGTTCCGCGCCGCGAGGCGCTGGATCCGCTCCAGGGTCCAGGCGCGGGCGCCGGCGAGGTCGAGGGAGGGGTCGCGGACAACGTCGTCGGCGTCCAGCTCGTCGCGCCAACGCTGCTTGGTGGCGTGGAAGGGTCCGTCCAGCGCCTCGGCCAGGGCGCGTCCGGTGGCCGGCGGCAGGGAGACGTCGGCGGTG
>DGKN01000192.1:6553-8677 GCA_002387005.1 Propionibacteriaceae bacterium UBA4569
CGGGTCGGTCAGGACGGGTCGTTCAGGATGCTGAGAGCTGTGGTGCGCCGGTGATGGGCGCGAAGGCCGGGCGGACGAGGTCGCCGACATCGGCGACCAGGGCGGCCCGAGGACGTGCCATGCCGGCAGTCATCCACTGCTCGGCGATGGCCCAGATGAAGCCGACGACCCCTTGACCCCAGGTCTCGGCGGCCTCCGGGCTGAAGCCGTCGCGCACCATGTGTGGACGCAGCGCGTCGGCCACCAGGGTTCCGATCCGGCCGGTGAACCCGACGACGGGGTCGGGGGCCTCGGGGTCGGGCCGGGTGGTGACGAAGCGGTAGATCTCCGGGTCGCGCTCGACGACGCCGAGGTAGGCATCGGCCAGGCCCAGCACCAGCCCGACCGGGTCGTCCAGCAGCTGCTGCAGGGGAGTGGACAGGTTGTTCAGGATGTAGCCGTGGACGGATTCGACGACGGCCTCCCACAGGCCCCTACGGTCACCGAAGTGGCGGTAGAAGACGGTCTTGGAGGTGGCGGCGCTGGAGGCGATCTCGTCCATTCCCACGCCGGCCCCGTGCTCGCGGATGGTGCGCAGCGTGGCAGCCACCAGCTCGCGTCGGCGGTTGGCGCGGTGCAGGTCCCAGCGGCTCGATCGTCCGTCGACCGAAGGCTGGGTGGTTGCTGAATCGATGACCACGGGGTCTGGCATGACGCCCAAGGTACCTGATACTTTCGGTACCGGCTACCCCCAGTAGCTGATAGTTACCCAAACCTGGAGGCTCAATGTCGACCCCCTCGGCCGTCATCGTCGGCGGCAACCGCATCCCCTTCGCCAAGGCCGGGACGCGTTATGCGCGGGCCTCGAACACCGACCTGCTCACCGCTGCCCTGGACGGATTGGTGGCCCGCTTCGGGCTGGCCGGCGCCGACCTCGGCGAGGTGGCCGGTGGCGCGGTACTCAAGCACACCCGCGACTTCAACCTGACCCGGGAAGCCGTGCTCGGATCCGCGCTCGGACCGCACACCCCCGCCTGTGACCTGCAGCAGGCCTGCGGCACCGGGCTGGAGGCCGTCATCTACATCGCCAACAAGATCCGCCTCGGCCAGATCGAGAACGGCATCGCCGCCGGCGTCGACTCCGCGTCCGATGCCCCGATCGTGGTGGGGGAGAAACTGCGCCGCGCGCTGCTGGCAGCCAGCCACGCCAAGACCCCCGTCCAGCGGGCCAAGGCCTTCGTCGGCCTGACCCCCAAGGACCTCGCTCCGGTGCCGCCGGCGGTGGTGGAGCCGCGCACCGGGCTGTCGATGGGCGAGTCGCAGGCGCTCACCACCACCCGCTGGGGCATCACCCGCGAGGAGCAGGACCGGATCGCCCTCGAGTCGCACCGCAAGCTGGCCATTGCATGGCAGGACGGCTTCTTCGACGACCTGGTCACCCCCTACCTCGGCGTCACCCGCGACACCCTGCTGCGCCCCGACACCACCGCCGAGAAGCTCGCCTCCCTGAAGCCCGTCTTCGGCCGCGGCGAGGGAGCGTCCATGACCGCCGGCAACTCGACCGCCCTGACAGACGGCGCCGCCACGGTGCTGCTGGCCAGCGACGACTACGCCCGCGAGCACGGCTGGCCGATGCTGGNNAGGTCGCCGCCACCGACTATGTCACCGGCGCCGAGGACCTGTTGTTGGCACCCGTCCGTGCCGTTCCGACGCTGCTGGCCCGCAACGACATGACGCTGGCCGACTTCACGCTCGTCGAGGTGCACGAGGCCTTCGCCTCGACCGTGCTGGCCACCCTCAAGGGCTGGGAGCGGGCCGGGATCGGAGCCGTCGACCCGGATCGCCTGAACGTCACCGGTTCCTCTCTCGCCACCGGCCACCCCTTCGCCGCGACCGGCGCGCGCGTCGTCGCCACCGCCGCGAAGTTGCTGCACCAGCGCGGGTCGGGTGCCCGCGCGCTCGTGTCCATCTGCGCTGCCGGTGGGCAGGGCGTCACCGCGATCCTGGAGGCCTGCTGACATGGCGAACCCCAATTCCAAGCCGAAGAAGTCCTTGCTGGAGATCATCTACCGCACCGCCCCCGGGCATGCGCTGGCGAAGAAGGCCGGTCTGGCCGACCCGCCCAAGCTGCGCCGGGGCCGCGAG
>DGKN01000259.1:0-4012 GCA_002387005.1 Propionibacteriaceae bacterium UBA4569
AAGGCGTAGTCCGCGTCAGGGGTTGATCCGGGGCGGCGGGGGCCGTTCAACAGCCGGTGCAGCGGGGAACCGGCCGTGTTCTCCTTGGTCGGGGCCCACCACATCACGAGCCGGCTCTTCGCCCGGGTGGCCGCCACGTAGAGGGTGCGCAGCGACTCGGCCCGTTCCTCGGCGAGGTGCTGGGCCCAGCGTTCCTTGCGTCCCGCGTCGACGCCCACGTCGAGCACTCGGTCGGTGCCCTCGTGGCGGACCACGGGCTCGAACTTGTCCTCCGGTTGCCAGGAGTCGGCGGCTTCGGGCAGCAGCACCCCCGGAAACTCGAGGCCCTTGGCCCCGTGGACGGTCATGACCTGGACGCACGATCGGTCGGTCTCCAACCGGCGGGTGCGATCGGCGTCCTGGCCGGCATCGGCCTGGTCGATCCGGTCAGCCAGCCAGTCGACGAGGGCCGCCGGCCCGAGTTGCTGGCGATTCGCTGCCTCTTGCAGGAGCTGTGCGACGTGGCGAATGTCGGTGAGCAGGCGCTCACCGCCGGGACGCGCCAGCAGCCGCTGGTAGAGGTGGTGCTGCTCGCACAAGAGCTCGTGCACGGCGGCCACGCCCTGGTCGGCGAGCACGCGGGCGAGTGTTTTCATCTCCACCGCGAGGTTGCCCAGTGTCTGGTGGCTGGGCAACCCGGGCTCGTCGCGCACCGCGGCCGCCAGCTGCATCTCGTCCCAGCCCACCAGACTGGTCAGCGCTGCCCGCTTCATCGTCGTGGTGCGCGGGTCGCACAGGGCGGTGAGCAGTTCCAGCCAGTCGCGTGCCGCTGTCGTGCGCATCACCGGGTCAGCGCCGCCGAAGACGGCACCGACGCCAGCCGCGACCAGGGCGCGACGGATCTGCTCGCCACGGCGATTGCGACGCACCAGCACGGCGATGTCACGGGCCTGCAGCGGACGCCACTGGCCAGGTTCTGCATCGAACACCTCCCAGCCGTCGGTCAGCAGCGCCACGACCTGGTTGACGAGGTCCGCGTCGACGAGTTGGGCTGCCGCCCGGCTGGTGAGTTCGGAGCTTCCCGTTCGCGGGATGCACCGGATCTCGGCCGGGGTGGTGGCCGAGGGCCCTGAGCGGGCCCTGCGGATACGCGGCTGTTCATGGCGCGCAGAGACCTCGCGGACGACGATCCGGCCGTCGCCGAGCGCAGCCCCCGCGAAGAGGTCGAGGACGGCTGCGACCACGCCCGCATCGGAGCGGTGGTTGGTGGGCAAGGTTCGGGTCTCGCCCTGCTGCGTGGCCTGCAGGTAGGCGGCGACGTCGGCGCCACGAAAGGCGTAGATGGCTTGCTTCGGGTCACCGATCAGCACCAGGGTGGAGCGCCCGGCGAAGGCCTTCTCGACGATCTCCCACTGGGTGGGGTCGGTGTCTTGGAACTCGTCGATCAGCACCAGTGGGTAGCGGGCGGCGAGTGCGGCAACGGCCTGCTCGCCGGTGACCGGGTCAAGCAGGGCAGCCCGCAGGCGTCCCACCATGTCGTCAAAGGTGTACAACCCCGCCCGGCGCATGCGGGCCTCGAACTCAGCGCGCACCTGCGCAGCGAAGGCCACCCGGTCAGCGGTCAGGCCCTCTGCCGGCTGCGGGGCGAGCGGCGCGACGGGTTCGCGGATGGTGGCTGCCAGCGCCACGGCACGCCACTGGTCCCAGCGGGCCAGCTTGTGCGGCGGCTTGGTGTCAGTGCTGATCAGCTCGTGGGCCAGGTACACGTCCTGGGCCACCTGGGTCGCGACGTCGCTGACGTCGTCGGCGAAGCGCGCGGTGGCGTCATGGTCGGTGAGCAGCCCCAGGCCGGTGAGCATTTGCTGGCAGAACTCGTGGGTGGTGGCGATGGTGGCCCGGTCGATGTCCCCCAGGGCGGCGCGGAGCCGGTCCCGGCGTTCGATCAACTCGGTCGGGGTCCCGGTCACCAGCAAGGCGTCCACGGGGTCAATCTCGCCGAGAACCCGTCCCTCGGCAGCGGACTGCAACAGCTCGACGGTATGGACGAGCCGTTCGTGCACCCGGCTGCGCAACTCGCCGGTGGCGGCGCGGCTGAAGGTGACCATCATCACCTCGTCCAGCCGAAAGCGACCCTCGGCCAGGTAGCGCACCGCCAGCGCCGTGATGGCATAGGTCTTGCCCGTACCGGCAGAGGCCTCGAGAACGGTGGTGCCGGTCGGCAGCGGACCCACCAGGTCGAAGCCCTCCGGCTGGGGGCCACCCACGGGGGCGGCGGGAAGGGTCTCGGTCATCGCAGGTTCTCCACCGTCAGCTGGGTACGCAGGGGGCCGAACAGCCAGTCCGCCAGCCCCTCGAATCGACTGCCCGCGAGCAGGCCCGGGTCGCCGTCCAGCGGCGGTGGTGCCACCAGGTCCTCGTACTCGTCGCCGAGGAAGCGAGCCCAGTCGGCATCGTGGTCGGAGCGCTGCCACGCGCGTCGTGCATTGCGAGCCGGGTCCTGATCCCCCCACGGGCGGAGCGGCACGACTGACATCCTTTCCGCGGCGGTCTTGACCGGCAGTGGCAGCAGCCGCTGCAAGCCCTCGTGTCGCAGGGCCACGAACTCCCCGAGCAGTTGAGCACAGGCCTCGGGCGGCGGTGCCAGCAGGGTCGCAACCGCATCACGTCCGACATGGACCGCCCGCCAGCCACCAACAGGTGCCGCCGTGGTGGCACCCAGCACCAGCAACGGCAGCCAGGCCTGCAGCAGGTGCTGGCCATTGCTCTTGGAGAAGGCGTGGCTGCACACCGCATTCCCCTGGGTGCGAACACGCCCGGTGAGCCGCCCGCCGGTGAGCTGCAGGACGCAGTCGTGGTCCTCGCCCGGGCCCTGGCTGACGCGCATCGTGGCGTCGACCACCTTGCGCACCGTCGGCATCAGGCGTTCCAGTACCCGGCTGCCCAGCACACCTGGCGGCAGGTCGCCGCGCAGCCGCTCGGCCGCCTCCACCTGCGCCGGGTCCAACCCGGCCAACGCGAGTTCCACCATCCGGTGCCCGATGCGCCAGTCGTCCAGGAAACTCGGGTCGACCGGCAGATCGTCCGACAACTGCTCGTCCCAGCTGCCCATCGTGACGCCCATGCTGTGGCGCAGCAGCTCACGGGCGGGGTGCTTGAAGAAGGTCACCAGCTGCTCGAGTTCGACGTCGCCCGACGGCGGAGTGCCGAGGCTCTGCTGCCACAGCGCAGGACGTGGTGTGGGTACCTGGGCGAGGAATTGCTCGCGGGCGCGGGCACCTGCCAGCGCCAGCTGGTCGAAGGATCCGACGGCCCCGGGGGTGAAGTTGCGGGCAGAGTGCGGCATCAGGGGGTGCGCCACGCAGTCGAAGCTCCCTCCGGAGTGCTGCTCACAGGCGTCCAGGAGGTCCGCGAGCCCGACCGGCCTGGGGAGCGGTTCGTTGGTGCGCGCATCGAAACCCTGGTGGACGACGAGGAAGCGCTCGCGTGCCGACGCCAGTGCGTCCAGCAACCATTGGCGCGACTGCGCGCGAGGGTCCAGTTCCACGTCGACCTGGGGCACCACATCATCCCCATCGCGCGTTGGACGGCGGGGGAATGAGCGGTCGTCCAGCCCGAGCACGGCGACCACCCGATGGGGGACAGCGCCGAGGTCGTCCAGACCGCACACCAGCAACGAGCCGTTGCCGTGGTTGGGACGACCGCGCCCGACCCGCAGCAGGCGGTCGAAGAGGGCACGGATGTCACCCAACGCAAGCTCGGCGCGGCGGTCGACGGTGAGGTCGGCGAGGTCGGCCAACTCAGCGCTTGCGGCACCCACCTGCCAGGCCTGTTCACGTTCCGCTCCGAGCAGCAGGTCAATGACCTCCTGCAGTCGGTTCACCCACACCCCGATGGAGGCCGGTTCCCGCAGCCCGGCGGCGACCCGCCGGACGCGCGAGACGATCTCGGCGAGCTTGCCGGCGGCGGCCACGTCATTGGACTCGACTTGCGCCAGGGGAAGTGCGGTGCCGAGCCACGACGGAGGCTCCTGACC
>DGKN01000259.1:4086-12550 GCA_002387005.1 Propionibacteriaceae bacterium UBA4569
AGGCGACGACGACATCACGCGGCTCGAGTGTCGGGTCGTCCTCGAACAGCGCGACGAGTGACTCCCGCAAGACCTCCACCTGGCGGTCCAGGCCGTGCGCCCGATGGATCTGCACCGAGCCGGCCTCAGCGCCATCGCCCCCATGCTGCAGCGCCCCGAGCAGCCCGCGCGGGCGAGGAGCCACCGGCGGCAGTACCTCGACGGCGTCCGCAGCCGTGCGCCAACGATCCAGGGCCTCGGCGCGCAAGCCGCCAAAGCGGGACACCAGGGCGCCGTCCATCTCCGACTGGTCCAACAACCAGGCATGCACGGGGCGACTGGTGGCCAGGGCCTGCACCAGGGCTCGGTCGAGTGGGGTGCAGGGCGTGGGATCGAGCAGGCGGAGCACCTCTTCGTTGGCAGCGAGGGTGGCCACTGCGTCGGTCAGCAGGTCGTGCCGGGCCACCGGGTCGGGGGCGGGGTCGAGCAGCGCTCGGACCCGCAGCCACACCTGGGGCTGCCATTCACGGTGTCCGGGAAGCGGTTGCCCATCGGCGCCCACTGCTCGACCGGCGGACCATTCGCGCACCATCCCAGGTGCCGTGCGGCAGTAACCCAGGAACAACCCGCCGATCTTGTTCGCGGTCGCCAGCCGGCGTCCCGGACGTGCCTCTGCCGAGCGGAGGTGGTGGTCCAGGACGGTAGCCCAGGGTTGGCCGGAGCATTCGTCCAGAACCTCCAGGACGGCCATCGCCAGACCACGGCTGCGCCAGGGATCGGTGGCCGCGTCCAGACCGAGCAGGTCATGCTCCAGCGCCCGTCTCAGCCGCCTCAACTGGGTGAACTCCACGCCCGCGCAGATGCCCAGCCCGTCGTCCGAGAGGCGTGTCGCCAGCACCTGCGAGAGGCGCCGAGACGCCGCCGGGCCACCCACGACAATGGGGATGGACACGAAGGGGTCGACGTCTACGGAACGCAGCTCGCCGGCCAGGTCGGCGGCGAGGTCTTCCCAGCTGTCGCTGAGGCGCAGGCGGAGCAGTGCTGTCATGGTGCTGACCACCCTAGGCGCGGCCCCTGACAGTTCTTGCGAGGGTGCGGTTGAGGTGCGTCGCCGGAGCATCAGACCGGGAGCATCAGACCGGGGGCATCAGACGGGGGGCATAAGGTCTTCTGTCGTGGACCGACCCGACGACATCCTTGGCGCGCTGGACGATGAGCAGCGCCAGGTCGCAACGTCCCTTGGTGGTCCCGTCGCCGTGATCGCCGGTGCCGGGACGGGCAAGACCCGCGCCATCACGCACCGGATCGCGCACGGCGCCCGCACCGGTGACATGGATCCTCGCGCAGTCCTGGCAGTCACCTTCACCACCCGCGCCGCCGGCGAGATGCGCGGCCGGCTGCACAGCCTGGGCGTCGGCCAGGTGCAGGCCCGCACCTTCCACTCGGCAGCACTTCGTCAGGTGCAGTACTTCTGGCCACGCGCCTATGGCACCGACCTACCGCAGGTGACCGAGGGGCGCATGGGTCTGGTGGCCGAGGCCGCGCAGCAGCAACGCCTCCGCGTCGACACGGCGTTGCTGCGTGACCTGCTGGCCGAGGTGAGCTGGGCCAAGGTCTCCAATGTCACCGCGGGGGAGTACCCGGCGCTGGCGCGTGCCGCCGGGCGCCAGGTCAACGGCGTCCCGGCAGAGCAGGTCGCCAAGATCTTCACCGGCTACGAGGCCGCCAAGCGCAACCGTGGCCAGATCGACTTCGACGACATCCTGCTGTGCGCGGCCGCGCTGCTCTCCGAGCACGATGACATCGCTCGCGAGATCCGCGAGCAGTACCGCCACTTCGTGGTGGACGAGTACCAAGACGTCTCACCGCTGCAGCAGAGCCTGCTGGACCTGTGGCTGGGCGGCCGGGACGATGTCTGCGTTGTCGGCGACCCACACCAGTCCATCCACGCCTTCGCGGGGGCTCGCTCGTCCTTCCTGACCACCTTCGCGCAGACCCACCCCGGCACCACGATCGTCCGCCTGGTGCGCGACTACCGCTCGACTCCCCAGGTGGTGGACCTGGCCAACAAGGTGATCGCGCCGCGGCGAACCGCCTCGTCGCCCCCCGCCCCAGCCCTGGGGGGAGTGCGCCTGGTGGCCCAGCAGCCGCCCGGTCCGGACGTGGAGTTCGCCTCCCACGCCGAGGAACCCGACGAGGCCCGGGCCGTGGCCCAGTGGCTGCAGTCGGTGGCCAACGAGGGCGTGCCGTGGCGCGAGATGGCGGTGTTGTTCCGGATCAACGCGCAATCCCCGGCGCTCGAAGCTGCCCTGACGCAGGCTGGCATCCCCTACATGGTGCGCGGCAGTGAGCGCTTCTACGAACGAACCGAGATCAAGCAGGCGCTATCCCAGCTGCGGTCGGCCACCCGCGCGGAACCCGAGGGTCCGGCCCTGCCGCTGGTCAAGGACGTGCTGTCCGGGCTCGGCTGGGCCGAAGAACCACCCGAGGGCCAGGGCAAGGTGCGCGAGCGCTGGGAGTCGCTGAATGCGCTGGTCGACCTCGCCCACGACGTCGGCGTGGCGGGCCCGGCGCGTGACTTCTCCCAGGTGGTCGCGGAGCTGTTCGAGCGCGCCAGCCGCCAGCAGGTGCCGGTCAACCAGGGCGTCACGCTCGCCACGATGCATGCCGCGAAGGGTCTGGAGTGGGAAGCCGTGTCGCTGTTCGGGGTCGCCGAGGGGACGCTGCCCTTCGTGCTCGCCACCTCCGAGGAGCAACTCGCCGAGGAGCAGCGGTTGCTCTACGTGGGTGTCACCCGTGCCCGGAGCAGACTGAGGATTTCCTGGAGCCGGACGCGCAGCGGTGGGCGGGGGTCCCGTGGACCCTCCCGCTTCCTGGACGGTTTGACGCCCGCGGCGGTCGCCGCACAGGCCCAGCGCGAGCGGGGTAGGGGACGGACGTCTCGCCGTTCTGCCCAGGAACAGGTCTGCCGCGTCTGCGGCCGCAGCCTGACCAACGGCGCCGAGCGCAAGCTGGGCCGCCACGAGGGTTGCCCCAGTGATTACGACGAGGCGCTGTTCGCGCGGCTGAAGGCGTGGCGCAAGAAGACCGCGGACGCGTCCTCGGTGCCCGCCTTCGTGGTGTTCACCGACGCGACCCTGTTGGCGATCGCCGAGTCAGAACCCGCCAGCGAATCGCAGCTGCTGGCCGTCAGCGGGGTGGGCCGCACCAAGTACGAGCGCTATGGAGCGGACGTGCTGTCGATCATCGGCGGCGAGGATCCCGGCGACGAGGTGTTGCTCTGAATCGTCGTGAAATGCCTTGTCAAAAATATGTTGCAGGATCTTTCGGGAATCCTTTAATGTTTTTCCCGCAAGCCCGGAGCGTCCGGGTGGCGATTCACCGAGAGGAGGGCAGCGAGATGAACACACAGATCAGCGCGATCGTCATGAAGTTCACCGCGTGCGTCGACGCAACGTCCGCCATTGCCCCCAACCTCGGTGTTCCCGAGCGCGGCAAGCATCTGCGCGTCTACGCCACCACCAACAACGTGACCCCTCCGCGAGCCTAGTGCCCCGTCATTCCTGACAGGCCGTGCCTCCCGGAGAACCCCGGGACTGCACGGCCTTCGTCGTCTCCCGGCCAGTTGACCAGACCAGCTCCAGGAGTTCGACCATGACGACCGCACTGCGCGAAACCCCCTTCCAGACCAGCACGACCCGCCTCAGCGACGGCATCGCGGACGACTTGCGGGGCCTCGAGCAACTCACCTGGCCAGCCGCTGCTTCGAGCGAGCAGGCTGCCTGTTTGGAGGTGGACCCAGAACTCTTCTTCGCCGAGGTGCCAGCCGACCTCGAGCTTGCCAAGAGGGTATGCGTCGAGTGCCCCCTCCGCGAGCCGTGTTTGGTGGGGGCACTGGATCGGCGGGAGCCGCACGGGGTGTGGGGTGGTGAGATATTCGCCGAGGGGCAGGTGATCGCCCGCAAGCGTCCCCGGGGGCGTCCGCGAAAACACCCATCGCCCGAATGGCTCGCAGCCTGACCCACGTGCCGCTGACAAAGCCCAGCCCAACGGAGTCCTGCCGGGGTGATCACCCTCACCCCGGGCAGGTGCAGTCCGGGTGCACGGGGAAGCGAGCCACGGGCAGGTCGGGCGCCAGACGGTCCAGCCCCAGCACCCGGCCCTCGAGCCGTCCTCGATGCCCCTGCGCCCACCAGCCCACCTCCAGCACTGCCTGCGCCGCGACCGCCCGCACCACGGTCTCGTCCGGGTCGGAGCGGTGCATCCCCAGCCGTGCCACCGTCGCACCGCGTCCGGTGTCCCTTGCGCCGACCACCAGGTCGTGGCAGCCCAGACAGGGTGTGCGCCCAGGTTCGACCATCGGGCCAACGCGTCCGAGGTCGCGGTGGGCGCGCAGCACCAGGTGGGCCAACCCATGGCGGACCAGCTGGTCTACCACCAGGCGGTCCGGTTCGACGTACTGGGTGGCNNCCGGCAGGCGATCTTGCGCCGCTGCAGCAGCCACCTTGCCATCGCGTGCCCGCAGGTGGGCTCGGTCGAGTGGATCCACTCCAGTTGTGAGGGCGGGCGCGGATCGATCACCAGCATCGGGTCGGCGCCGCCGCGTCCCAGCGCCACCGACACGGCGCGGGCCAACGACCCCGAACCGAGCACCGCGATCCTCAGCCCGCCCAGCACCCGATCCGAGGGGCCCTGGTCGGCCAGCCCGTGGTGGGCCAGCGTCGCCCACAGCGGGTCCCACCGTTCCTCTGTGCGGGGCCACCACCCGTCCGCCCGTCTCAGCGCGACCACCAACTCATCGGGAGGCGTGGCGAGATCGGCCCAGCGCTGGTCATCCAGCCACAACCGGACGCCGGTGCTGCTGGGCAGCAGTTCTGCACGAAGCCGTGGGTGGGTGATCTGGTCCATGGGGACAGTCCAGCGAGCTGGTGTTGTCCGAGGTGTTGTCCGCGGGCGTCCGGTGGTCGTCCCACGCTCCGCCCGGGGACGAAGAACGGGGGCGAGCCGACTGGCTCGCCCCCGTTCGAAGTTCTTCGTGGCCTCAGCAGAGGCCGCGGATCACTTGGCCTTGCCGAGGATGCGGTTCAGGTTGGTGCCGCACTCGGGGCACTTGGCCTTGGCCATGCGGGTGCCCTTGTCGTTGACGACAACGTTGCCCGAGGCCTCGCGCTTGGCCTTGCACTTCACGCAGTAGAACTCACCGCTGTAGGTCTCGTCAGCCACTTTTCCTCCTGTGGTTGTGGTGGTGTCGGCCCTGACCCCACGGACTTCCCGTGGCAGCCGTACCGTCACCGGCCGGGCTCTTCGCAACACCTTTCCACGCTCAACAAGCAAAAGGCCAGCGTCTGCACGGCGCGTCGAACCCATTTTCGGGGGGTTCTGGGCGGGAAATGCTGGTTCGGGGCTGTCTGAGGGCATGAAGTGAGGCCCTCGGCGGTCTGATCACTTGCCTTCCCCTGCGAGCGATCGACCTGCCAAGGGCCTCGGATGCACAGCTTTCCAGCCTATGGGCCAGCTCGTCAAGCCCCTTCGGCCCCGGGGCACGCGCGACAAGTCGTCTGTCAGTGGGGCCTGCCACAGTGTTCCCATGACGAGCGACCAGACCCCTGCCAGCACCCCCGAGGTCGTGGTGCGCCGCTCCACGAGACGTCGCAGGACGATCCAGGCCAGACGGGAGGAGGGACGCATCGTCGTCCTCGTCCCCGCAGGTGCGACGGCGTCACAGGAACGCCAATGGGTTGACCAGATGGTGGCCAAGGTGTTGGCCTCCGAACGGCGTCGACGGCCGGCCCGGGGGGACGACCAGCTGCTGCACCGGGCGGAGCGGCTGGCCGCCCAGTACCTCGATGAAGCGGTCGGACGCCCGGTGCGACCCCGCAGCGTTCGCTGGGTGAGCAACCAGAACCATCGCTGGGGGTCCTGCACCGTCGACGAGGGCGTGATCCGGCTCACCGACCGGCTCCAGCAGATGCCCTCCTGGGTGGCCGACTACGTGCTGGTCCACGAACTGACCCACCTGGTCGAGATGAACCACACGGCGCGCTTCCACGACCTGGTGGCAAATTACCCGCAGGCCGAGCGCGCCAAGGGTTTCCTGGAGGGCTGGCTAGCCGGGCAGGGTCGCCCGGCGGAGGAGGCAGCGGTCGACGGCTGAGTTCAGCCCTGCGGGGCGTCCCCGGTGGACGGGTCGTCGGGGCGCTCCTGCTCCAGCAACCGCGCCAGTTCAGCGTCCAGGTCGTCCAACTGGGTGGTTGACTCCCCGCTGACATAGCCCAGCGGATCATCCAGGTCGGCAGCGGTGGGGATCAGGTCCGGGTGGTGCCAGACGGCGTCACGGCCGCCGACGCCCCGATCGACGGTCAGGGCTGCCCACAGGTTGGCGGCATCGCGGACGCGACGCGGCCGCAACTCGAGCCCCAGCAGCGACTTCAGCACCTCCTCGGCCGGCCCACCGGTCACTCGACGGCGACGCAGCGTCTCCGAGAGGGCGCCGGCCGCGGGCATGAAGCGACCGGCAGCTTGGGCGACCACCTCGTCCACCCAGCCCTCGACGAGCGCCACCAGTGTCTCCAATCGACCCAGGATCTCCACCTGCTCGGCGGTCTGGGTGGGCTCGAAGAGCTTGCCCTGCAATTGCTCGCTGATCTCGGCGAGCTTCTCCGGGGTCAGCTGGGACATCTCGTCCACGTCGATGGCGTCCTCGAGGGCAGACGCGTCGATGGAGATCTCGCGGGCATAGTGCTCGACCAAGGCCAGCATCTGGGGCCCGAGCCAGGTGACCTGTGAGAACAGGCGCTGGCGCGCGGCCTCGCGCAACAGCAGGTAGAGCAACACGTCGTCGGCGGAGACCTCAAGCCCCTCGGCGAAGGCCGCCACATTCGTCGGCAGCGCGGTGACGCGGGGGACGTCCAACAGCTGGAAGCCGATCTCGGAGCCGGTGAGCACCTGGGTGGACAGTTTGCCAATCGCCTGGGCCAACTGCATCGAGTACATGGCGCCGGCGGCCTGCTTCATCATGGGCGCCAGCATGTTCGACAGGGCCCCCAGCTCCGGCGGCAGCGCGCCCATCGCACCGCCCATCGCGCCCCCGCTGAGCATGGTGGACATCGCGGTCGCGATCGATGCCACGACGGGTCCTGACACCTGCTGCCAGGCGTCCATGGTGTGCTCGACCCACTCTGCCCGGCTCCAGGCCTGGGCAGCTGCGGGAACCTGGGCGAAGTCACAGGCCTCGTCCAGCCACAGCTCGGCCAGCCGCGTCGCCTCGGTCAGCTGACGGCGCGAGGAGTCAGAGGGGGTGGGGTCTGAGCCCAGCGACGCGGTCACCTGCCGCGTCAGGGCTCGCGTCTGCTGCCAGTTCACCCCACCGCCGGAAGCGTCGGCGCCCATCCCGAAGGCGGCCATCTGCTGCTGCAGTCGGCCAAGCAGGGCGCCCAGGTCAATCTGGCCGTCAACTCCCGGCGTGATGCCCATCTGTCGCAGCATTTCCGCGAGCATCTCCTGGGGGTCCCGGTCCTCGGGCTTGCGGCTGTCGTCGCTCATGGCAACCATTGAACCGCACAGGGCAAGACTGGCCGCGAACCGCGCCGCGGCTACGGGTGGGGCAGCAGGTAGGCTGGCCGCCATGACAGACGTCGCCGCCCGACTCGTGCCCGCACCGGTGCGTGCCCAGGCCCGACGCGTGTCGTCCCAGACCTGGACCGCGATCGTGTCTGCGGGGTGCTTCGTCTCGTTGGCCGCGGCGCTTGCGCTGGTCAAGGTGCCTTTCGTCTCGTGGTCGCCCGGTTCGACCGTCGACCTGCTCGCCACTCAGGGCGGCAAGCCCGTCGTGCAGGTGAGCGGGACCAAGACCTGGCCGGTGACGGGTGAGCTGCGGATGACCACGGTGCAGGTGACTCGCGCCGACTCCTTCCTCGGGTTGCCCGAGGCGCTGGCCGCCTATTGGCTTCCCAACCGCGACGTGCTGCCACGCGACATGGTCTATCCACGCGGCAAGAGCGCCCAGGAAGTCCGCGACGAAGAGGTCGAGATGATGGACGACTCAAAGGCGGACGCGGTGGTGGCCGCGTTGCGTGCCGCGAAGATACCGGTCACGGAGATGCCCCAGGTGCGCTCGGTGGTCGTCTCCGGCCCGTCCTACCAGAAGCTCGAACCCGGTGACCTGATCCAGAAGGTCGACCAGACCGACGTCCAGACGATGGACGACGTGAAGCGCATCGTCAGCGCGCACAAGGTCGGCGACGCGGTCGTCTTCACCGTCCTGCGAGACGGTGTGAGCCGCGACGTGACGGTCAACACCATCGCCTCCAACGATTCCAAGACGGTTCCAGTGGTCGGCATCAAGCAGGTCATCGGCTACCGGTACGCGCCGAGCGTCAGCTACGGCATCGACCCGAACATCGTCGGGCCGAGCGCAGGTCTGGTGTTCTCGCTGGCGATCTATGACCAGATCACCGAGGGCGACCTGGTCGGCGGCCGCAAGATC
>DGKN01000259.1:12566-17641 GCA_002387005.1 Propionibacteriaceae bacterium UBA4569
CCTCGGCTCTGCCGGGTCGTCCATGGATTTGTTGAAGGTGTCGACGCTGGCGGATACCGTCGCCGGACTACAGGCTCTCAGGGACGGCAATGACAAGGAGGTTCCCCGGTGCTGACCGAGAACCAGGACGACCCGATGGAAAATCAGGGCGACCGGATCGAGAACCAGGGCGACCAGGTCGTCGACGATCAACCCGAGGAGCTGCCCGTCGCGCTGGTCGCAGCGCTGGCGGAGATCGAGCGCCACGTAGGAGCCCAGGGCTGGGACCAGCCCGCGCGACTGTTCGCGCTGGTGCGCACGGATGAGCTGATCCGGGCCGAGCCCAGCCTGGCCGAGCACCTGCAGCCGGGGGAGCCAGATGCGCTCAGCTCGGTTGAGCAGGAGGACTTCCACGGCGGGGACGACCTGCAGTCGGTGCTCGCGCGCATCCAGTGGCCGGCCAGCGTTGCCGGCTGCGCGCTCAGCCTGGAGCGCACCTTCCTGCCCGCGGGTTTCGAGGACGAGATCCCCTCCGACCCCGACCAGGCGGCGCAGTTCGTGAACAACCATGCCTCCCGCCAGGACGTCCGTGTCGTCGTCGGCGTCCTGCGAGACGGCTCCCAGCACGGCCTCGCCCGTCTGGTCAGCGCCCCGGACGAACTTCTCGGGGGCCGGGAACTCGTGCCCGGCCTGGCCACCGCGTTGGCGGACACGCTGCGATGAGCAGCATCAGGGTCAATCCATTGAGGGGACGCCGACCGGCGCTGGTCCCCGCCCTCGCCGCCCTCGCGGCGCTCCTGGTCGTCGGCTACGGCTTGTCCTGGCTCTGGACGAGCTGGCTGTGGTTCAAGCAGTTGGGTTTCGGCGAGGTCTTCCGCACCCGGATGGTGACGCAGATCGGGCTGTTCCTGGCCTTCGCCGTCCTGATGGGCGCGGTGGTCGGCGGGAACCTGCTGCTGGTACACCGCTTCCGTCCCAAGGTGCGGGTGCTGGGCCGTCGCGACCTGGCCGACTTCCCGCGCGTCCTGTCCATCTGGGCACCGACGGCCGCGCTGGCGCTGATGGCCGGTCTGGCCGGGGCAGGGCAGGCCGACACCTTCCTCGCCTGGCGCAATGCAACCCCCTTCGGCCAGACGGACGCGTGGTTCGGCCGCGACGTCTCCTTCTACGTCTTCGACCTCCCGTGGTACCGGCATCTGCTGGGGCAGCTGATGGCCGCCTTGATCTGTGCGNNACGCATCTTGTCCACGGCGCCATGAACCAGGTGCGCGTCGTGCAGGGTCCCGGGGGAGTGCGGATCGCCCGCGAGCAGGGGGTTCCTGCCCTGACCGGACCTGCCCGTACCCACCTTTCGGCGCTGATGGCCCTGCTGCTGCTCGGCTGGGCATGCTCCTTGTGGCTTGACCGCTTCGGATACGCCACCAGCAACAACTCCCTGTTCACCGGCATCGGCTACACCGACCACCACAACCGCATCGCGGCCAAGGACGTGATGGTCGGTATCGCCATCGTCTGCGCGATCCTGTTCGCCGCCAACACGCGGTTGCGTCGCTGGCCCTCCGGGCTGGTGGGCCTGGTGCTCGCCCTGATCTCCAGCATCGTCGTCTCCGGTCTCTATCCGGCCTTCGTGCAGCGCTTTCAGGTGCGCCCCGACGAGCCGTCCCTGGAGCGTCCCTACATTGAGGCCAACATCGACGCGACCAGGTCGGCCTACGACATCGACGACGTCCGGGTTGCCGACTACGATGCCCGCACGACCGTCTCGGCGGGCCAGTTGAAGACCGACGCGGAGGCACTCCCGGGCGTTCGTCTGATCGACCCGGCCCTGATGGGTCCGGCCTTCGAGCAGCTGCAGCAGGTCAAGGGCTACTACTCCTTCCCGTCCGTGCTCGATGTCGACCGCTACACCATCGACGGCCAGTTCACCGACGCCGTGGTGGCCGCCCGTGAGATCGACCTGGACCAGGTTCCCGACCGCTCATGGAACAACCTGCACACCTTCTACACCCACGGCTACGGCATGGTCGCCGCCTATGGCAACCGTCGCCAGGCCAGCGGTGAGCCCGACTGGATCGCCCAGCAGATCCCCACCGTTGGCCCGCTGAAGGAGACCGAGTCCCGGATCTACTTCGGTGAACGCAGCCAGACCTGGTCGGTGGTGGGCGCCCCGGCGGGGCAGGCACCCGTCGAGCTGGACACCCCTGGTGGCGGCGCGCAGGGCAATGAGTCGCGCACCACCTACGCCGGTACTGGCGGCGTGGGCATCGGCAACCCGATCGTGCGCGCCATGTTCGCTGCGCGCTACGGCGACATCAACCTGCTGCTCTCCGAGCGCGTCAACGATGCCTCCCGCATCCTGTTCGACCGCACGCCGCGCGAACGCGTCCAGAAGGTCGCCCCCTGGCTGACGCTCGACTCCGACACCTACCCGGCGGTCGTGGACGGGCGCATCGTGTGGATCGTCGATGGCTACACCACCTCGGCCAACTACCCGAACTCGAGNNCGACGCGGTCACCGGCGGGCTGCAGGCGCCCCAACCGGTCAACTACATGCGCAATGCGGTCAAGGCCGTGGTCGATGCCTACGACGGAACCGTGGACCTGTACGCATGGGATGAGGACGACCCGATGCTGCAGACCTGGCAGAAGGCCTACCCGGGCGTGGTGAAGCCCCGCTCCGCGATCAGCGCGGACCTGTTGTCGCACATGCGCTACCCGCAGGACCTGTACAAGGTGCAGCGACAGGTGCTGGGGCGTTACCACACCACCGACGCGAGCACTTGGTACCAGAAGTCGGACCTGTGGGAGGTGCCCAACGACCCGGTCAAGAAGGACGGTCGCAAGGAGGCGCCCAACTACCTGTCCATCAAGTGGCCGGGCGACAGCGAGGCGATCTTCAGCCAGACGGCCGTCTTCGTCCCCAAGGACCGTGAGAACCTCGCCGCCTATGTCGCGGTCGACGCGGACGCGTCCAGCAAGAACTACGGACGCATCCGGGTGCTGAAGCTCTCCGACCGCCAGCAGATCGCCGGACCGGGACAGACCTACAACGCGATGATGGCCAACGAGACCGTGGCGACGCGCATGCGCAACTACGTCCAGGGGTCCGCCGCGGCCAGTTACGGGAACCTGTTGACGTTGCCCATCGGCGGCGGTCTGCTCTATGTCGAGCCGATCTACACCCAGCAGCAGTCCACCAGCGGCGGCTACCCAGTGCTGCGCTTCGTCGTCGTCCGGTTCGGTGAGCACATCGGCATCGGTGACACCCTGCAGCAGGCCCTGGACATGGTCTTCGTCGGGGACGCCGGCGCCGACACGGGCGAGGGCTCTGAGGACGGCTCCACGTCCGAGAAGCCGACGACCTCCCCGGCCACGGGTGCGGCCGCGGCCCAGGCCCTGCTGCGGGAGGCGGCGACGGCCTTCAGCGCTGCCGACACGGCCCTGAAGAAGGGTGACCTGGCGACCTACCAGAAGCAAATGGCGGTCGCGCAGGCCAAGGTGGCAGCGGCCCAGAAGGCCCTGCGCTAGTCGCTCCGGCCCGTGATCAGTCGGTGAGGGCTGACAGGTCCCACACCTGGTAGCCCGCCGCTTCGAGTGCTGGACGCAGTTCCAGGGCGTCACCAACCAGCAGCGCGCGGGTCGATGCGGGCGTGATCACCTGGCCGAAGGCGTCCGTCGCCGCCTCGGGCGTGACCGCCCGGATGCGCGCGAAGTGTTCGTTCACATAGCCGGGTTCGCGGCCCACCGAGGCCAGCGAGATGGCCTGACCGGCGACGCCCTCGGCGGTGGCATAGCGCAGCGGTGCGATCCCCACCTGGTAGGTGATCGCGTCGCTGACCTCGTCGGTGGTGAAGGGCTCGTTGGCGAACAGCGTGTCCAGCGCGTCCCCGAGCGCCGCGACGGCCACCTCGGTGCGGAAGCTGCCACCCATCGACCACTGCCCGTCCTGGTCGCGTCCGGGGCTGGTCGACATGGACACGCCGTAGGTGTAGCCGCGGTCCTCGCGCAGCAGGTGGTTGAGGCGGCTGCCGAAGGAACCGCCCATCGCGGTGCACGCCACCTGCAGCGGTGCGAACACGTCACTGCCACGGCCGACAGAGGGCCCGAACAGGCGCAGTTCCGCCTGCACGGCTCCGGGACGATCCATCAGGTGAACGACCGGACGTCCATCGCTCGCCTTGGCCGCGCCCTGGTGCCGTGGCGCCTGGTGCTGTGCGGGGCTGTCCGGGCCGGTCCAGTCGGCGAAGCACGCGTCGACGATGGCGTCCACGTCGTGCGGCAGGTCTCCGGCAACGACGAGCACGGCACCGGCCGGACGCCACCACTGGTCGTGGAAGGCACGAACGCGNNTCGCCGAGCCGCCGGCGGGACGCGAGCTGCGGTCGTCGTCGGCGTAGAGCACCTTCTTCAGACCAAGGCTGGCCAGCGACCCGGGGGAGATGCGCGACTGCTCGATCTCGGCCAGCCGCAAGGCAACGTGCCGTTCGACGTCGGCGGCGGCAATGGCCGGGATGCGGACGATCTCCGCGAACAGTTCCATGGCCCGGCGCAGGCGCGGGGCCGGTACGTCCAGCGAGCAGTNNTGCGTCCCAGCGCCACCGTCATAGGCCGCCCCGCACGCCTCGAGCAGGTCGAGCACCTCACCGTCGGGGTGCGTGGTGGTGCCCTCGTCGCTGACTCGAAGCGCGATCATGGCGACGCCCTCGTGCTCGACGGGTTCGACCGCGAGTGGGATGTCGAGGCACAACTCGGCGGTGACGACGTGCTGCCCGGGCAGGTCGAAGAGCCATACGGCCAGGCCGTTGTCGAGCTCCCGGACTCGCGGGCTGGGGAAGTCCCACGGCGCGGGCTCGCCGATCTGGGGGCGTTCGGGACGGGTGCTCATGCCTGCTCCTGGCTGTGCGCGGGGGCTGTGGGGTTGGTGCTGGTGACGGCGGGAGTAGCGGGGGACTGGTGGTACTCCAGCGCGCTGCGTTGGTCTGGCGCCAGGTATGCGGCGCTCACCCGGCGGACGTCGTCCGCGGTGACGGCCTGCACCTGCGCCAGGTGGGAGTTCAGCAGTGTCGGGTCGCCGAAGAGGGTCGCGAAGGCGCCGA
>DGKN01000259.1:17692-21488 GCA_002387005.1 Propionibacteriaceae bacterium UBA4569
ATCGGTTCCCAGCGCGCTCAGGTGCTCCAGGACGGCCTCCTCGAGCGTGTCGAGGCTGACGCCCTCACGGGCCCGGGCGGAGACCAGCGCGAGCGTGTTGCCGCGCGCCAGCTGGATGGACGAGGCCCCGGCTCCCTCGGCGAGTTGCCGGTCGCGGACGAGGTCCTTGTGCAGCCGGGACGACTGGCCCCCGCCCAGCACCGCCAGGGCTTGTTCGACGGCCGGGGCGTCGGCGTGGTCCGTGGCCGGTGTCAGCCAGCCCAGGTGCAGGGCCGAGCGCGGGACGTCGCGCTGCACCACCAGCCGCGGCACCCCGGTGTGCGGGGGGAGCGCGGCCGTGGTGGACCGGACTGGGGCGGGGACCGCGGTCAGCGTCCCGAAGTACTCATCCGCCAGCCGAAAGCCCTCATCGGCCCCGACGGCGCCGGCGAGCGTGAGCACGGCATTGGACGGGCTGTACCAGCTCCGGAAGAAGTCCTGCACCTCGGTGAGGGTCGCGGCGTCCAGGTCGGCCATCGCGCCGATGGTGGTGTGCGCGTAGGGGTGTTCGGCGGGGAAGTTGAGCGCCATCAGCAGTTCCAGCTGGTCACCGTAGGGGACGTTGTCGTAGCGCTGTCGCTTCTCCTCCTTGACGACCTGCCGCTGGGTGTCGAGGTTGGTCTGGTCGACCGTGAGGGACGCGAGACGATCCGCCTCCAGCCAGAGCGCGAGCTCCAGCGCGCCGCGCGGGACGGTCTCGAAGTAGTTCGTCCGCTCGAAGGAGGTGGTGGCGTTCACCGATCCCCCGGCTGCCTGCATGACGGCCAGGTGCTCGCCATTCCCCACCTGGTCGGAACCGGCGAACATCAGGTGCTCGAAGAGGTGGGCGAAGCCGGTGCGTCCGGGCTGCTCGTCCCCGGAACCCACGTGGTACCAGAGGTTCACGGCGACGCCGGGGCTGGTGGGGTCGGGGTTGACGACCACCCTCAGGCCATTGGCCAAGGTGGTCTGTTCGATCACATAGTCGAGCTGCGCAGGCATGGGTGCCACCCTAGCCACGCGCCGGGAACAGGGGTGGCCGGTCAGTCCAGCTTGACCTCGAGACGCGGCAGGAAGAACTGGACCAGCGGCCCGATGGTCACGGCGTAGGCGACCGTGCCGACGCCCACGGTTCCGCCCAGGAGCCAGCCGATCGCCAGCACCGTCACCTCGATCAGTGTGCGCACCAGCCCGATGGAGCGTCCGGTCAGCGGAGCGAGGCCCGTCATCAGGCCATCGCGCGGTCCAGGGCCGAGCTGCGCGCCGATGTAGAGCCCGCCCGCGATGCCGTTCAAGACGATGCCCGCAGCGAGAAGCACGGCCCGCCAGGCCCAGTCGGTACCGAGCTGGGGGTCGGGGACGAGCGCCAGCGTCGCGTCCATTGCGAGGCCGATGAGGATGACGTTGAGCACGGTCCCCAGGCCGGGCCATTGCTTCAGCGGGATCCAGAGAAGCAGCACGACGGCCCCGGTCAGGATGGTCACCTGCCCGATCGTCAGCGGGACGTGCGCCGCGACTCCTTGGTGGAAGACATCCCAGGGGTCGAGCCCGAGGTGGGACCGCAGCATCAGGGCCATCGATGCTCCGAAGAGCCAGAGTCCGACGACCAACTGGAGGAGTCGTCGGGGCATGCGTGGCGCCCGGATCTGTTCAACAGGGGTCATCGTGGGCATCGGGACACTATGCCGCATCTGCGAACCGGGGGAGCCAGCATGACAAAGGCGCCTTCGGTCAGTTTCCTGACCGAAGGCGCCTCCGGTTTCGTAGCGGGGACAGGATTTGAACCTCCCTTGAGCCTAGGCACCGAGCGGGGCATCTTGCCTTGTTAGAGCGTTCCCACAAGCGGAGATGTCGTTCTGCAGAGCCTGATGCGTGAGTGCAGAAGTGGGCTCCAGAAGGCTCTCAAGTGCACGGTTAGTGCACGCGGAGTGCACGCGGAGGAAAGATGACAAGGGGTTCCCGACGAGGATTTGGCGGGCTGCGAAAGCTGCCCTCAGGGCGCTGGCAGGCCTACTACACGGGTCCTGACACTGTACGACACCAAGCGCCTGACACCTTCAGGACCAAGGCAGAGGCCGAGGGCTGGCTGGCCGATGAACGAGACGCTTGTACGAGGGCGGACTGGATTCCGCCACGACTGCGTCTCGAACACGAGCGAAGCTCGCGGCCGCCGACCTTCGAGGAGTATTCGCTCGCCTGGGTCATGAGCCGAGATCTCAAGCCGGCGACGCGAAAGCTCTACGAGATGCTGCTGGACCGGTATCTCATGCCCCATTTCGGGCCGCTCACCCTGGACATGATCACCCCCATCCGGGTCCGCACCTGGTATGCGTCCCTGGCACCTGGGACACCGACGAGTCGCGCACACGCATACAGCTTGCTCCGGACAATCATGAACAGTGCAGTACGCGAGCTTGATGGCCTCACGAGGAATCCCTGCATGATCCCCGGGGCGGGGAGCGTCAAGCGGGTTCATGAGCCTGAGCCAGCGACGCTGGAGGAACTCGAAATCATCGTGCGACACATGCCGGAGCGACTCCGCCTTGCAGTGCTCCTGGCTGCGTGGACCGGGCTTCGGCAAGGTGAGATCCTGGAACTGCGCCGAGGTGACATCGTGCTCTCGCGACAGGTCGTTCGAGTTCGTCGGGCCGTGACCAGAGTCGCCGGCCAGGCCCCCATCNNTCCGAAATCCCAGGCAGGAATCCGCGATGTCACCATTCCGCCTCACGTGATGCCCGCCGTGCACGAGCACCTCAAGGAGTTCGTCGGACCAGCGAAGGATGCGCTCTTGTTCGTTGGACGGGACTCGGGGGAACAGCTGGCCACCAGCACGCTCTATCGCTGGTACTACCCGGCGAGGACGAAGGCCGGGCGAGATGATCTGCGCTGGCACGACCTTCGCCATACGGGCGCGACGATGGCCGCTGTGGCGGGAGCCACCCTGCCTGAGTTGATGAATCGGATGGGCCATTCCACAGTGGGCGCGGCAATGAGGTATCAGCACGTTGCCCGCAACCGGGATGCCGAAATTGCAGCACGACTCTCCGAGATGGCCCGAGGTCACGGCTGAGAGTGAGAGGGGGAACGCTCGTTTGACTAGGCGTTCCCCCATGCGCCCCCTACGACATGGCCACGGTCCGTTGGAGCGCGTCTTGTGAGGGCATGAAAATCCATGAAGCGAAGACAGCGAAGGCCCCGCGTTCTATGGTCACCATCGCCGATGCGGCCGAACTCCTTGGAGTCAGCGTATGGACCGTGCGCAGACGGATCGGCAGTGGTGAGTTGACCGCCTATCGCCTGGGGAACCGAATCATTCGCGTGAGGGTCGATGAGGTCGAGGCGCTGATGACGCCCGTCGGCGGTCTTCGGGGTGCGCGCCGCACGGACTGAAGTCAGGTTCGCTGACAACTTCGTGCGACTGTTTTCAAATAGGCACCAAGGACCCGGCGATCCCTGTCCCTACACACATCGCGGGNNGTGTCCTGCAGTAGCGGTAAAACCATCATCTGTCGCAGTATGGGTCCCAACTCGGGGGAGTGATGAATTGCTTGCTGCCCCCAGTGTCGGGTCGGTGAGCACCACGACGTCCGGCTCGGCTTGTGGCAATGACGCTGCAGACGAGAGGGGGCCCTCGTGAGTACGAGTGCCAAGAAGTTGATTGCAAGCACAGCACTGGCGTTCGCCTTGGCTGCGTGCTCGGGCACGCCCGGACAAGCGCCGACGACGAGTTCGAGCGCGACCACCGAGCCGTCCTCAAATGCGGGCTCCAGCACGCCGT
>DGKN01000002.1:0-175 GCA_002387005.1 Propionibacteriaceae bacterium UBA4569
CGATCACCCGGATGCCGCGGGAGGTCAGTGCGAGGCCGGCGTAGAGCAGGCCGGAGAAGGGGGTGCCGCGGCGTTCCATCTCGCGCAGGCTGGGCATGATCACCGTCCGTTCGACCTGGCCGACGATGTCGGCAGGAGCCCAGGCCAGCGGGGTGTAGGCGCCCATGCCGCCGGT